>NZ_BBUX01000062.1:0-35314 GCF_000974725.1 Methylobacterium sp. ME121
GGGCGCAGGTACTCGGCCGGATCCTCGCGCCGCTGCGGCTGCACCTCGCGCAGGGGCGAGACGCCGAGGCTCCAGCCCGGCACCTGGACGGCGGCCGTGGTGAGGCCGGTCGCCGCCTCGCTCGCCAGCGTCAGGGGAAAGCCCGGCACCTCCAGGGTGCGGGCGTCGAGGGCGGCGTAGAAGCTCTGGTAGGTCAGGCGCAGGCGCACCCGACGGGCGCCGGCCACCGGGGCCTCGTCGACCGCCACGGCGCGCAGGTCGAGCCAGTAGGTCACCGGACCGGGCCGGGGCAGCGTCGCGCGCTGCAGCCGGAAGTCGGGATCGGCCAGGATCTCCACCTGCGCCTCGACCAGGTCGCCCAGGAAGATCCCGAAGGGCCGCTTGCTGCGCACCTCGACGGAGCGCACCTGCGCGGCGGCCGTGCCGGCCGTCAGGGCGAGGGGCGCGGCCAGGACGCCCGCGAGGAGGCCGGCCAGCAGGAGGGCGGGACCGCGCGCGCCCATGCTCAGGTCGTCAGCAGGTGGCGGGTGAGCGCCTGGGCGTCGAAGCGCCCGGCGAGCCGGAAGACCCGGCGCGCGAAGGGCGCGGCGGCGCGCTCCAGGGCGGCGATCCGGTCCCGCTCCCGGGCGATCCAGGCCCGGCGCAGGCTCGGGCGCAGCAGGACCACGCGGCGGCCGCCGCCCTCGAGATCGTCGAGTTCGACGAGGCCGAAGGCCGGCAGCGCCTCCGCCTCGGCGGGGTCGGCGAGCAGGATCGGCACCGTGTCGTGCGGCGCCAGGGCGGCGAAGACCCGGGCGATCAGGCTCTCCGGCCAGCGGAAGTCGGAGGCGAGGAAGACGAGCTTCGGCCGCCCGGCGAGCCGCCGCGCGGCCTCGAGCATGCCGGCGCAGCCGCGCCCCGCCCGCTCCGCGCCCGCGACCCGCTCGGCGGCGGCCACGGCCGCGCCCCGGTGGCGGGTGGCGGGCAGGGTGAGGTCGTCGCGCAGGGTCTCGTCGCAGCCGATCAGGCCGAACCCGTCGCTGATCCGGGTCGCCGAGACGGCCAGCGCCCGGCAGAGATCGCCCGTGAGGCGCGCCCGGTCGGCCGTGCCGCGGAAGCCCATCGAGGCCGAGAGATCGACCAGGACCCAGGTCTCGACCGCGGTCCGCGCCTCGAAGCGGCGGACATGCACGCCCTCGAACGGGTCGCGCAGCGTCGCGCGCAGGTCGATGCGGCGCGCATCCGGCAGCTGCAGGAACGGCACCTGATCGCGGAACGGGCCGGCGCCGCCGGCGTCGCGCCCCCGGTGGAGACCGGCCCGGCTGCCGCGCGGCCGCCAGCGCGGCAGGTAGACGATGTCGGCCGTGCGCGGGTCGCTCACGGCGCCGGCACCGTCTCGAACGCGGCCCGGCACAGGGCCGGCACGATCGCGCCGCGCTGCAATTCGTGGACGGGCTCGAGGAAGACCCGGTGGGCCATCACCTCGGTGAAGACCGCCCGCACGTCCTCCGGCACCAGCCAGTCGCGGCCCTCCAGCCACGCCCGCACCCGGGCGGCCCGCACCAGGAAGGCGACGCCGCGCGGCGAGGCGCCCCCCTGCACGAGGGTGGCGGTGTCGAGGCCCGGGAGCCGGATCCCGGCCTCCGCGGGACGGACCAGCGCGTCCCAGAGGGCCACCACGTAGGCCTCGATCGACGGCTCCGCGCGGACGGCGTGCTGGATCGCGGCCGCGATGCCGCCGATCCGGGCGTGGTCGAGCACGCCCTCCGCGACCGCGCCGACGAGGGCGTCGGTGTCGTGGAAGCGCGGGTCGAAGACCAGGCTCCGGCGCACCGCCGCGTCCCGGGGCGCCTCCAGCCCGATCTCCATCAGGAAGCGGTCGCGGGCCGCGGCCGGGAGCTCGAAGGTCTCCTCGCGCTCGACGCGGTTGCGGTCGGCGAAGACCTGCAGGTTCGGGAACGTGTAGGTGCGGCCGAAGGCCTGGACGCTGCGCTCGGCCATCAGCCGGAGCAGCAGGGCGTGCACCTGCGGCCGCGCCCGGTTGATCTCGTTGAAGAAGAACACCGAGAGATCCTCGGCCCGGGCCAGGACCGGGCCGGGATCGACTCGCGGCCGGCCGTCGGGGCCGAGATAGGTGTGGTAGATCAGGTCGGTCGGCATCATGTCGACCGTGCCCTCGACGCGCTCGTAGGCGCCGCCCAGCGCCCGGGCCACCGCCCGCAGCAGGGTGGTCTTGCCGACGCCGACATCGCCCTCGAGCATCACGTGGCCGCGGGCGAAGATCGCGATCGTCGCGAGGCGGATCGCCCGCTCCTGCCCGACAACCGCCTTGGCGACCTCCGCCTCGAAGCGGGCCGCCGCCGCCCGCCAGTCGGTGAGCATCGTGTCTCCGGGACGGAGGGTGTTCATGAGGCGGTGCCTGCGGTGTCGGGCGGGGCGCCGGAGCGGCGGCGCCGGGTAACGGTGCGGCGTGTCGGTGCGGCGCGCGGTGCCGAGCGTCGCTGCGGGCCGGCGCCGCGGCGCGGGCCGGCCCCGGGCCGGTCGGACCGGCCGCGATCAGTTCGACGAGATCTTGGCGACGTCGTACTCGAACTTGCCGGTCTTCTTGGCGTTCTCGATCCGCTTCCTGTTGCGCTCCTCCATCTGCTTGATGGATTCGGCCTGCTTGCTGACCTCCTTCGGGTCGTGCTTGGGATCGTACTTGGTCCCGGCGACCTTCTCGGGGAAGCCGGGCTTCGGCTGCCAGCAATTGCCGGGCGCCTTGCAGGTCTGCCCGTCATAGGCCAGCGCCGGCACCGCGAAGGCCGCCCCCGCGATCAGCATCGCCGCCGTGATCACTGTGCGCATCGTAGATTCCTCCGTCTCTTCCTCGGGCGGCCGGTCGGGCCGTGGGTTCGCCCCGTCTCCCGCGGGGCGCGACTTGCCGAGAGCGGCTAGTCCAGCGGCTTGCACTGGCCGGGCACGTCCTTGGCAAAGGTCTCGCCCTCCTTGAAGGGCTTGTAAGTCTTCTTCTGCTCGTCGGTGAGCCACTCGGCATCCTTCACCGGACCCGTGTAGAGATGACGGATCCAGGCGATGACCTGCAGCATCTCGTCGGGATTGAGATCCTCGTTGTGCGGGCCCATCATGCCGTTGGCGCCGCCCCAGAGGGTCGAGAACAGGCCGACATCGGTCGTGTTCGCCGGGTAGGTCCAGTAATCGTCGTTGAGGCCGGGCCCGACCTTGCCCTCGCCGAGATGGCCGTGGCAGCCGGAGCACGAGGTCAGGAACAGGCTCTCGCCGTTGCGCAGGCAGGACTTGTCGTCGATGTAGAGATTCTTGCCGGTCTGGAAGAAGGTCTTGACCGCCTGCGTGTCCCGCCCGCCCGGCTTGCCCTCGGCCGTGTCCATCGCCTCGCCGGTGATGGTGTTGCGGAAGACGATCCCGGTCTGCGGGCCGGACTGGGGCTGCGCGCGGGCCGCGACGGGCATCGCCGCGGCGAGGGTGAGAAGGGCGACGCGGGCCGAACGTACGATGAGCATCTGTTGAGCGGGTCCTGATGTCCTGATCGACGTCGCGAGCGACGTCTGGTCGATGTCTGGGGCGGTGTCTGCCGCGGTGTCTGGCGCGGTGTCTCGGTCGGCGGCCCGGTCGCGCCGGGCCGGGCGGAGGCGGGGCGGGCGCAGCTCAGTTCGAGGCGACGACCGGCACCCCGTCCTGCTTGAGGATCGCCGCGATCGCCGGCCGGGCCTTCTCGATCCCGGCGTCGAGCGCCTTGCGCAGGGCCTCGTCGTCCTTGCGCACGCCCATCGACTGGTCGAAGACCTGCGGGACCTTGCGGCCGTCGCTGCCGACCGTGTCGGCCGGGACCAGCGTCATGCGCAGGGGCGTCGGGGACTCCTTGACGTAGCGGGCCACGTCCGGGCCGAAGGCGACGCCGACATCGGCCTTGTCGGTGGCGACCTCGCTGACGATGCGGGCCGGGTCGATCTGGGTGTACTGGTTGCGCGGCGAGCGGAAGTTCACCAGCGAGTAGAGGTAGGCCATGTCCTCCTCGTAGCGGCCGATATCCTTGAGCATCGCCTCGCCGGGGGAGCCGAACGGCACCACCATGTGGTCGAGGGTCTTGAGCCGCGGGTCCGACCAGGACTTCACGTCGAGATCCTTGTCGGCGCGGGTGATGAAGACGTAGCCGCTCCGGTAGTACGGCCGGGTGGTCAGCACCCGCGGATCGTCGCTGTCGAGCCCGACGACCACGTCGCAGGTCCGCTTCTCCAGGCCGTCGCGGACGAGGTAGATCGCGGGCTTCGGGAGCCAGACGAAGACGGGCTTCTTCCCCATCGCCTCGGCGACGGCGACGGCGACGCGGTTCTCGAGCCCCGAGCCGTCCTTCATCGAGAGCGGCGGCTGCTTCTCGGAGGCGCAGATCCGCAGGGTCGCGGGGTCGGCCGGCGGCGCGGGCGGGGCCTTGCCGGGCTCCGACTGGATGGCCTGGGCCTCGGATTCCTGGGCCGCCACCGGCCCGGCGGCCAGGGCGGCGAGCGTCAGGACGGCGGCGAGACGGGCCGCCAGGATGCGGGCGCGCGGGCGCGGCATGGACGTTGATCCCTGTTGTCGAAGCGTTTCTTGATGGCGTGTCCGGATGGCGTGTCCGGGGACGGGCGGGGCGCCGGAGGGCCCCCCGCGCGTCGGGATCCGATCCCGAAACCCCGCCGGCCGGAGGCCGACGGGATGCGGGCGGGGTGCGGGTGGCCGTTACTTGGCGGCGTGCTGCGCGTACTCGCCGACGTTCGGGTCGTCGTACGGGCCCTTGCCGTCCAGCGAGAACACCATCACGCCGCCGCCCATCTGGGTGTAGTTGGCGAGCTTCTTGAAGGCGCCCACCGCGCCGAGACCGGCGGTCGGGTCGGCGAGGTCGAACACCAGGCCCACGCCCGGCCAGCCGCCGACGCCGTAGTAGATGGCGACGTACTGCGTGCCCTTGTGGGTGTAGGTGATCGGGTAGCCGATGGCGCCCGACGGCAGCTTGAACTTCCAGAGGAGGTCGCCGTTGTCGGAGTCGCGCGCCTTGATGAAGCCGTCCAGCGTCCCGTAGAGGACGAGGTCGCCGGCGGTCGCGGTGGTGCCGCCCCAGACCGCGAAGCGCTCCATCTTCTCCCAGTTGAACTTGCCGGTGATGGCGTTGTAGCTCTTGATCTGGCCGAGGCCCTCGTAGTTCTGCCGGTCACCCTTCGGGCCCGGATACATGTTCAGCGTCGCACCGACGAAGAACTGACCCGCCCGGTAGGGCAGCATGAAGGGCTCCCAATCCATGCAGATGTGGTTGATGCCCATGTAGAAGGCTTGCCGCTTCGGATCGTAGGAATCGTGACCCTGGTTGTGGTAGCCCATCGCCGAGGGACAGATGTCCTTGGCGAGGTGGTCCATCCGGGTGCCGTATTCCGGATCGCGCACCGGCGTGCCCGTCTTCAGGTCCACCGACTTGAACACGTTGACGGTGTCGTCGATCTTGTTGGCCGAGACCAGCGTGCCGTCCGTCCGGTCGAGGGTGTAGACGATGCCGTTGCGGTCCGGGTGGGTGAGGAGCTTCCTCATCTTCCCGTCCTTGTCCTTCTGGTCGGACAGCATCATCACGTTGACGCCGGCATAGTCCCACTCGTCGTGCGGGGTCTTCTGGTAGCCGAACTTCGCCTCGCCGGTGTCGGCGTCGCGGCCGAAGATCGTCATCGTCCACTTGTTGTCGCCGGGACGCATGGTCTCGTTCCACGGCGCCGGGTTGCCGGTGCCGAAGTAGATCAGGTTGGTGCCCGGATCGTAGGCGTACCAGCCCCAGTTGGTGCCGCCGCCGATCTTCCAGGCGTCGCCCTCCCAGGTCGCGGTGCCGAGGCCCTTCTGGCCGTAATGGGCGTTGTGGATGTTGAAGTCCTTGGCGAGCAGCAGGTCCTCGTCCGGGCCCGTCGCGTAGGCGCGCCAGACCTGCGCGCCGGTCTTGACGTCGTAGGCGGTCAGGTAGCCGCGCACGCCGAGCTCGGCGCCCGAGGAGCCGATGATCACCTTGTCCTTCACCACGTAGGGGGCGATCGTGAGGGTCGAGCCGACCTTGATGTCGGAGTTCTCGACCTTCCACACCGTCTCGCCGGTCTGGGCGTTGAGGGCGGCGACGTTGCCGTCGAGCTGGGTCTTGAGGATCAGCGCCGGGGTCTTGCCGTCGCCGGGCCAGTAGGCGAGGCCGCGGTTGACGAGGTCGCAGCAGGCCACCGAGCGCGCGGCCGGGTTCTGCTTGGGCTTGTCCTGCCAGAGGATCTTGCCCGGATCGTCGAGGCCGAGGGCGAAGGTGTTGTTGGGGAACGAGGTGTGGATGTACATGACGCCGTCGACGACGAGCGGCGCGCCCTCGTGGCCGTTGAGCAGGCCGGTGGAGAACGTCCAGGCCGGCTTGAGCTGCTTGACGTTGCTCTTGTTGATCTGCGTCAGGTCGCTGTAATTGTTCGAGTCGTAGTTCTTACCGGGCATCACCCAGTTCTCGTCGCTCTTCGATTTCTCGATGAGCTTGTCGTTGGCCTGCGCCACGCCCGCCATGGCGACCGGCGCGAGCGCCATGATCGCCAATGCCGAGACGGAATTCCGGAGCCTGATCATCCTGCGTCTCCTCGCCGGACTGCCACGCCGTTTGGCCTCACAGTCATCGTGGTGTTCATTCGACGGCGACACGACTTTCACCGACAAATCCGTCTCTAGCGTCGCGATATCCGGGCTGTTTCCAGTATTCGCTGAGCTTATAAAAGACTTATTATCGTTGTGCGCCGCTTGATTATTCGCACGGCTTGTAATGCGTGTCTTTGCAAAACGAAACATTTCTTTTCGGGATGATCCGGCAACAGAACACCGGAGATCTGGTAAGACCACGCGGGCCTTGACCGCGAGCCGGCCTTCACCCCAGACAGGCCGGAGCGATGTGCGGGCGTGCGGGCCCCGAGCCGTCCGCCGACCCGTTCCGGGAGGACGCCATGGGTCGTGTCACGGGCTGCGCGGCCCGCTCTCTGGCGCTGGCGGCCGGACTCGCGGCCGGGCTCGCCGCTGGACTGGCGGCCCGCCCGGCGTCCCCGGCCCCGGCGCCCGGGACCGGCGGGGAACGCCGTCTCGCGGCGCTCTATCAGCAGGACGGGCGGCGCGAACTGACGGGGGCCGACCTGGACCGCTTTCCCGGCGCAGGCGTCCTGTGGTGCCGGCGCCCGGACGGGATCCCCCAGAAGGCCGCCGCCGCGTGGCTGATCGGGAGCCGGTCCCTCGTGCTGATGAACGCGCACAATTTCCGCAATCGACAACTGGAGGTCACCCGAACCGTCGCCGATTGCTACTTTCAGATCGCCGGCCGGAACTACGCCTTCGTGCCCGACGTCCTGGAACTCGGCGTCGAGCCCGAGGCCCGGCGCCTGCACATCACCGACGACTGGGCGCTGCTGCGCCTCTCCGAGCCGGCCGAGGCGCGGCCGCAGCCGATCCCGGACCCGCCCACCCTTCCGACCGGCGACCTGACGCTCCCGGTGACGATGGTCTCACCGGCCGGGCACGAGAACTACCGGGGCCAGAGCAGCCGGGAATCCTGCGCCGTCCGGCGGATCGATCCGCCGAGCGAGGGCGCGATCCGCCGCGCCCGCCACGATTGCAACGACGGCTACGGCGGATCGGGCTCGGGCCTGTTCGACGCGGAGGGCCGTCTCATCGCGATGCAGAGCGCGTCGCTCTCGATGAACCAGCGGCACGCCTTCGACATCGAGTTCCACTACGGCTCGGCGCTGCTGATCGAGGGCCGGCTCCACGAGGCCCTCAAGGCTCGGGCCCTCGAGACCCGGGACCGCTAGCGCGGGCCGCCGGACTTGCGCGGGAATTCCGGTAAGCCCCCGGTAAGCAAGGCGGCGATTTCCGGACCTGTCCCGGGCGAAGTTCTCGACGGCGATGCGCCGGCACGGCAAAACTTAACGTTGAGCCACGAATCTGGTCCCGCGAGGGAGCCGGTATGCCCGCTGTCGGAACGTTCAGGGTCTGCGCGCCGGGACGGCCGCCGTTCGCGGCGGCCGTGGCAGAGGGCGTGGCCGAGGCGGTCGCGCTGCCATCCGTGCTCGTCACGATGCTGGGCAGCCTGATCGAGGCCTGGCCGCGGCAGATCTACACACAACCGCTGGTGACGACCCGCTTCCTCGGCCAGCGGACCACCTACGTCTGCGATCCCGGCCACATCCGCAGCCTGATGGTCGACCAGGCCGAGGCGCTGGAGCGGGAGCCGTTCATGCTGCGGGCGCTGGCCCCCGCCCTCGGCGCGGGGGTCCTCACCGCGGACGGAGCCCGCTGGCGCCGCCAGCGCAGGACCGCGATCCCGATGTTCCGCCCGGACCGGGTCCGGAGCTTCGTGCCGGCCATGGCCCGGGCCGCCGCCGCGACGCGGGCGCGCTGGCGCGACGCCGACCCGGCCGGGGCCGAGCGGGACATCCTGCGCGAGATGATGCGCACCGCCTTCGACGTCATCGTCGCCACGATGGTCTCGGGCGATCCGCATCTGGAGGTCGAGCCCTTCGGGGCCGCGATGGACGCCTATCTCGGCCAGACCAGCTGGAAGATCGCCCTGGAGATGCTGCGGGCCCCGAGCTGGGTCCCGCATCCGGGAGCCCGGGCCGGGGCGGAGGCGGTGCGCTACCTGCGCGGCGAGGTCGCCCGCACGATCGCGCGCCGCCGGGCCCGCGGCGAGCCCGGCTCCGACCTCCTCGGCCTCCTGCTGCAGGCGCGGGATCCGGAGACCGGGGCGCCGCTCCCCGAGGCGAGCCTCGTCGACAACCTGCTGACCTTCGTGTCCGCCGGCCACGAGACCACGGCCCTGGCGCTGGCCTGGACCTTCCGGGTCCTGGCCGAGCACCCGGAGGTGGAGCGGCGCGTCGTCGCCGAGATGGCGCGCCTCGGCGACGATCTCGCCGCCGATCCCGAGGCCGCGGACCGGCTCCCCTACACCCGCCAGGTGCTCCTCGAGGTGATGCGCCTCTATCCGCCGGCGCCGCTGATCGTGCGGCGGACACGGGCCCCGGTCCGGCTCGGGGACACGGTCGTGCCGGCCGGGCAGTCGGTCCACGTGCCGGTCTACGCCCTGCACCGGCACGCGCTGCTCTGGGACCGGCCGGAGGCGTTCGACCCGGACCGCTTCGCGCCGGAGCGGGCCGCCGCGCTCGACCGCTACGCCTACCTGCCGTTCGGCGCCGGCCCGCGGGTCTGCATCGGTATGAGCCTCGCCCTGACCGAGTGCCTCGTCATCCTGGCGACGCTGCTGCCCGCCTTCCGCCTCCGGCCGGTGACGGCCGAGATGCCGGCGGCGCAGTTCCGCGTGACCCTGCGGCCCAAGGGCGGCCTGACGATGAGGGTCGCGCCCCGCCCCGGGGCCGGCCATGTCGCCTGACATGACCGCGGACGCGTCCGGCCCGCCCGGCGCGATCGAGCCGACCGCGCGGCGGAGATCCTGGCCGGGCCGCGCGGCATCGCTGCTCGGCCGCCTCTGCGGTCCCGACGCCGACGACGCGCTGCCGAACCGCTACCGCCTGCAGGTGCGCGCGGGGCTCCTCGACGAGACGCTGAAGCTCGCCACCTACTCGGCGGTGACGCACCTGATCATCGCGCTGGCCGTCGCGTACTTCTTCTGGGGCTCGGCCTCGCACACCTACCTCCTCGGCCTGCTCGCCGTGGTCGCGGTGCTGATCGCGGCGGCGACCTACGCGACCTGGCTCTACTGGCGCACCCACGGCGACACCGCCTCGGCCGCCACCGTCCGGTGGGGTTGCCGGATCTCCGCCGGCCTGGCCTTCGCCCTGGGCCTCGCCTGGGCGACCCTGCCGGTCGTGCTGTTCGCCCCCTCCGGCGGCGACGCGCGGCTGCTCGTCGTCGCCATCGTGACCGGCCTGATCTCGGACGCCTACGTGGTCGGCCCGCTCCTGTCGGTCTCGTACCTGTTCGCGGTCCCGGTCATCGTCGGCAGCTTCGTCGGGCTGGCCCGGTCCGGGGAGCCGGTCGCGCTCAGCCTCGGCTTCCTGCTCGCGGTCTACGCGATCTTCGTGGTGACGAGCGTGAGGCGCATGAGCCGCCTGTCGCGCCAGCGCATCCTCGACCGCGTGCGGGTCGGGGACCAGAGCGAGACGATCGGGCTGCTGCTCAACGCCTTCGAGGCGAATGCCAGCGACTGGCTGTGGGAGACGGACGGGACCGGGCGGTTCCAGCACGTCTCCACCCGGATGGCGGACGTGCTGGCCTGCCCGGTGCGGACACTCCAGCACGCCTCGTTCCCGGCGCTGCTCGCCGGCCGGGCCGAGGCCTCGCCCAAGGGCTCCCCCGAGATCTCGCCCGAGATCTCCCCCGAGGCCGATCAGAGCGCCGACCTGCTGGACCGCCTCCGGCGGGGCGTCGCCTTCCACCAGCACCTCATCGCCGTCGACACGCCGGCCGGCCGGCGCTGGCTCCGGCTGAGCGGCAAGCCGTTCCTCGATCAGAAGGGGCGCTTCGCGGGCTTCCGGGGTGTCGGCTCCGACGTGACGGAGGCCCGACGGGCGGAAGCGCACATCGCCTACCTGGCCACCCGGGATCCGATGACCGGGCTGTCGAACCGGGTCATGTTCCACGACGTCGCGTCCGAGGTCTGCGCGGCCGCCGCGCAGACCTCGCCACAGGCTCCGGACGCGACGGTCAGCCTGCTCTACCTCGACCTCGACGGCTTCAAGACCGTCAACGACAGCATCGGCCACGCCGCCGGCGACGCCCTGCTGGGGCAGGTCGCCGATCGCCTGCGCGCGCTGCTCCCGGCCGACGCGCAGGCGTTCCGCCTCGGCGGCGACGAGTTCGCGATCCTGCAGCGCGGCCGGGACGGCGCGGCCGCGCGGGCCCTGGCCGAGGCCACGATCGGGGTCCTGCGCGAGCCCTACCTCATCGACGGCGTCCGGGCGGAGATCGGCGTCAGCGTCGGGATCGCCTGCGCCCCCGCGGACGCGACCGAGCCCGAGGACCTGCTCCGGAAGGCGGACCTCGCGCTCTACAGCGCCAAGCAGGGCGGCAAGGGGCGCTGGCGGGGCTTCGACCGCGACCTGGAGGTGCGCGTCCAGCGCCGGCACGAACTCGACGAGGCGATGCGGCAGGCCCTCGCGGACGGCGAGATGGCGCTGCACTACCAGCCGCTGGTCGGCCTGCAGGACGGCCAGGTGGTGGGCTGCGAGGCGCTGCTGCGCTGGACCCGGCCCGGTCTCGGCCCCGTCTCGCCCGCCGAGCTGATCCCGATCGCCGAGGGAACGGGCTTCATCCTCGCGATCGGGCGCTGGGCCCTGCGGCGGGCCTGCGCGGAGGCGCTGACCTGGCCGGCGCGCCTGCGCGTCGCCGTCAACATCTCGTCGGTCCATTTCCGCCGGCCCGACTTCTTCGCCGACGTCGCGGCGGTGCTGAGCGAGACCGGCCTGGCGGCGGAGCGCCTCGAGATCGAGATCACCGAGTCGATCTTCCTGGCCAACACGCCGCACGTGCTGGACAATCTCCGCGCCCTGCGGGCGCTCGGGGTGCGGATCGCCCTCGACGATTTCGGGACGGGCTACTCCTCGCTGAGCTACCTGACGCAGTTCCCGGTCGACAAGATCAAGATCGACCGCGCCTTCGTGCGCGACCTGAGCAGCCGCCCCGAATGCCTGACGGTGATCGAGGCGATCATGGTCATCGCCCGCGACCTGCGCATCGACGTCACGGTGGAGGGCGTCGAGACCGAGCAGCAGGCCGAGCTCCTGCGGCTGCGGCGCTGCAACAGCGCGCAGGGCTTCCTGTACAGCCCGGCGCGGCCGCCCGAGGAGATCCCCGGCCTGATCGAGCGCCTGCCCCGGACGGCGCTCCCGGCGGAGCGGGCCGTCCGCGCGGTCGCCTGAGGGCGGCAGGGCCGGGATCCGGGTTGCCACGCGGGTGCCAACGGCTCTAGCGGGGGACGACCACGCGGAACCGGGACAGAGGCGCGCCATGCCCAAGGTCGTCATCAGCGAGTTCATGGACGAGGCCGCGATCGCGGCCGAACTCGCCGGCCTCGACGTGGTGTACGATCCCGGCCTCGTCGACCGGCCGGAGGACCTCGCCGCCGCCGCCGCCCGGGCCGACGCCCTGATCGTGCGCAACCGGACGCAGGTCCGCGGCGCCCTGCTCGACGCCGCCCGCGACCTCACGGTCGTCGGCCGCCTCGGCGTCGGCCTCGACAACATCGACCTCCCCGCCTGCCGGGCGCGCGGCATCGCGGTCTACCCGGCCACCGGCGCCAACGACGGCGCGGTCGCCGAGTACGTCATCGCCTCCGCGCTGCTGCTCCTGCGCGGCGCCTACGGGGCGAGCGCCGCCGTCGCCGCCGGCGCGTGGCCGCGCAACGCCCTGATGGGCCGCGAGATCGCCGGTAAGCGCCTCGGCCTCGTGGGCTTCGGGTCGATCGCCCGCGAGACCGCCCGGCGGGCGGCGGCGCTCGGCATGGCGGTCGCCGCCCACGACCCGTTCGTGGCCGCGGACGACCCGGCCTGGACCCAGACCTGGACCCAGACCTGGACCCCGGCCTCGGGCCCGGTGGAACGGACCGCCCTCGACGCGCTGATCGCCGGCAGCGACGTGCTCTCGCTGCACGTGCCGCTCACCGACGCGACCCGCGGCCTGATCGACGCGGCGGCGCTGGCGCGGATGCCGACGGGCGCGATCCTGATCAACGCCGCCCGGGGCGGCATCGTGGACGAGGCGGCCGTGGCCGCCGCGCTGCGCTCCGGCCATCTCGGCGGCGCGGCGCTGGACGTGTTCGAGCGCGAGCCCCTCGACGCGGCCGCCGGCGCCGTGTTCGCGGGCGTGCCCAACCTGATCCTGACGCCCCACATCGCCGGCGTGACCCGGGAATCGAACGTGCGCGTCTCCGCCGTAACCGCCGCGGCCGTCCGCCGCCACCTCACGGAGCGCTGAATGCGGGGGATCTGGGCCTTTCGGCCGGAGCGGGCTATCCACGGGAGCCGGCCGCGCGGGGACCGGGACGTCCGGTGCGGGCCGGGAAGGAGCAGAGGATGACCGATCCGGCACGGCGGGCCTTCCTGAAGAGCGCCGCCCTCGGCGCCCTGGCGGCGGGAAGCGGCCTGCGGCCGGCCCGCGCCGACGAGGCGGCGCAGCTGCCCTTCGGCAACGGCGAGCGCCCGCTCGTGGCCTATCCGGGCAAGCGGCCGCTGCTGCAGACCACCGCCCGGCCGCCCCAGCTGGAGACGCCGTTCGCGGTCTTCGACGCGGGCGCGATCACGCCGAACGACGCCTTCTTCGTCCGCTACCACCTCGCCGACATCCCCCTGGAGATCGATCCCGAGGCGTTCCGGCTGAACGTCGGCGGCCACGTCGAGCGGCCGGCCTCGTTCAGCCTCGCGGAGCTGAAGGCGCTGCCCGGCGGGACCGAGATCGTCGCGGTCAACCAGTGCTCGGGCAATTCCCGCGGCTTCTTCGAGCCGCGCATGGCCGGCGGCCAGCTCGCCAACGGCGCCATGGGCTGCGCCCGCTGGACCGGCGTGCCGCTGAGGACCGTGCTGGATCGGGCCGGCGTGAAGGCCGGGGCCGTGCAGGTCGCCTTCAACGGGCTCGACCGCCCGGTCCTGCCGGAGACGCCGGACTTCGCCAAGGCGCTGACCCTCGACCAGGCCGGCGACGGGCAGGTGCTGCTCGCCTGGGGCATGAACGGCGCGGATCTGCCCTGGCTCAACGGCTACCCGCTCCGCCTCGTCGTGCCCGGCTATTACGGGACCTACTGGGTCAAGCACCTCGACACGGTCACGGTGCTGGACAAGCCCTTCGAGGGCTTCTTCATGAAGACCGCCTACCGCATCCCCGACAATGCCTGCGCCTGCACCGAGCCCGGTCAGGCGGCCGCCGCCACGGTGCCGATCGGGCGCCTCAATGTCCGGTCGTTCCTGACGAACCTGACCGACGGCGCGCAGGTGAAGGCCGGTCCGGTCGCCCTGCGCGGCATCGCCTTCGACGGCGGCTCGGGCATCAGGGAGGTCGCGGTCTCGACCGACGACGGCGCCACCTGGACTCGGGCCGCGCTGGGCGGGGATCTCGGCCCCTACGCGTTCCGGACCTGGTCGCTCGCGACCGCGCTCACGCCCGGCGCCCACGCGATCCGGGTGCGGGCCACCGCCAACGACGGCAGCACCCAGCCGACGACGTCGCGCTGGAACCCGTCCGGCTACATGCGCAACGGCGTCGAGACCACCCGGGTGCGGGCGGCGTGAGCGCGAACGGGAGGACCAACGGGATGCGGGCGCTCGTGCTCGGCGCGGTGATCGCGGGTCTGACGGCCGGCGCGGCCCGGGCGGCGCCGCGGACCTACACGCTTCCGGATCCGACCGCGCAACTGCGGCCCCCGACGGACGGGGGCCTGACCGCGGGCTACGAGGCGGCGCAGGCCAATTGCCAGACCTGCCACTCGGTCGACTACATCGCCACGCAGCCGCCCGGGCGCGGGAAAGCCTTCTGGGATGCCGAGGTGGCCAAGATGATCAAGGCCTACCACGCCCCGATCGAGCAGGCCGACGCCGGCGCGATCGCCGCCTATCTGGCCGGAACCTACTGAGGGTCGGACGGGCGGCTCGAACGGACGCTTGATCCCGCCGCGTCAGCGCAGCGCGAGCGCCTGGGCCGCGTGCGAGGCGACGGCCTGCACGGCCGGAAGATCGTAGGCGTAGACGCGCCCGGCCAGGATCGCCAGGGCGAGGGTCCAGAACACCGCACCGCCGACCCGCCGCGCCGTGCGGTCGCCGGCCGTGGCGGCCGGGCAGGCGCGGGCGACGCCGTCGGCGACGGGCTCGCCGAACGGATCGAAGGCCGGCGACTGGTTTTCGGAGGCGCTGCGCATGGTGACGAATGTCGCGCTCGGCCGGCCCGTTCGCAATGGAGGCGTCTTTCGAATTTCGCCGCGCGTGGAGATGCTTGTTCTCCATCCGGTCTCAGTAACAGACAGGTTCTTCTCAGAGAGCCGCTTCGACCGCCGAGGACGCGATATCTTCTTCCCGATGGGGGTTGGATCCGGCCGATCCGGGATCGGCGGGCGTGTGGTAGGCCATGCGCTCCCGGCGTCCCCGCAGGGGCTCGCGGCTGACTTCCCGCCACGCCTCGGCCGGCGCCCCGGCGGCGCGGCGCGCGGCCTCCGAGACCAGGATCGGGACGCCGTGGAGCTTGGTCGCCTGCTCGAGGCGGGCGGCGACGTTGACGGCGTCGCCCAGCACGGTGAACTCGTAGCGCGCCGCCTCGCCGATGATCCCGCAGAACACCTCGCCGTAATGCACCCCGACGCCGATGCGCACGGTCCGCGCGGGCCCGCTCCTGTCGGTCCAGCGGGCGATCACCGCGACGAGGTCCTGGGCGAAGGCGAGGGCGCGGGCGGCATCGTCGGGCCGCGGCTCGGGCAGGCCGAACACCACCAGGGCACCGTCGCCGATGAACTTGTCGACCACCCCGCCCCGCAGGCGGGCGAGGCGCGTCACCCGTCGCCGGAAGGCGGACAGGAACTCGGAGAGCCGGTGCGGATCGAGGCTCTCGGCCAGGGTGGTCGAGCCGCGCATGTCGACGAACACGATGGCGGCCTGCTGCCGGCGGCCGGCCTTCAGGCTGCCGTCGCCGTCGGCGAGACGCAGGACCAGCTCCTGCGGCAGGAACCGCGACAGCCGGTTGCGCCGGGTCGCCTCCCGCAGGGCCGAGGCGGCGAACAGCACGAACAGGACGGCGAGGGCGCCGACCATGACCCAGATGGCCAGGGCGATCCGCGACACCGTCGCCTGCCGCCGCTCCATCCGGTCCGCCTCGTGCGCCTCCATGCGGCGCACGCGGTCGCGGATCGCGTCCATCACCTGCTTGCCGCGCCCGTCCGCCACGGAGGCGCGGGCCGCGGCGCCGTCGCCGGCGCGCATGAGGGCGACGCTGGCGCCGAGCTCGTCGAGTTTCCGGCGGATCAGCCCGGCCAGGGTGTCGAGCTCGCCCCGCTGGTCGGGATCGTCCTGGACGAGGTCGCGCAGGAGGTCGAGCTGCCGGTCGACGTTCACCCGCCCCTCGGTGAAGGGCATCAGGAAGGCCGCGTCGCCGGTGAGCAGGTAGCCGCGCTGGCCGGTCTCGGCGTCCTGCACCGCCGACAGCACCCGGGCGAGGCGCCCGTCCACCGCCACGGTGTGGCGCACGGCGTCGACGCCGCGCTGCTGGTACACGAAGGCGCCCAGCGCGATGGCGGTCATCACCAGGATCGTGGCGAGGCCCACCGTCATCCACGCCACGGTGCGCGAGCGCAGGGACCGCTGCACCCGCGCCGCGACGCGTGCCCGGACGGAGGCACGCGTCGCGGCCTCGCTCCCGTCCGCTGCGGGCGCGGTGGCTGGAGCGGACATGTCAGGCCCCGCCCGCGCCGTGCAGCCGGACGGCGCGCCCGGTCCGCCCCCCGTCCCCGGCCGCCCGCGCCCGGCAATCCGCGATGGTCGCCCGCGCCGTGTCGATGGCGACGGACGCCGCCGACATGGTCCGGGTGTCCGGCTCCCGCGCCCGGGCGTAGCGCACCACGTCCATGGCCAGCGCGTCGACCTCGACGGTGAGCGCCTCGATCGCCGCCGGGTCGCGCAGCGCCCGGGCCTGCCCGGCGATCTCCAGGAGCCGGTCCATGATCTCGTCGATGCGCTCGCGGCGCAGGCCGGCGAGGCGCTGCCGGATCCAGGCCAGCACCGAGACGAGCCCGCCCGCCAGTGCGCCGAGGAGGTAGAGCGTGTCGCCGTAGCGCTCGATGAAGCCGTGCTGGTCGCGCTCGTAGTAGTCGATCGCCCCCGGATGGATCGGGATCCGGGCGCTGGTGGCCGCCACGGTCGTGTCGTAGGCCGGGGCCTGGACGTACTCGGCGGCGTCCGTCGCCTGCGCGGCGGCGGTGCGCTTCTCGAAGAGCTGCTGGGTCACGTCGGCTGCCACGACCCGGCTCAGGGAGGCGCGGGCCATCAGCCGGTACGAGGCGCCCACCGTCTTCACGTCGTCGGCCGGCAGCTTCGGCCGGCCGCCGAACAGGCCGCCCGGGACCGTGACCGCCTGGAGCCGCGGGAAGCGCTCGATCACGGCGCCGTCATCCTCCACGGCGACGAACGCCACCTTGCCGCCGCGGGCGACGCCCTGCACGGCCGAGACCAGGGCCAGCGCCTTGGGTGCCGAGGGCGCGATGATGCTGACGAAGGCGTCGATCCGCCGCTCGCGGAAGGCGGCGGCCACCGCCTCCTGGTCGACCGGGACCAGCAGGACCGCCGAGTCCCGGGCCGGGCCGGCGGCCTCCTCCAGGGTGAGCCCGTAATAGCCGAGGAGATTCCGGAGCAGCCAGAGATCGGCGTCCCGGTGCGCCGCGATGCCGAGCCGCTTGCCGGCGAGCTTCGGGAAGCTGGTGATCCCGGCCTGCTCGGGCGAGGCGATGACCATCGCCTGGTCGCGCAGGATCGCCAGGGTCAGGCCGTTGGTCGGGAGCAGCACGTCGGGGCGGACCACCGCGAGGTCGGCCCGCCCGTCCTGCAGGGCGGCGGCGCTCTCGCGCACGTCGTCGAAGGACAGGATCCTCAGCCGGACCTTCTCGTGCGCGGCGTCGAGCGCGTCCGCGTAGGCCTTGATCAGGCCGGGCTCGGTGCCGTCGCGCGGCGCGACCGCGATGGTCAGGACCGTTGCCTGGAGCAGGACCCAGGCCGCGACCCCGCCCGCGCCCAGGAGGGCGGCCCCGGCCAGGAGCAGGGTCTCCCGGCGCAGGATCCAGGCGGGGAGGGTCGCCATCGGCCCGGGCGCTCAGAACAGCGAGATCAGCACGATGCCGCCGACCATCAGGGCGGCGCCGATCAGGCGCGGCGGCCCGGCCTTGACCCGCTTCATGCCGAACCAGCCGAAATGGTCGAGTGCCACCGAGGTCAGGAGGTTCGCGGTGATCAGCAGGCCGTTGAAGGCGCCGGCCCCGACCTTGTCGACGAAGAGCAGCCCGGCGAAGACCGCCACCGCCCCGGTGAGGCCGGCCAGCGGCATCCACCAGCGGACGCCCGCGATGTCGTCCCGGGTCGGCAGCGGCGACGGCCGCAGCAGGAACATCAGCGCGAACACGAACACGACCGGGACGAAGGAGACCGTCGCGGCGAGCCAGGGGTTCTCCAGGGCGCCGCGGAGCTGCGCGTTCCAGACCACGCCGATCGCCATCAGGGCGCCGGCCACGAGGATGAACGGGTAGAGCAGCTTGCCCGACATCCCGTGCCCCTCGCCCTGCCCCTCGCCGCCGTCGCTCTTGCCGCCCGAGCGCGCGATGAAGGTCACGCCCACCGCCATCAGCAGGCCGCCGAGCCAGGGCATCGGCTTGAAACCCGCGGCCTGCAGGCCGAACAGGCCGAGCGCGTCCATGGCCAGGGAGGTGAGGATGTTGGCGGTGAGCGTCAGGCCGTTGAACGGCCCGGCGCCGACCTTGTCGATGAAGGCGAGCCCGCCGAACACCGCGACCGCGCCGGCCAGGCCGCCGAGCGGCGCGTACCAGGGCATCTTGCTCAAGGAGTCGAGGCTCGGCAGCGGCGTCGGCATGGTGAGGAACAGGGTCGTGAACACGAAGACGATCGGCAGGAACGACACCGTCGCGGCGAGCCACGGATTGACCATGCGGCCGCGCAGCTGCGCGTTCATGGCGTTGCCGATCGCCTGCAGCGCGCCCGCCACCAGGATGAAGGGATAGAGGAGGGCAGCCGTCACGCGCGCGGACCTTCGGGTTGGCGGGGAGGGAGGGTCAGACGAGGAGCAGGCCGGCGAGCGCCAGCGCGAGGGCCGGCGGCATCACCAGCAGGCCGAGCTTGAGGAAGGTCCAGGCGCCGACATCCTGGCCCTCGCGGCGGATGGCGGTGAGCCAGAGGATCGTGGCGAGCGAGCCCGTCACCGACAGGTTCGGCCCGAGGTCGACGCCGATCAGGATCGCGCCCGCCACCTTCTCGGGCACGTGGGCGGTCTGCACGGCGGCGCCCGCGATCAGCCCGGCCGGCAGGTTGTTGACGAGGTTGCACAGCACCGCGACCAGGCCGCCCGCCCCCCAGGCGGTGGCCTCCGGGGCGGCGTGGGCGTAGCCCTTGAGGAGGTCCGCCAGCATGGCGAGCACGCCGGTCTTCTCCAGCGCCTCCACCAGGACGAACAGCCCGGCCACCAGCGGCAGCACGCTCCACGACACGTCCTTGGCCACCTCGACGAGGCCGCCGCGCTTGAGCAGCAGCACGACGACCGTGGTGGCGAGGCCGGCCACGAAGGTCGGCAGGCCGAGGTCGAGGCCGAGCGCCGAGGCGGCGATCAGCACGCCGCCGGTCGCCACGATGCCGATCCCCGCCACGAGGCCGGTGCGGGACAGCGCCACGGCCTCGACGTCGGTGGCGACCTGCTGCCCGCGCAGGGTCTTCGCCTGGGTCAGCCGCAGCACCGCGTAGGTCGTCGCGATGGCCAGCAGCGAGGGCAGGGCGAACAGGCCGAGCCAGCGCACCAGCGGCGGCATGTGCTCGGCGAAGACCACGAGGTTGGCCGGGTTCGAGATCGGCAGCACGAAGCTCGCCGCGTTGGCGATGAAGGCGCAGATGAACAGGTAGGGGAGGGGGTTCTCCACCTTGGCGGCCTTGGTGGCCGCGTAGACGGCCGGCGTCAGCACCACCGCGCAGGCGTCGTTCGACAGGAACACCGTGACGGCGGTGCCGACGAGGTACACGAGGGTGAACAGCCGGGTCGCCGAGCCCCTGGCGGCGCGCACGGCGATCGACGCGAGCCAGTCGAACAGGCCCTCCTTCCGGGCGACCTCCGACATCAGCATCATGCCGACGAGGAACAGGTAGACGTCGGTCCCCTTCAGGACGCCGTCCCAGGCGGTGGCCGGGGCGAGCAGCCCGAGGGCCACGAGGGCGCCCGCGCCGAGCACGGCCCAGATCGCCTCCGGCCACGCGAACGGCCGCAGGATGACGCCGAGGGTCGCGAGGGCGGCGATCGTCCAGGTCGCGATGTTGGGGGTCAGCGTCAGCGCGCCCATCGGTTGCGGTGGTCCTCTGGTGGGGTGGATCGTGCGGTGCGGTGTGCCGCGATTCGGTCGGGACCGGCTACCAGTCCCGGCCGTTGCGGTTCGGCCCGAGCTGGTCGCCCCGGAGCCCCTTCTGCGGCCAGGCGGGCAGCCGGGACGCGTCGCTGCCGGGGCGGTCGGGGGCCGGCGGCGGGACGAAGCTGCGGCCCACCGGCTCGATCACCTCGGTGTCGGTGTGCCCCGTGCCGTCCGTGACCGTGACGGCGAGCCGGCGCGCGCCCTCCCGCCAGGGGATCCTTGCATGGACGGTGCGGGGCCCGTCGGGCGCCATCGCGTGGGGCGGCCCGTCGTCGACGCGCAGGGCGCAGCGCCACGCGGCCTGCGGCCGGTCCGACAGGACCAGGGCGCGCACCGAGATCGCGCCGTCGGCGGCGTCGAGGGGCGCCGTGGCGAGGCGCCGGTCGGCGGGGCTCGTGATCATCACGAAGGGCAGCGCGCGGTCGAGGGGCTTGAACCGCCAGCTCGTCACCGGACCGTCGATCGCCGCGACCGCGTAGCCGACCGAGCCGTCCTCGTTCTGGCCGACCGAGCGGGCCGCGGCGTAGAGGGTGCGCCCGTCCGGGGCGAGCTCGTTGTAGTGGGTGTGGCCCATCTCGACGAGGCGCACGCCGTGATGGCGGATCAGGCCGGCGAGCGCCGCCCGCTCGTCGGGCACGCGGAGATCGTCCGGGTAGGTGTGGGCGAAGACCGCGCAGGGCAGGCCCTCCCGCCCGGCCCGGGCCAGCTCCTCGCCGAGCCACGCGAGCTGGCAGGGGCCGAGGCGGAAGTCGAGGCCGAAGCCCTTCTGGCCGTAGCCGGGGCTGACCATGTCGAGGAACAGGCAGCGCACGCCCGCCCAGGTCTCGGCGAAGTAGTAGTGCGTCACGGGGGCCGGGTCGCGCGGGCGCGGCAGGTCGTGGCGCCGCGCCGCGTGGCCGCCGCCGCGCGGGCTGCCCGCCACCGCGGCGAACAGGGCGTCGAAATCCGCCATCGTGCCGTGCTGGCGGTCGTGGTCGCCGGCGATCAGGCGCACCGGCAGGTCCGGGTGCCGGTCCAGGGCCTCGCGCAGGACCGCGTACTGCTCCGCCCGGCCGTCCTCGGCGAGGTCGCCGGGCAGGTAGGCGAAGTCGACGAGGCCGCGGCCGTGCAGCCCCGCCACCTCCGCGAGCATCGCCCGCAGGTCGGCAGCGTGGGGATCGGAGGCCCGCTCCAGGTGGAGGTCGCCGATATGCGCGAAGGCGAACACGCCGTGGCTCGCCGTCATGGCGCGCCCGCGCGCGGTCTATGATTGCCCTGAGCCATCGTGCCCCCCGGACAGGCTCGTCCACCCCGGCCGGGAATCGGCCGCGGCGCTCGCGACCGGCCCGACGTTTCGGAGACGGCGGGGTTCCAGCCCCGGGGGCGGGCGCGCGCCGGCGGGACCCTACATTTTCGTGAGCGCCGGCCCGATCCGCGGCCGGTCGATCGGAAGTGTCGTGAAAGCAGACACTCGATGTCGTCTCAGCCGACAGTGCCCGGCGCTGTCAGCCGGTGAACCCGCCGCTCAGTGCGCGCGCCGGAACAGGTCCGGCAGGTAGCGTTCCAGGGTCTCGTGCCCCTCGAACTTCACGTCCACGGTGGCGGCCGCGCCCCAGGGGCGGTGGAGCCCTACGACCCGGCCGCGGGCATGGCGCCAGATCCCGAGGATCTCGGCGAGGTCGAGCCGGTCGAAGACCACCTCGTCGCCCGGCGCGACGGCCGGGTCGGCCATGCCGGACCGAGCCGCGGGGACCGGGCCGCGGGGTATCTCCCCGATCCGGGAAGGCTCATCCCCGGGATCGCGGCCGTCGGAGAAGGTTTCGTTCGCGGAGTGCTCGCGGAAGAGCATGATCTTCACTAAGCCGTTGCGATGACTGGATAATCGCAGGTTCAACCCGGACCGACAAGGCGTGTTCCGGCGCCCCGCGTGCGGGAGCGACCTGTATTCGGCCGCCCGCTCGCCCGCCCGAGACCCGGCCGGGCGCCGCGTCCCCGCGACCGGACGCCCCGCGCGACGGGGCCGGAACGGCGCCTCGCGGAGCGCGCAGCATTCGCATCTCCGGTTCGGGGGAATCGGGAGATCGTTCGTGTCGTCGAGCGAAGATCTTTGGAATTTCGGGGCGGGTCGGGCTGATCTAAACCTGACGCGAGACGATCCTCCGCGTGAGACGGCGCCTGTCGACCTGATGGATAGTTCCCGCATGCTTCCGGATCTTGCCTTCGGATGCGGAGCGATCCGTCACGGCCCGACCGCCGGACTTGCCCCCGCCCATTCCCGCCAGAGTCCCGCCCGATGAAGTTCCTGCGTCTCCTCGCCGTCGCGGCGCTCAGCCTCGGCGCCCTGCCGGCCGGGGCGGAGACCCTCAGGATCGGCGTCGTGCCCGGCGCCTACGGCGACGCCGTGACGGTGGCGGCCCGGGAGGCCAAGGCCGAGGGCCTCGACGTGAAGGTGGTCGAGTTCAGCGACTGGACGACGCCCAACGTCGCCCTCGATGCCGGCGACATCGACGTGAACTTCTTCCAGCACCGCCCCTTCATGGAGAATGCCGCCAAGCAGAAGGGCTACGCGTTCGACATCGTCGGGCTCGGGATCCTGTCCAATATCGGCCTGTACTCCCTGAAGCATAAGGGCTTCGACCAGATCCCGGTGGGCGGCACGGTGGCGATCGCCAACGACCCGGTGAACCAGGGCCGCGGCCTGCTGCTCCTCCAGAAGGCCGGGCTGATCAAGCTGAAGGACGGTGTCGGCTTCCTCGGCACCCTCGACGACGTCGTCGAGAACCCGAAGACACTGCGCTTCACCGAGGTCGAGGGGCCGCAGCTGGCGCGGATCACCGGCGACGTCGACCTCGCCCTCGGCTACCCGCACTTCATCGTGGCGGCCGGCAGTTTCGACCCGACCAGCGGATTGATCTATTCCGGTATCGAGGACCGGCGCTTCGCCGTGAGCTTCGTCACCAAGGCCGCCCGCAAGGAGGACCCCGTGATCCGGAAATTCGTGACGCTCTTCCAGAACTCGGAGGCCGTGAAACAGCAGATCCGCAAGTCCTTCGCCAACAGCGACAAGCTCTACCTGCTGGCGTGGCAGAACTGATGGTCGGCCTGATCTTCGACAGCCTGCGCGATCCGGGCACGCCGGCCGCGGCCGGACGGGTAGGCCCGGGCGCGGCGACCGCCGCCCGGGCCCCTGCCGCCGCGCCCGGCCGGGAGGCCGGGACGGTGCGGTTCGAGTCCGTCTCGAAGACCTACCGCTCCGCCGCCGGGCCGGTGCCGGCGCTCGACCGGGTGGACCTCGCGATCCCCGCCGGCGCGATCTTCGGCATCATCGGCCGCTCGGGGGCGGGCAAGTCGAGCCTCCTGCGCACGGTCAACCGGCTGGAGGCGCCGACCTCGGGCCGGGTCCTGGTCGACGGCGCCCCGATCGACGCCCTCGACACCGACGGGCTCGTGGCCCTGCGCCGGCGCATCGGCATGATCTTCCAGCACTTCAACCTGCTGGCGGCCAAGACCGTCCGGCAGAACGTGGCGCTGCCGCTGACGGTCGCGGGGGTCCCCCGGCGCGCGATCGGCCCGCGGGTCGCGGAGGCCCTGCGCCTCGTCGGCCTGGAGGACAAGGCCGACACCTACCCGTCGCGGCTCTCCGGCGGCCAGAAGCAGCGGGTCGGCATCGCCCGGGCGCTCGTGAGCGATCCGGAGATCCTGCTCTGCGACGAGGCGACCTCCGCCCTCGACCCGGAGACGACGCTGGCGATCCTCGACCTGCTGCGCGACATCAACCGGCGGCTCGGGATCACCATCATCCTGATCACCCACGAGATGAGCGTGATCCGCGAGATCTGCAGCGACGTGGTGGTGCTGGAGGGCGGCCGGGTCGTCGAGACCGGGCCGGTCTGGCGCGTCTTCGGGGCGCCCGAGCACCCGACCACGCGGGCGCTGCTCGAACCCCTGACCCGCGGCCTGCCGCCGGATCTGGCGGCCCGGCTGCAGTCGCTGCCCGCGCCGGGCGGCTGGGCGATCCTGCGGATCACCTGCTCGGGCCGGGCCGCGCTCGACCTCGCGGGCCTCGCGGGGGCCGGGGCGCCGGTGCGGCTGCTCCAGGCGGGCATCGAGCGGATCCAGGGCCACGCGGTCGGCCGGATGCTGGTGGCCGTCCCGGCCGAGGATCCGGGCGCGGAGGCGCGGCTGCGGGCGCTCGGCGACGACGTGGAGCGGGTCGGCTACGTCCCCGCCGACGCGGCGGTGGGGTGAGGCGATGCGGCACCGCTCTCCACCCGATACCCCGACCGCCCCGCACCCCGAACCCGGAGACCCGCCATGTCACCGCAGATGATCGAGCGCCTCTGGCAGGCCTTCCTCGACACCGCGCTCATGGTCGGGGTCTCGGCCGGGATCGCCGTGCTCGCCGGTATTCCCCTGGCGCTGTTCCTCGTCACCTCCGGGCCCGGCGGCATCTTCCCGGCGCCGGTGGCCAACCGGGTGGTCGGGACCGTGGTCAACGGCTTCCGGGCCGTGCCCTTCATCGTGCTGCTGGTGGCGCTGATCCCGTTCACCCGGCTGGTGGCCGGCACCACGATCGGCGTCTGGGCGGCGATCGTGCCGCTCTCGGTGAGCGCGACCCCGTTCTTCGCCCGGATCGCCGAGGTGTCGCTGCGGGAGGTGGATGCCGGCCTGATCGAGGCCGCCCAGTCCATCGGCTGCCGGCGCCGGCACATCCTCGCCCACGTGCTCCTGCCCGAGGCGCTGCCGGGCATCGTGGCCGGCTTCACCATCACGGTGGTGGCGATGATCGGCGCCTCCGCGATGGCCGGCGCGGTGGGCGCGGGCGGCCTCGGGGACGTCGCGATCCGGTACGGCTACCAGCGCTTCGACACCACCGTGATGGTGGTGGTGATCGCGATCCTGATCGCCCTCGTGTGCGTGGTCCAGTTCGCGGGCGACACCGCGGTGCGGCGGCTCCGGGCCTGCTGACGGCCCCGCGCCCCGGCCCGCGCCCGGCTCGCGGCGGTCCGACCGTGAGGCCGCATCCCTGAGGCCGAATCCGTGAGGCTGAACCCGTGAGCCTGCACACATGAGCCTGAACGTGGACGAATCCGCCGCCGACGGGGCGGCCGAGCCGCTGACCCCGCCGCTGCCCCCACCGCTGCCCCCGCCGCCGTCGCCGCCGCACCGGATCCGCTCGGACGCCGAGGCGCTCGCGGCCGCGCGGGCCGTGGCCCGGGTCTTCGCGGCGGGCGCGGCCGAGCGCGACCGGGACCGGCGCCTGCCCTGGGCGGAGATCGCGGCCTTCACGGAGAGCGGGCTCGGCGGCATCACGGTGCCGCGCGCCCATGGCGGCGCCGGGGTCTCGCACGCGACGCTCGCGGAGGTCTTCGCGATCCTCGCCGCCGCCGACGGCTCGGCGGCGCAGATCCCCCAGAACCAGTTCGGCGTCCTGGCGCTGGTCGCGGCCGCCGCCAGCCCCGCCCAGCAGGCGCGGATCTACCGCGACGTGCTCGCCGGCCACCGGATCGGCAATGCCGGCCCCGCCCGCAACGGCAAGGCCATCACCAACGTGGACACGCGGCTGACCGCCGGGCCGGAGGGCCCGCGGCTCAGCGGCACGCGCTTCTACTCCACGGGCGCGCTCTTCGCCCACTGGATCCCGACCCGGGCGGTCGGCCCCGACGGGGGCCCGCTCCTGGTCTTCGTGCGCCGGGACGCCCCCGGCGTGCGGGTGGCGGACGACTGGCAGGGCTTCGGCCAGCGCACCACGGCGAGCGGCACCGTGATCTTCGCGCAGGCCCCGGTCGAGGCGGATCTGACGATCGACCTCGCGCCCCTGGCCTGGCGCCCGGGCCTGTTCGGGCCGGTCTCGCAGCTGATCCACGCGGCGATCGACGCCGGGCTCGCCCGGGGCGCGGCCGCCGCCGCCCTCGACTTCCTGCGCACCCGGACCCGGCCCTATCCCTTCACCGCCGAGACCGTCGCGGAGGATCCCCACATCCTCGGCGAGATCGGGCGGCTCACGGTCGACCTGCACGCCGCCGAGGAGGTCCTGGCGCGGGCCGGGAGGGCGCTCGACCGGATCGCCGCGGCCCCCGTCACCGCCCAGAGCGCGGCCGAGGCCTCGGTGGCGGTGGCGCAGGCCAAGATCCTGACCACCGAGGCGGCCCTGGAGGCCTCCGAGCGGCTGCTCGAGCTCGCCGGCGCCTCGGCGACCCGCGACGGGTACAATCTCGGCCGGTACTGGCGTGACGCCCGGGTCCACACCCTGCACGACCCGGTCCGGTGGAAGTACCACCTCCTCGGCAACCACGCCCTGAACGGCGTGCTGCCCGCCCGGCACCAGTGGAACTGAGGACCGGGCGATGCCGCTCCAGCCCCACGAGACCGCCTACACGCAGGCACCCGCGCCGCCGCGCCCGGTGCCGGTCCTTCCGGACGCCGCCGCGGCGCTCGCCGTCGCCGACCGGCTGGCGGAGGACTTCGCCGAGGCCGCCGCCGCGCGCGACCTGGAGCGCCGCCTGCCGGTCGCCGAGATCGCGCGCTTTGCCGAATCCGGCCTCTGGGCGATCACGGTGCCGAGGGAGTACGGCGGCCCCGGCCTCGACAGCGCCACGGTCGCCCAGGTGATCGCCCGGATCGCCGCGGCGGACGGCTCCCTCGGCCAGATCCCGCAGAACCACTTCTACGCCCTGGAGGTGCTCCGCAACGGCGGCACCGAGGCCCAGAAGCGCGCCCTCTACGGCCGCGTCCTGGCGGGCGAGCGCTTCGGCAACGCGCTGGCCGAGATCGGCGCGCGCGACCACACCCGCCGCACCCGGCTCGTGCGCGACCCGGCCGGCTGGTATGTCGAGGGCCGCAAATACTACTGCACCGGCTCGCTCTACGCCCACCGCATCCCCACCCTGGCCAGCGCCGAGGAGGAGGGGCGGGCGGTCGCCTACCTCGTCTTCGTCCCCCGGGACGCGCCCGGCGTGACCCTGGTCGACGACTGGGACGGGTTCGGGCAGCGGCTCACCGGCTCGGGCTCGGTCCTGTTCGAGCGCGTCGCCGTGGAGCCCGACTGGGTGGTGCCGTTCCAGGCCTCGCTGGAGCGGCCGACCGCGATCGGCCCCTTCGCGCAGATCCTGCACGCCGGGATCGATCTCGGCATCGGCGCGGGCGCCTTCGCGGCGACCCTGCCCCTCGTGCGAGACCGCGCCCGGCCGTGGATCGATTCCGGCGTCGCCCGGGCCAGCGAGGATCCGCTGACCCTCCACGCGCTGGGCGACGTCCAGGTGCGCCTCGCGGCGGCCGACGCCCTGCTGGCGCGCGCCGGCCGCTACGTGGACGCCGCCCAGGCCGCCCCCGACGCCGACAGCGTCGCGGCCGCCTCCGTGGCGGTGGCGGAGGCCCGGGCCGCGAGCCACCGGGCCGGCCTGCTCGCGGCCAACAAGCTCGTCGAGCTCGGCGGCACCTCCGCCACCGACCGGGCCGAGGCGCTCGACCGCTACTGGCGCAACGTCCGCACCCACACCCTGCACGATCCGGTGCGGTGGAAGTACCACTGGATCGGCGCCTACCACCTCGACGGCCGGCAGCCGCCCCGGCACGGAGCGCTCTGATGGCCGCCGCGACGAAGCAGATCCTGCTGAACGCCTTCACCATGACCTGCGCGGGCCACATCAACCACGGGCTCTGGACCCACCCGCGCGACCGCTCGGCCGAGTACAACACGCTGTCCTACTGGACCGAGCAGGCGAAGCTCCTGGAGCGCGGCCTGTTCGACGGCCTGTTCATCGCCGACATCATCGGCGTCTACGACGTCTACGGCGGCGGCATCGACGTCACCGCCCGGGAGGCCGTGCAGCTCCCGGTCAACGACCCGACCGTGATGATCTCCGCCATGGCGGCGGTGACCGAGCATCTCGGCTTCGGCGTGACGATCAACGTCCACCAGGAGGCGCCCTACACCTTCGCCCGGCGCCTCTCGACCCTCGATCACCTGACGGGCGGCCGGATCGGCTGGAACGTCGTCACCGGCTACCTCGACAGCGCCCACCGCGCCCAGAGCGGTGGCACGCTGCCGGCGCACGACCGGCGCTACGACTACGCCGACGAGTACCTGGAGGTGCTCTACCGGCTCTGGGAGGGCAGCTGGGACGACGCGGCCGTGCGCCGCGACCGGGCGGCCCGGGTGTTCAGCGATCCCGCCCATATCCGCAAGGTCACCCACCGGGGCGCGTACTTCGCGGTCGAGGGCTACCACCTGTCGGAGCCGTCGCCCCAGCGGACGCCGGTCCTCTACCAGGCCGGCGCCTCGGGCCGCGGCCGCGCCTTCGCGGGCCGCCACGCCGAGTGCGTGTTCATCTCGGCCCGCGACCCGGCCACCGCCCGCGAATCCGTCCGCGCCATCCGGGCCGAGGCGGTCGCGGCGGGCCGGAATCCCGACGACGTGAAGGTGTTCGTCGGCCTCGCGATCATCCCCGGACGGACGCGCGCGGAGGCCGAAGCCAAGCGGGACGAGTACCTGTCCTACGCGAGCCCGGAGGCGGGGCTCGCGCATTTCTCCGCCTCCACGGGGATCGACTTCGCCCGCTACGGCCTCGACGAGCCGATCCCCTACGCGCCGGGCAACGCCATCCAGTCGGCCACCGCGGCGGCGGCCAGCCGCGGGCTGACGAAGCGCGACCTCCTGGCCGAGCTGCAGCTCGGCAGCCGCTACGCGGTGCTCACCGGCGACGCGGTGACGATCGCCGACGAACTCCAGGCCTGGATCACGGAGGGCGAGGTCGACGGCTTCAACCTCAGCCGGATCGTCGTGCCGGAGAGCTTCTCCGACTTCATCGACCTCGTGATCCCGGAGCTGCAGGATCGCGGCCTCTACAAGACCGCCTACGCCGAGGGCTCGCTGCGGGCGAAGCTGTTCGGCCAGGGGGACCGGCTGCCCGCCCGCCACCCGGCCGAGGCCTACCGCGGCGCGCCTCAGCGGCCCTGATCAGCGGCCTTGATCAGCGGCCTTGATCAGCGGCCCTGGGACTCGCCGCTCTCGGAGCCGAACCAGCGGCCGTAGATCTCGTCGTAGCGGCCGTCCTCCCGCAGGCCGAGGAGGGCCTGGTTGACGCGCTTGCGCCGGGGATCGTTGGCCGGGAACAGGATGCCGTAGGATTGCCGGTTGAAGGCGCCCCCGACCAGGCGCAGAGCCTCGTGGCCGGGCCGGGTCGCGTAGTAGCCCAGCGCGGGGGCGTCGTAGACGACCGCCGCGACCGTGCCGGCCTGCAGGGCCGCGCAGGCCGCCTCCAGCGTCGCGAAGCTCACCGGGGTGGCGAAATGGTCCGCCAAGTAGGCGACCGAGGTGGTGTCGGCGACCGTGCCCACCCGCTTGCCCGGCAGGTCCTGCGGGCCGTTGACCGCGCCGCGCAGGCGCTCCACCGTGGCCGTGCTGGTCAGGCCCGCGGTGAACCACGCCACCAGGGCGATGCAGGTGAACAGCCAGACGACCGTGACGGCCCGCGCCAGGGGGCTGCGCGGCATCTCCTCCGCCTGCGCGGCGAGGCTGCTCAGGGCCCACCAGACGACGTGGGCGAAGCCGCGCGCGGGCCGCGCCCGCGCCGCCATGCCGCCGGGGTGGCGCCGCTCGAGCCACCAGACCAGGGCCGCCACCGCCAGGATCAGGGCGGCGAGCCCCAGGAGGACCTGCAGGAAGGCGGCGTCGCTCAGGAGCGCCCGGAGGGCCCGCGCGGTGGCCGAGCCGGTGGCGTCCGGCTCCGCCCGGACGGCGATGCGCAGGCCGGTCTCCAGCATCGTGACCGAGAAGTCGAACCGCCGCTCGCGCTCCGCGGTGATCGACACCGCCGCGATGGCGAGGTCCGCGCGCCCGTCCGAGACCGCCGCGAACAGCGCCGGCAGGTCGTCGACGCGCACATAGGCCGTCCGGACGCCGAGCTCCCGCGCGACGGCGTTCCAGAGATCGATGCTGAACCCGCGCAGCCGGCCGTCCTCGTCCATGACCAGGGGCGGCACCGGATGCGTCGCGACCCGCCACGTCTCGGGCTCGCCGGTGCGGAGCGCGGGGGCCGCGTCCGCGGTCTCGGCCCGGACGGGGGCCGCGGCGAGCGGCGCGGCGGCCGCGAAACACAGGGAGAGGGACAGACAGAGGGACAGGACGCGAGCGGGCGCGCCGGCGCGCCGCCGTCCGGCGGACCGGCCCGGCACGTCAGAGGCTCTCGATCCAGTTGCGCAGGACGGCGCCGGGCGCGGGTTCGGGACCGGTGTCCAGGCGCTGGGACGCGTCGCTCGGGATGAAGCCGAACCGGCGCTTGAACGCCCGCCGGAAGGTCCGCTCGTCCGAGAAGCCGACCGCGAAGGCGACCTGCGAGACGCGCAGGGGTTTGGGGGCATCGTCGCGCACGAGCATCCGCATCGCCGCCATGAGGCGGCGGTCGCGGATATACGCCACGATGCCGTTGGGGGCGAACAGCCGGTACAGGGTCGAGCGCGACAGGCCGAGCCGCGTCGCGATCAGGGCGGGCGTCAGCTTCGGGTTGCCGAGCTCCGCCTCGACCAGGCGGCGGACCCGGATCCGGACGTCCTGGTGCTGCGCGGGGCGCCCCTCCTCCTGCCCGCGCAGCCAGCTGGCGCAGAGCTGGGTGATCGCCGCCGAGGCCGCCAGGGCCTCGCGGCGGTCGAGGAGGTCGCCGCAGGCGACCACGTTGGCGATGAAGTTGTGGACCAGCCGCCCGAACGGGTCGCCGTCGTGGTCGAGGGAGCGGCCGTGCAGGGCGTCGGGGTGGCAGCCCTGCTTCTCCAGCAGGGCGCGGGGGATCACGACGTTCGTGGCGTCGACGGCGCCCGCCACGATGCGCACGGGCTGGGCGAGGTCGAAGACGATGCACTGGACCTCGTTCACGGGCCCGGTGCCCTGATCGGTCTCCACGCGGCTCTGCCCCCGCCGGTAGAACTGCAGCAGGATGTGGTCGAGGCCCTGCTGGCCGATCATCTCCCGGGTCCGCACGAGGGTGTGGGCCGGCGCCACAACGTCGCCGACCAGCAGGTCGCCGAGGTGGTAGCTGCGCATCGCGATCGGGACGGTGAGGTCGGTCTCCGGGCGGAAGCTAACGTCGAAGATCGGCGCGAGGTGATCCTGCCACGCCCGGCCGAGCGCCTCTCGATCCTCCGGCGGCTCGAACCGCAGGCAGGCGACCTCGCCGCCCGGCGCCTCACCCCCGGCCGGTGCCGCGTCCGGGTCCCGGTTTCTCTCTTCGGAAGACATACGTAGAGCCTGACACCTGCTGTGAGCACGACCGATGAAGAACGAGGGCCTGCCCCAAGTTGACGCGTGGCAACGCGGTCCGGTCATCCCGCACGTTAGCCGTGTCCACCCGGACAGTCCCCCTGTCTCCCGCCGACCTGAGCGGCTGTACACTGTCGTTTGTCGCGGCGGCGTGCGATTCGACGCGGGGGCCGCCGGATCGGGGCGCCGCGGGCGCAGCTTTCGGATCAATCCTGACACGCGAGCCGCCGGACGGTTCCTTCCGTCCCAGAATGGGGGTTTGCCGTACCAGAATGTCGCGCGCGGCCCCGACTGTGGCAGCCCTGCGATAGTCCGTTAAGGTCGCGTTTTCTATGCCCCTCGCAAAGTCCGAAACGGACATGGCGGGGGTCATTTCAGTGATTCAGAAGTATAGCGACGTAGAGAACACGACCGGATCCTGTGATCCGAGCACGGGCGCGGGCGGCGGAACGCGGCGGCGCGGTGCCGTGCGCCTGGGATTGCTGGTCGGCAGCTCGCTCGCGACGCTCGCGCTCGCGCTCGGACCTGTGGCGGCGCAGACCGTGCCGGCGCGCTCGCCTTCGACGTTCGATGCGTTCGGCGTTCCGTTGACGGCGAGCCAGTTCGACACGCCGGAGTATCGAGCCGATTGGGGCTTGGCGGCGATCAACGCCGCCACCGCGTATGCCCGCGGTTATACCGGGCTAGGCGTATTGGTTGCGGTCATTGACAGCGGGATCGATCCCACAAATCCGGAATTTAACTTAAGAATTTCCAGCCAATCGCGCAATTTCATTCAAGGCCTGAATCCGTCTTTACTCTACGATACTGACATCAAATACGGTCACGGAACTCACGTCTCCGGCACAATTGGCGCCGCTCGCGATAACACCGGGATGATGGGAGTTGCATTCGATAGCAATATCATATCATTGTTTGATCTACGTAATACAATTGACGCGATCGAGACCGCAACCCAGAACAATGCTCGAGTCCTGAATGGCAGTTATGGACCTGTCATGTCCTCTCCGACTGTCGACCGACTGCCAAACCCAACCTATCGGAAATTGGAGCGTCAAGAATACGGCATATCAGATATATATCAGGCTCAAGCTCTCAGTGAAGCTGCACAGCATGACGTGCTCATGGTTTTTGCCGCAGGCAATGATCGAAAAACACAACCCGACGTAACCCAGGATCCGAGTGGAGCCGCATTTTATCCATTTATCAAGCCGGAAAATGCCAGCAGCGGCATTTATCAATTTTATACAAGACCTGGAACCGATCCCAACGGCAAATTCAGCCCTGACTATGCGCCGACCGGCCCCGTCGATCAGAGTAAAATTGATTTCTCGGAACTTAACGGCTTCATCGTTTCGGTGGTTGCCGTCGATCGAAACAGGCAGATCGCTAGCTTCAGCAACTGGTGCGGCGTTACAGCGGCGTGGTGCATCGCAGCACCAGGCGTCGACATCTTCTCAACCGTGCAGGTCGGACAGGGCTACAGCGGCTTCGACGTCAACGGCAATAAGATCTACAACGGTTCGAACTATGGATCTCTACAAGGCACCTCGATGGCCGCGCCGCACGTGGCCGGGGCCGCCGCTGTTCTGCGTCAGGCGTTCCCGTTCCTGACGGCGCCGCAGATCGCCCAGACCATGTTCACCACCGCCACCCATCTCGGTGACGGACCCGCCGACAGGCCGAACAGCGTCTTCGGCTGGGGCCTGCTCAACCTCGGCAAGGCCATCGACGGCCCGGGCCAGTTCACCTCCGACTGGACCGTCAACACCACCTACAACGGACAGGCCTATTACGGCCGCTTCGCCAACGCCATCTCCGGCGTCGGCGGCCTGACCAAGGTCGGGCTCGGCACCCTCGAACTCGCCGGCACCAACACCTATGCCGGACCGACCACCGTCGCCGGCGGCACCCTGTTCCTGTCCGCCAGCGGCAGCCTGACCTCACCGGTCTCCGTCCAGAGTGCGGGCACCTATCTCAATGCCGGCTGGACCCAGGGCAGCGTCAGCAATGCCGGCCTCCTGATCAACACCGGCACCATCTACGGAGGTGCGACCAATGCCGGCACGGCGCTCAGCAACGGCGTGATCGCCGGCGGCGTGGCCAACAGCGGCACGCTGTCCACCAGCGGCACCGTCACGGGCGGCCTGACCAATGCCGGTCTGACCCTCAACACCGGCGCCATCGGCGGCGGCGTGGCCAACAGCGGCAGCCTGATCAACGCTGGCACCCTCGCGGGCGGCCTGAGCAACACCGGCACGGCCCTCAACACCGGCGCCATCGGCGGCGGCGCGGCCAACAGCGGCAGCCTGGTCAACGCCGGCACCCTCGCGGGTGGACTGAGCAACGCCGGCACGGCCCTCAACACCGGCGCCATCGCCGGCGGCGTCGCTAACACCGGCCTCCTCGCGACCAGCGGCACGATTGCCGGCGGCCTGACCAATGCCGGCACCGTGCTCGCCAGCGCCGGCCGCATCGACGGCGCTATCGCCAACAATGCCGGCCTGCTCGCCGTGTCCGGGACCGTCACCAGCGCCGGCACCTTCGCCAACGCCGCCGGCGCGACCCTCGCCGTCACGGGCGGCGGCAGCTACAGCCTCGCCGGCCCCCTCACCAATGCCGGCCTCGTCGCCGTCGCCCAGACCGCCAGCCTCACCGCCTCCGGCGGCCTCAGCAACGCCGGCCTCGTCGCCAGCGACGGCACCCTCACCGCCGACCTGACCAACACCGGCGTCGCCCGCCTGTCCGGTCAGTACAACGGCACGCTCACCAACGCCGGCCTGCTGCAGATCACCGGCCCGCTCGCCGGGCTCACCGGCCTGACCAACACCGGCGCCCTCGACCTCGGCGGCACCGCCCTCACGCTCACCGACCTCGCGGGTCCGGCCTCCGCGGTCCTCGGCAACGGCGCCCTCACGGTCTCCAACGCGGCCGCCTCGACCTACGCCGGCGCCATCCTGGAGACCGCCAGCCCGACCAGCCTGACCAAGGCCGGCCCCGGCACGCTCACGCTCACCGGCCTCGGCCGCTTCTCCGGCCCGACCACCGTCCAGGCCGGCACGCTCTCGCTCAACGGCCTCTGGACCTCGCCGGTCACGGTCGCGGCCGCCGGCACCCTGCGCGGCATCGGCACCGTCGCGGCCCCGGTCACGGTCGCCGGTGCCCTGCGGCCGGGCAACTCCCCCGGCACGCTCACCGTCCTCGGCCCGGTGGCGTTCGCCCCCGGCAGCAGCCTCGGCCTCGACATCGACGGCCCGGGCACCGGCACCGGCGCGGGCAGCTACGCCCGCCTGCTGGCGCTCGGCCCGACCGGCACGGTGGCCGCCAACGGCACCCTGGTGCCGGAACTGCGCGGCATCACCGGCAACGCCACGAACGGCTTCACCCCCGCGCTCGGCCAGCGCTTCGGCGTGCTGACCGCGCAAGCCGGGCTGTCGGGCTCGTTCACCGGGCTCGCCCAGCCGGCGGCGGGCCTGCCGGCGGGCACGCGCTTCGACGCGCTCTACGCCGCCACCGGCCTCGACCTCGTGGTCACCCCCGCCGCCTACGGCAACCTCGCCGGGCTCGGCCTCGCCCAGACCGGCAACGCCCGGGCCGTGGGCGCGGCGCTGGACCTCGCCCGCCCGGCCGCCGGCACGCGGCCGGACGCGGCGCGGGCGCGGGTGTACGACCCGCTCTACGCGGCCAACCCGGCGACCCTGCCGGGCGGGCTGGCGAGCCTGTCGGGCCAGAGCTACGGCGACGCGGTGATGACCGACCTCGCCGCGCGCCGGCTGCTCTCCGACACGATCGACCGGCACCAGCGCGGCCTGGGCGGCGGCGCGGGCGCGTTCAGCGCGGGCGATCCGGGCCCGGGCCCGAACCGGACGGCGCTGCAGGTGCGCGGCGGCGCCGGGGCGGCGGCGGCGCCGCTGGCGGTGGGCGAGGGCCGGGTCTGGGCCGACGCGCTGTACGGGTTCGGCGCGCGCGCCGGCGAC
>NZ_BBUX01000061.1:0-37306 GCF_000974725.1 Methylobacterium sp. ME121
GAGATGCGACCTCTCCGGACAGGTCTCGCCCCTCACCCTGTCCCTCTCCCGAACGGGAGAGGGGACCCGCGCTTAACCCGGCAGCCCTTCTGGAAGCACCCCATGCCCGTCTACGATTACGCCTGCGAGGCCTGCGGCCCCTTCACGGTGATGCGGCCGATGGCGGAGTTCCGCGAGCCGCATGCCTGCCCGGATTGCGGCGGCACGAGCCAGCGCGCCTTCCTCACCGCGCCGCGCATCGCCGGCATGGATGCGGGCCTCAGGACCGCCCACGCCACCAACGAGCGCAGCCGCCACGCGCCCAAGCGCTCGGGCAGTCACGGAGCCGGCTGCGGCTGCTGCTCACCCAAGAAAGCGACCGCCGCCCCGGCCGCCGCCAAGAGCTTCCCGAAGGCGCGGCCCTGGATGATCAGCCACTGAGCCGCGCGCATCCGAGGGACGAACACGGTCAGGAGGACTTCACGCCATGATGCACGGAGACATCTCGTCCAGCCAGGACAGCGTCGGCGTCGCCGTCGTGAACTACAAGATGCCGCGCCTCCACACCCGCGCGGAGGTGCTGGAGAACGCCAAGGCGATCGGGAAGATGATCGTCGGGATGAAGACCGGCCTGCCCGGCCTCGACCTCGTGATCTTCCCGGAATACTCGACCCACGGCATCATGTACGACGCCGCCGAGATGTACGAGACCGCCTCGACGGTCCCGGGCGCGGAGACCGAGATCTTCGCCGCCGCCTGCCGGGAGGCCAAGGTCTGGGGCGTGTTCTCGCTCACCGGCGAGCGCCACGAGGAGCACCCGCACAAGGCGCCCTACAACACCCTGATCCTGATGAACGATCAGGGCGAGATCGTTCAGAAGTACCGCAAGATCATGCCCTGGACGCCGATCGAGGGCTGGTATCCGGGCGACCGCACCTACGTGTCGGACGGGCCGAAGGGGCTGAAGATCAGCCTGATCATCTGCGACGACGGCAATTATCCCGAGATCTGGCGCGACTGCGCCATGCGGGGCGCCGAGCTGATCATCCGCTGCCAGGGCTACATGTACCCGGCCAAGGAGCAGCAGGTCGTCATCTCGAAGGCGATGGCCTTCGCCAACAACACCTACGTGGCGGTGGCCAACGCGGCGGGCTTCGACGGCGTCTACACGTATTTCGGCCACTCGGCGATCATCGGCTTCGACGGCCGCACGCTCGGCGAATGCGGCGAGGAGGAGATGGGCATCCAGTACGCCGCCCTCTCCAAGTTCCTGATCCGGGATTTCCGCGCTCACGGCCAGTCGGAGAACCACCTCTTCAAGCTGCTGCACCGCGGCTACACGGGCATGATCAATTCCAAGGAGAACCGGCACGGGATGTCGGAATGCCCCTACGACTTCTACCGACGCTGGATCGAGGATCCCGACGGAACCCGCGACGCCGTCCGGGCCATTACCCGTCAGAGCGTCGGCACGGAGGAATGCCCGATCGAGGGCATCCCCTTCGTGGGCAAGGGTCAGGGTGCGCCCGACCCGGCGCGCTGATCGCCGGCTGGGCGCCGCGGGGGGCGGCCCTGGGCCGGACCTTGGACCAGGAGAACCATGGACACGACTCCCCTCGGCCCCACCGCCTTCCGGGCCCCCGCGGTGCTGCTCTCCGGCCCGGTCGATTACGACATGTACAAGGACTTCCGGCGCCAGCTCGGTGCGGCGGGGGACCGTGAGATCGTCGTGGTCGAGCTCACGACGCTCGGGGGCGATCCGGAGGTCGCCCGGATGATGGGGGAGGACATCCGCTTCAACACCGCGATGGACCCGAACCGGCGGTTCGTCTTCCTCGGCAAGGCGGCGATCTACTCGGCCGGCACGACCTTCATGAGCTTCTTCGCCCGGCCGAACCGCTACCTGACCTGCGGCACGCGGCTGATGATCCACGAGCGCAAGATGAACAAGCAGCTCCACGTCGAGGGGCCGCTCACCACCTGCATCGCCGCCGTGAAGGCGACGCTCAACGAGATCCTGTGCTCGATCGAGATCCAGAACGAGGGGTTTGCCAACCTCGTTGCGGGCTCGGACGTCACCCTCGACGAGGTGCTCGAGAAGGCGCCGGCCAACTGGTACCTCGAGGCCGAGGAGGCCAAGCGGCGCGGCCTGATCGAGGCGGTCATCTGAGCCGCGTCTTTGTGGATGCCGTGAAGCAACCCAGGGCAGCGCGACACCGGCGCGCGCGGCGCTGCTCGACGGCTTCGCTCCGCTCGCGAAGATGGCCGGGTTTCACGGCTGCGGGTAATCGGCCCCGAGGCTGGTCTCGCGCCATGCCTCGATCTCGGCGAGACGCTGCTTCAGCCGGCTCGTGACTGCGTCGTACCCCCAGGCGCCGAGGACGAGGTGGCGCGGCGGGTTCTCCATCTCGGTCACCCGGATCATCGCCTCGCCGGCCCGAACCGGATCGCCCGCCTGGGTGCCGCTCTTTTCCGAGGTCGCCGTGAGGCGCGCGCCGGCGGTCTCGGCGTAGTCGGGAATCGCGTTCGGCGTCTGGACGAGGGAGCGCCCGGCCCAGTCGGTGCGGAACGGCCCCGGCTCGATACAGGTCACACGGATTCCGAGGGGGCCGGCTTCGGCGGCGAGGGAATCCGAGAACCCTTCGACCGCGTGCTTGGTGGCCGCGTAGTAGCCCGAGGCCGGGAAGCCGACGAAGCCCGCCACCGAGGTGATGTTGAGGATGTGGCCGGAACGCTGCGACCGCATGACCGGCAGCACCGCCCGGGTCAGCGCGAACAGGCCGAAGACGTTGGCATCGAACTGGGCGCGGACCTTGTCCTCCTCGCCCTCCTCGATGGAGGACTGGTAGCCGTAGCCGGCATTGTTCACGAGCACGTCGATCCGCCCGAACGTGTCCGTCGCGGCGCGCACGGATTCGCGGATCTGACCGGCCTCGGTCACGTCCAGGGACAGGGCGAGCACCCGGTCCTCGGCGCCCCGCGCGAGGTCGGCGACCTTGGCCCGGTCGCGGGCCGTCACCACCGCCCGCCAGCCGCGCCCGATGATGAGCCGGGCGAGCTCCAGGCCGAAGCCCGTGGAGCAGCCGGTGATGAACCAGACCGGATCGCTGTTCTGCGTCATGGCATGTCCTGAACTCGGGTGGCGGGGTCAGGGCGTCGCGGCCGGCTCCGTCAGGCGATCGACCGAGAGCAGGTAGGCGATCAGCGCCGTCTGCTCCTCCGCCGTCACGCCGGAGCCGGCATCCGCCCAGAAGGCGTGCCCCTTGCCGGTAACGCGGGCGATCCGCGCCGTATCCGAGGCGGCGTTCGCGGCGATCACCTTGGCCCGCAGATCCCGGTCGACCAGGGCGCGCAGGCTGTTGGCGGGATCCGGGGCGACGCCCCTGTACAGCGTGCCCGGGACGCCGAGCTGGCTCTCGGCGTCGGGGCCGACCGCGACGCCGGAATCGTGCAGGTACGGCGCCGTCCAGGCGAGGCCCACGAGGTTCGGCACCTTGTAGCCGCCCTCAGTGCCCCCCTGCCCCCAGGCGAGCTGCACCTGCGCGAGCGCCGCGCCCGCGAGCGGAACCGGGACGATGACGGGATCGGCCGGGGTCGGGAACGGCGTGTCGGTGGCGAACATCGCCGGCGCCGACAGGCGCGCCTCCATCTTGGCGCCCGCCCGGGCCCGGGTCGGCTCTGTGCCGATCTCGGCCTCCGGGACGACCCGGTGGTTGGTGAGCGCCGGGCCGGAATGGCAGGTGCCGCAGCCGGCCTTCTCGAACACCGCCCGGCCGGCCCGGACCCGGTCCGGATCCTGCCCGGCGGCCGGCGGGTGCAGCAGGTTCTGGAAGGCCGACATGGCGTTGTTGGCGTGGTTGACCGGCTCCCCGGGGACCGAGGTGAACAGCCCGTTGTCGGTGACGTAATTGGTCGCCGGATAGGTCGGCAGCACCGCGTAGCTGTTCAGGCCCGGCGAGGCCGGGGTCGGATCGACGCTGCGCAGCACCTCCGACGGGCTGCGGCCGCCGTTCGGCTTGTATCGGAACGCCTCGGTGGCCGCCCCGCGCAGCACGATGCCGAGATACGTCTCCGGATCCATGCCGAACAGCCAGGGCGCGGCGGCGGCGAGCTGGGTCGTGTCGGAATTGGCCGCGTGGACGTTGTTGTTGAGCGAGGACAGGCCCGCGAAGGGTCCGATCGCTTCGCGCCCGCTCCAGCTGTAGGGCTCGCCGTAGGCGGAGAAGCTCGACGGGATCGAGGTCGGATTGGTGACCCGGTCGGCGGACGAGTCGAAGCTGCCCGGCGGCCAGCTCGCCACCTGCACCTTGGTGGCCGCCTCCACGGCCGCGGCGTCCGGCAGCGCCGGCCCCGCGTCGGTCGAGCCGGTATGCTGCGGGTCGGCGGAAGGTCGGGCATCGGCCTCCGGCACGCTGGCGTGCATGAAGTAGGCCGAGGAGTTCCTCGCGAGCGCCATCAGCAGCCCGGCATTGAGGTCGGTGTTGGGCGCGCCCTCAACCACCTTGCCGGTGCCGGGATCGACTGCGGCGTGGCACAGGGCGCAGGTGATCCCCATGCGCAGGTGACCGCGGTCGGAGAAGGTCTTGATCCCGATGATGAAGGCGCCGCCCTTCGGCACGTCCAGCCCGGTCGGGACCAGCTCGCCCGTCCGGTAGACGCGGTCGCCGACGCGCACGTCCTTCGCCATGGCGACCTGGAGGTTGGTCGTGCCCTGACCTCCGAGCTTCGCCACCGCCAGCGCGACGGCGCCGGGCGTGAGGCCGCCGTCGAGCATGCCCATGACGTCGGTCAGGAAGACCTCGTTGCCGAACGTCTCCTGATAGAAGGCCTGGCGTCCACGCTCGACCATGGCGGGATCGATCGCGACCGCGCCGCTCCTCGGCGAGAGCGCCTTCCGTCCGTCCTCGGTGGCTTCGAGCCCGTCGGCCTCCGCGCGCGAGACGCGGCGGCCGAGAATGTCGAAAGCGGTCTGGATCGGGTATCGGTCCGGATTGAGCAGGTCCGCCCGGTCAGGCATCGGCGCGTAGCTGAAGCGGCCGAGGCTCAGCGTCGCGCCGGCCGCGACGGCCACGAGCCCGGCGGTGATGAGGATGCGGCGCGGCCAACCCATGAAACCCGATTGTCCTTCCCGGCGCCCGCCCGCGACGAAGCGGGACCGGAGGGCCGGGCCTTTAACCGCCGGCCATTGTTAGGGTTCACCCCGGCGGCCGGGACCGGGTGTCGCGTCCCGGCCGACCCGGATCCTCAGATCTGGACCTGCCCGCCATCGGCGAACAGCTCGACGCCGTTGATGAAGCTCGCCGCGTCCGAGGCGAGGAACAGGACCGCCTGCGCGATCTCCTCGGGCCGGCCGACGCGGCCGGCCGGGATCTGGCCGGCGAGGAAATCCTTGGTGGCCGCCGCCTGATCGCCGCCGCCGAAGAGCTCGTCGAGCCCGGCGGTCTCGGTCACGCCCGGGCTGATCGTGTTCACCCGGATACGCCGGTCCTTCAGGTCGAGGATCCAGTTCCGGGCGAAGTTTCGCACCGCCGCCTTGGTGGCCGAGTAGACGCTGAAGCCGGGCGTCCCGGAGCTGCCGGCGGTCGAGCCGGTGAGCACGATCGCGGCCCCGTCCCGCAGCAGCGGCAGCGCCTTCTGGACGGTGAAGAGCACGCCCTTCACGTTGGTGTCGAAGATGCTCTGGTAGTGCGCCTCGGTGATCGCGCCCAATGGCGCGAAGGTGCCGCCGCCGGCGTTGGCGAAGATCACGTCGATCTGCGCGTGCCTCTGCTGGACCGCATCGTACAGGCGGTCGATGTCGGCGAGGTTCGCCATGTCGCCGCGCACACCGGTGATCCGGCCGCCGATCTGCTTCACCGCTGCGTCGAGGGTCTCCTGGCGGCGCCCGGTGATGAACACCGAGGCCCCCTCGGCCACGAAGGCCTTGGCGGTGGCGAGGCCGATGCCGCTGGTGCCGCCGGTCACCACCACAACCTTGTCCTGAAACCTGCCAGCCATCGTCGTTCTCCGTGCTGCGGCCCCGTATGCGCCGCTGGCCGGAGAGATGCCGCCGGAACGATGATGCGGGTAGCCCGCGAATGTGGCACCCAGCGTTCCACTGGAGGAACGATGGTCCGCGCCGATCTGAACGACTACGTCTACTTCGCCGAGGTCGTCGCGCACGGCGGCTTCGCCGCGGCGGGCCGGGCGCTGCACCAGCCGAAATCGAAGCTGAGCCGCCGCGTCGCGGCCCTGGAGGCGCGCCTGGGCGCCCGCCTGATCGAGCGGTCGAGCCGGCGCTTCCGCGTGACCGAAGTCGGCCAGGGCTTCTACGAGCGCTGCCGGGCGATGATGCTGGAGGCGGAGCGGGCCGAGGCGCTGGTCGCGGAAGCGCAGACCGAGCCGCACGGGCGGATCCGCATGAGCTGCCCGTCGGGCCTCGCCGACATCGTCGCCGCGCGCGTCCGCGGCTTCCTCGTCCGCTACCCGAAGGTGAGGCTGCAGCTGGTCGTGACCGACCGGCCCGTCGACCTGATCGAGGAGCGGATCGACGTGGCGCTGCGTGTGCGGCGAGACCTGACGAGCGACGCGTCGCTGACCATGCGCACGCTCGGATCCTCGCGCTGGATCCTGGTCGCCGCGCCGCAGGTGGCGCGCGGCCTCGGTCCCGACATCGCCGCGCTCGGCGCTGTCCCGACGCTCGGCACCCGCGACGATCCGGGCGAGGCGGAGTGGCGGCTCGAGCACCGTGATGGCACGGTCGTCACCCTGCGCCACGAGCCGCGCCTGACCTGCGGCGACTTCGCCGCGCTCACCGACGCGGCGGCTGACGGTCTCGGGGTCGCGTTCCTGCCCGACCACGCCTGCACCGACGCCGTCGCGGCGGGTCGGCTCGTGCCCGTCTATCCGGACTGGCAGGGCCAGCCCGGGATCGTGCACATCGTCTTCACGACCCGGCGCGGGCTGCCGCCGGCCGTGCGCGTGCTGATCGACCACCTCGCGGCGACATTCCCGAAGCTGTGACGCGCGCGTCTCAGTACCCCCGCGCCGCGTCGACGCCGTCCGGCACCTGACCGGTCCGCCGATAGGCCCGCAGGTTGGCCGCCACCGTGGCGGCCGCCGAATCCATGTCGGTGGGCCCCGAGACGTGCGGCAGCACCGTCACGCGGGGATGGGACCACAGGGGCGACTCGGTCGGCAGCGGCTCGACCGCGAAGACGTCGAGGACCGCGTGGGCGAGATGGCCGGTGTCCAGAGCGGCGATCAGATCTTCGGTGACGACGATCGGACCGCGGGCGAAGTTGATCAGCGCGGCGCCGGGCTTCAGGGCAGCGAGGCGCTCGGCATTCACGAGGCCCCGCGTTTCCGATGTCAGCGGCACGAGGCAGACCAGAATATCGCACCGGCCGAGCATCGCCGGGAGGCTGTCGGCACCGTGAAACGTGTCGAGGTCCGGCACCGCCTTGGGGCTGCGGCTCCAGCCGACGACGCGGAAGCCCGCGCCGGTGAGACGCTCCGCCGCCGCGGTCCCGAGCGCCCCGAGGCCGAGCAGGCCGACCGTGGTGTCGGACGGCTTGCGATAGGCGCGCGGGCGCCAGACCCGGTCTCGCTGCTGGCTGGCGTAGGCCGGCATGTCGCGCTGGAGATAGTAGGTCCAGGCCAGCACGGCCTCCGCCATGGTGCGGGCCATCTCGCGGTCGACGAGGCGGACGATCGGCAGCGGCCGGTCGAAGGCGCCGACGAGCTTCTCGACCCCGGCCCAGAGGCTCTGCACCCAGACCAGCCCCGGCAGCGCCGCGACCTCGGCCGGATCGGGGTTGGCCACGACGGCGACTCGGGCCGCCGCCCGGGCCGCGTCGTCCATCGTCCGGAACGGGATCAGGCGCTCCTCGGGCATGGCCGCCGACAGGATGCGCAGATACTCCGCCTCCTGATCCGGCCCCTTGCACCCGACCAGGGCGATTGCCTCAGCCATCCGCGTCCTCCGCACCGTACCGTTCCACCCGTCCACGCGCGGGCGAAGCAGGCGCTGTGCCTGACAGGACCCGGATCGTCGAGACGGGCCGGGCGCCGGCGTTCTCAGCGCGCCTCGATCAACGCCGGGTAGACGAGACGGACGTTGCGACGGTCCTCAGGGATCGCGGTCTCGGCCCGCCGGCGGATGCTGCCGGTCGTCGTCGCGACTGCGGGCTCGGTCGGCCGGAGGCGCCAGCGCTCGGCCGCCTGCATCGCGACGCGGGGCTTGGGCCGCTCGAGGTGCCGGTCCGCTCCCTCTGTGGGCGCGGTGGCGAGTCCGCCGAGCGTCATGGCGGACAGCAGGACGTACCGGGGCCAGGATCGGCGGGAACGGGCAGCACAGGAGGACATGGGAGGAGCACCGCGTGAACCTCCCTGTTCTGCGCGGCGCGCGTGAAGACGAAATCGAACCGAATCGATTTCCAACCCGTTCCCAACACCTGCCTACAGTCGCGGTAAATGCCGGCTGTCTCAGCAGGGTAAACACTTGGACCGGGAGGATACGCGGACATGGCGAGCAAGGTCGAGGGGGGATCCGGGACGCCGGAACGCGCGGAGATCGGCCGCGTGATCGACACCGACATCTCCGCGCGCCTGGACCGGCTGCCCTGGGGCCGCTTCCACGTACTGGTGATCGTGGCGCTCGGCATCACCTGGGTGCTGGACGGCCTCGAAGTGACGCTCGCCGGCTCCCTGGTGGGCGCGCTGCGCCAGCCGCCCATGTCGTTCTCGGAGTTCGACGTCGGGCTCGCCGCCTCCTGCTACCTCGTGGGCGCCGTCACCGGCGCGATCGGCTTCGGCTGGCTCACCGACCGGATCGGCCGCAAGAAGCTGTTCTTCATCACGCTCGCCCTCTACCTCGTCGCCACGGCCGCCACCGGCCTGTCGTGGAACATCTGGAGCTTCTGCTTCTTCCGCTTCCTCACGGGCGCGGGGATCGGCGGCGAGTACACGGCGATCAACTCGACCATCCAGGAGCTGGTCCCGGCCCGGGTCCGCGGGTGGACCAACCTCGTCATCAACGGCTCGTTCTGGATCGGCGCGGCGCTCGGCTCGTTCATGTCGATCGTGCTCCTCAAGCCCGAGGTGATCGACCCGGCCTGGGGCTGGCGCGTCGCCTTCTTCACCGGCGGCGCCATCGGCCTCGTGATCCTCCTCCTGCGCACCTGGATCCCCGAGAGCCCGCGCTGGCTCGCGACCCACGGCTACGCGGCGGAAGCCGACCGGGTCGTCACCGGCATCGAGAAGCGCTTCACCGACGAGGGCGTCACCCTGCCGCCGGTGGACGAGAGCAAGCGCATGAAGGTCCGCACCCGCGACCACACACCGCTCTCCGAGGTGTTCAAGGCGCTGTTCGTGACGAGCCGCAAGGAGACCATGGTCGGTCTCGCACTGATGATCGCGCAGGCCTTCTTCTACAACGCCCTGTTCTTCACGTACGCGCTGGTGCTGGAGCGCTTTTACCAGGTCCCCGGCAACCATGTCGGCTGGTACCTGCTGCCCTTCGCGCTCGGCTCGTTCCTCGGCCCGCTGCTCCTCGGGCGGCTCTTCGACACGATCGGACGGCGCAAGATGATCGCCTTCACGTACGGCATCTCGGCGCTGCTGCTCGCCGGTGTCGGCCTGCTGTTCCGCCTCGACGTGCTCGGGCCGGTCGGCCAGACCGCGGCCTGGATGGTGGTGTTCTTCTTCGCCTCGGCGGCGGCGAGCTCGGCCTATCTCACGGTCTCGGAGACCTTCCCGCTGGAGATCCGGGCCCTGGCGATCGCGGCCTTCTACGCGGTCGGCACCGGTATCGGCGGCGTCTCGGGCCCGCTCCTGTTCGGCACGCTGGTCGAGACCGGCTCGCGCGACTGGGTGCTGTTCGGCTACGGCCTCGGCGCTGTGCTGATGCTCATCGCGGCGGTGGTCGGAGGCATCTGGGGAACGGCCGCGGAGGGCAAGTCCCTGGAGGAGGTGTCGAAGCCGCTGGCAGCGGCCTGAGGGCAGGCCCGCGGCGACAGCCGTCCGCGCGGGCGGAGCGAGGCCGCCGGGCCTCGCGCCGCACAGCGCTCGCCGTCGCGGTCCGTCACGTTTCCCTGCGCCACACCTGCCCGTGGTAGACGAACTTGGCGCCCTCGTTCGCCAGGGCCGCCAGGCCCCGGAAGGCCGGGTCGTGGACGGTGATCACGCTGGTCGGGATCCGGCGCATCATCTCGGCGAAGGGCGCCTTCTTCTCGAAGGCGGTGCGGAAACCGCTCTCCTCGAGCACCTTGAGGATCCGGGGCGCGATGCCCCCGCCGATATAGACGCCGCTCGTCGCCAGGAAGGTCAGCGCGAGGTCGCCGCAGACGCGTCCGAGCACCCGGCCGAACAGCTCGAGCGTCTCGGCGGCGTGCGGATCGGTGGCGCTGAGACCGGCCTCGGTGACCGCGGCCGGCTCGATCTTCTCGTGCGGCTGCCCGGTCCGGACATGGGCGACGGCCGCGTGGAGCCGCGACAGGCCCGGCCCCGACAGCACCGTCTCCACGGTGATCCGGTCCTCGACCCGCTCCAGCGCGTGCCAGACCTTCTCCTCGAAGGCGTCGGCCGGGCCGATATCGGTGTGGCCGACCTCGGTGGACACGATGGCGAGATGCGCCGCGTAGGGGACCAGCGCCGCCGCGCCGAAGCCGGTTCCGGGGCCCAGCACCACGCGGGCGCCGCCGGGCACGGGCGGACAGGGCCCGACCGGCGTGAGGTCGTCGGGCTCGATATCGGCGGCGCCGGCCGCCACCGGCACGTAGTCGTTCACGACCGTCGCGGATGAGAGCCCGAAATCCTCGGCGATGCGCTGGCCCGCGATCTTCCAGTGCGCGTTCGTCAGCTGGATCTCCGGCCCGTCGACCCGGCCGGCGATCGCCAGGATGGCCGCGCGCGGCGCCGGGCCGCCGCCCTTCGCCAGCGACGCCCTGATCGCACTCGAAGGATCGGGATGGTCTGCGGTGGCCTCGTGCGCGAGGAGGCGGGGCTGGTCGCCGGCCTTCTCGATCAGACCGAACCGCGCGTTCGTCCCGCCGATGTCGCCGACCAGAACCGGAAACTCGAACATCGCAACTAGCCCCTGCTCTCTGGCCCGCCGCGACGGGACTCGCGCCCGGCACGGCTCCGGCGATTGATCGGCCCCGCGACCCCGCGCGGGCAAGTCCCATTCGGCGGCGATTGCACCGCTCAGGACGGCGCGATCGTCTTGTCACGCGGCCGGCCGATGACGCCAAGATGCGTATCACCGAATCCGCTGCCGTATTTGAGACCGTAACCGACGGCGCGGTCGAGACCGATATGGGCGAACCAGATCAGGGCCAACCCTACGGCCTCGGGATGGCCGACGGCGATCGCCAGGGGCAGGCCGACGAGCGGCAGCGCGAGCGTGTGCGCCGCATTGTAGAGCGCGGCGCCGACCGCGGGACCGGCCGCGTAGCCCAGCATGCTCAGGTCGGGAACGAAGAGCAGCGCCGCGAAGAGCCACCACGACGGCCCGAGCCAGCCATAGGCGAGCAGGGCGGCGACCAGGATGCAGGCTCCCTCCAGCCGCAGCAGCAGGCGCGGCCAGCCCGTGACGGAACGCCCCGTCATCGCGATCTCCCCTGGACGGCGCGGCGCGTCAGGCCGGCGGCAGCGCGTCCGGGTCGATCGCACCGCCGGCGGCCCAGTTGCTCAGCAGGGCACGGACGGCGGCGGGGTCGGGCAGGCGTCGCCGGGCGACGGTCTCGCCGTCCCCGACGCGCACCGCGACGCCGCCGTCCTCGTTCACCGACGCGAAGGCGATCTCGTCGGTGCGGTCGTCGCCGAAGAAGACGGGAATCCGTCCCGCGTAGGGCGCCTGCGCCATGAAGGCCCGGATCGCGTGGGCTTTGGTGGCCTGCGCGGGGACGATCTCGCCGACCGCCTTGCCGAGCTGGAGGCGATAATCGGCGCCGAGGGCCTCCGCCGCGCCCTTCACCAGCGTCTCGGCCCGCAGCGCGTCGTCCGGGCTCGCGAGCCGCCAGTGGACCGCCACTGAGGCGCCCTTGTCCTCGATCAGGACCTGCGCCAGCGCGGCGGTCTCGGCCTGCAGGCGCGCGACCTGCCGGCGCAGGTCGGGGTGATCCTCCGCGCGGCCGCCGGTGAGCGCGCCGTCGACCCGGCGCTCCACGCCGTGAAGACCGGCCGCGTCGAGGCGCGCGGGCGTCAGGAAGCCGTCGATCACCGTGACTGGCCGGCCGGTGACGATGGCGAGGGCGCCGTCGAGGCGTGCCCGGAGACGCTCCAGATCCTCCACCAGACCCGGCTCGACCCGCACGGCATCCGGCCGCGGAGCGATCTCGGCGAGCGTGCCGTCGAAGTCGAGGAAGAGGGCGATGTCCATCGCGGGCGATCCCGGGCTCGAGTGTCGGCGACGGGCTAGCACGGGCGCGCCGGACGACAAACGCCGGCCGCGGCGCCCTATCTGGATCCGCACTGACACAGCACGAGGTTTCCCATGCGCGGATCGCCCTTCCGGCCCGTCCCCGATCCCGTCAGGCCGGGCGAGGAGAGCGTCTGGGACTATCCGCGGCCGCCGCGGCTGGAATCCGTCCCGGACCGGCTGCAGGTCGTGCTCGGCGGCCGCGTCATCGCCGAGACCGGTTCCGGCTTCCGGGTGCTCGAGACCTCGCATCCGCCGACCTACTACCTGCCGCCCGCCGACATCGCGGACGGGACGCTGGTGAACCGGCGGCGCGGCGGGATCTGCGAGTGGAAGGGACAGGCCGTCCTGTTCGACGTGCGCGCCGGCGACCGCCTCGTGCCCGGGGCCGCCTGGGCCTACCCGGACCCGACGCCGGATTTCCGCGCGATCGCCGGCTACGTCGCGTTTTACGCCGGCCCGATGGACGCCTGCTTCGTCGGGGCGGCCCAGGTGACGCCGCAGCCCGGAAACTTCTACGGCGGCTGGATCACGCCCGGCATCGTCGGCCCGTTCAAGGGGGGGCCCGGGACAATGGGCTGGTGATTTCGTTGCCCTCCCCTTCTACGCTTCCGGACCGCCATCACGAGGAGACCGCATGAGCGCGCTGACCGAGACCGATCCGACGGGTGCCGGGTTCAGCCCGGACGGGCTCGCCCGGATCGTGCCGTGGATGGACCGCCTCGTCGGCGACGGTCGGCTGGCCGGCCTGTCGGTCACCGTGGCGCGGCGCGGCCGCATCGCCTTCGCGCGTGCCTGCGGGCAGGCCGACCTCGCCCGGGCGACGCCGTTCACCCTCGACACGGTGACCCGGATCTACTCGATGACCAAGCCGCTGACCTCGGTCGCGGTGATGCAGCTCTACGAGCAGGGCCTGTTCCAGCTCGACGATCCGATCTCGCGGGTCCTGCCCGAGTTCGCCGAGATGCGCGTCGCCGTGGGCGGCAACCGGGCGAAGCTCGAGACCGAGCCCGCGCGCCGGGCGATCACCGTGCGGGACCTGCTGACCCACACGGCCGGGCTGACCTACGGCTTCATGGAAGCGACCCTGGTCGACGCGCAGTACCGCGAGCAGGGTGTCGACTTCCTGGCGCGCGAGGGCACGCTCGCCGAGATGACCGCGCGGGTGGCGAAGCTGCCGCTCCTCGCCCAGCCGGGCAGCGCCTGGAACTACAGCGTCGCCACCGACGTGCTCGGCCAGTACGTGGCGGCGCTCACCGGCCGCCCCTTCGCCGACCACCTCCGCGAGGCGGTGATCGGGCCCCTCGGCATGGTCGATACCGATTTCCACGTGCGGCCCGAGCTGATGCCGCGCTTCTGCGCCACCTACGCGTACGATCGCGCGCGGCAGCTGCGCCTGTTCGACGATTCGGTGGAGACGGCCTTCGCGCGCCCGCCCGCGATCGCGTCGGGCGGCGGCGGCCTCGTCTCGACGGCGACGGATTACCAGCGCTTCTGCCGGATGATCCTCAACCGGGGCACCCTCGACGGCGCACGCCTCCTGGGCCGCAAGACGGTCGACCTGATGCTCGCGAATCATCTGCCGGGCGATCTCGCCGCGATGGGCACGCCGCGCTTCGCCGAGACCTCCTACACCGGCATCGGTTTCGGTCTGGGCTTCTCGGTGATGCTCGACCCCGCCCGGGCCCAGATCCTCGGCACGCCGGGCGAGGTCGCCTGGGGCGGCCTCGCCTCGACGGCGTTCTGGATCGACCCGGCCGAGGATCTGTCGGTGGTGCTCATGACGCAGCTCGTGCCGTCCTCGGCCCTGCCGATCCGGCGCGAACTGCGCGTCTTGACCTACGCGGCCCTCGCCGATTGAGGGCCGGCCGCGGGAGGGTTGGCGCCGCTCACTCCTCCTTGGGCGCCTCGGAGGCGGCGGGCTTCTGAGCCGGCTTCGCGCCGGCCTTGGCGGTCGGCTTCGGGGCGGCGGTAGCGTACTCGGGATCGCTGCGCGGGCCGTTCGCGCCGTTGGTCGGGCCGGGAAGCTGGCCCGGCGCGAGATCGGTCACCTTGGTCCAGGTCTGCGACTTGCACAGGAACGCGATCAGGCAGCCGCGCACCGTCAGCTCGCCGGGCGTCTCGGTCCAGATGGTGACGTCGTAGGACTTGCCGTCCTCGGAATTGTAGATCTTGCCCTCGTAATGGGCGTCGGCGTTCGGCTTCAGGCCCATGATGAGCTGGTGCCCGAGGGACGGCCGAGCCTGCTTCTTCGGATCGGGGTTCTTGAAGTCGATCCGCGGCTCGCCCTTGTCGTTCAGCGGAACCTTCAGCCACACCACGTAGCCGCACAGCCGGTCACCCGCGGTCCCGCACTTCTCGAGGCGCACGCGCGCGCGGCCGTCCTCGGTGAGATAGGTTCCGCTGGGATCGGTCGGCGTCTTGGCCTGGGCCGTGCCCGCCAGCGCCGAGAGCGCCAGGATCGCGAGCGGCGCAACCCGGCGACCGATCGATGTAAACCGCATACCCGAACTCCCATCCCTCGCGAGTCGTGATGGAGCCTTGACCGCCCGCCCTCGCGTAAACCGCTTCCGCGCGCGGAAAGATCTCTCCCTCCGCGTCATCGCGCCCGCACCGCACCGGGAACCGGACGGCGTGCGCGTCATGCCCGCCCTCTCCCGCGCGAAGTTGTCCGCATCATGACAACTCAGCCGGGGTTTTGGACCAGAATCGCTCCCGCGATACTGGGACTGGCAAGCGATTGACGGTCAGATCCGCGTCGGCGGGAGGCTGCGGCCGGGTCCGAGGGAACGCTGCATGAGCGTCACGTCGAGCCAGCGCCCGTGCTTGTGGCCGACACCCGCGAGGGTTCCGACGGGCGTGAAGCCGAGGCTGGCGTGCAGCGCGATCGAGGCGGGAGAGCCGCTGTCGGCGATGATGGCGACCAGGGTCCGGCAGTCGATCTGCTCGCTCGCCGCGATCAGGGCCGTGAGCAGGCGCCGGCCGACTCCGCCGCCTCGGGCCGTCCGGGCGACGTAGATCGAATCCTCGAGGGTCGAGCGGTAGGCGGCGCGCTGGTGATAGGGCCCGGCATAGGCGTAGCCGGCGACCGTGCCGTCCCGGTCGGCCACGAGATAGGGAAAGCCGCCCGCGCGCAGCACCTCGAAGCGGCGGGTCATCTCCGCCAGCGTCGGCGGCTCCGTCTCGAAGCTGGCCGTGCTGGTGGTGACGGCGTCAGCGTAGATCGTCGCGATGGCGGGGAGGTCGGCCTGCGTGGCCGGGCGTATCACGTCTGTCACGGCCGCAGGTTAAGCGAAGCCGCCTGGCTCCGGCAATGCGCCCCGCGCGGGCCCGGCGGGGCGCGGTCCTGCGGGCGGTCTCGCGGCCGCGGCGGGACCGGCGCCGCGGCGCAGATCCCGCGCGACTGGAGCGGTCGACGTCTTACTCGGCGGCGGACATCTCGGCCGTGAAGTGGCCGCACCAGTCCTTCGAGGCGACGACCGGCCAGAGGCCCTTCGACTCGGGGGCCGGCTGGCTGACCGGAGGATTGAAGCGGCAGAGGCCCTCGTCACCCTTCGCCTGGGCGCCGTTGAGCTTGTGATCGTCGAAGAAGCGGCAGCTTTCGCAGGCGGCGTTCGCGGAACCGGCCATCGGGTCTCTCCATCGGATGTTTCGGGTGGTGGGACCGCGTCGGCGGTGCGCCCTCCACAGTTCTTAATTAGAATAGCTCGAAAGTGAGGTCAACGGCAGGCTTGTGCGGGGCTTGCTCGGCCGGCGGCTCACGCGCGGAGCGGTGCGACGGATGGAAAGGGTGAGCGATCCGAGGCCGATGACGGGAGGTGATCCGGGTCGCTGCCTCCTGCGCCGGCGCTCCCGCCCTCAGGGCGACGACATCGGGCATCCCGCGATGGCGGCCCGGAGACGTGCGACCCGGCACGGCTCAGAATGCAGCGAAGCCGGATTCCCGTCGGGAATCCGGCTTCGGAGAAGCGGCGGTGATCCGGTCATCGCCGGAGCGGGTCGATCCGATCGCCGTCGACGCGGACGGCGTCGGATCGGTCAGCCCTGCTTGGCCTTCTTGTTGGCGTTGTGGTGACCGATCGCGCAGCCCGCGGCCGCGCCCATCTTGCCGTGTCCGGCCATGTGCCCGGCGACACCGCCGACCACGGCGCCCTTGAGGCAGCCCTTCGCCTGGGCGGGCGCGCCGGCCAGCAGGCCCGCGACGGCCAGGGCGGAAACGAGTGCCATCCGATTCGTCATCGAGACTTCTCCTGTCGTTGGTGCTGCAACGGGCGGGTGGCCCGAGCCGTTCCCGCGCCGACCCGACAGCTCCGCGCGCCTCTCGGAACCGTGACCCGTCAGCGCGCGAGCCCGGCCACGAGCCGCACGAGGTCCGACTGGCGGCTCGCTCCGGTCTTGGCGAAGATCGCCTTCAGCTGCGAGCGCGCGGTCGCCGCGGTGATCGCGAAGCGCGACGCGGCCTCCGCGAGGGAGGTTCCGCTCGACAGCGCCTGGGCGAGCCGCGCCTCGGCCGGCGTCAGCCGGTAGGCGGCCTGGAGGATCGCGGTCGCGGGCGCGGCCGGGGTCCCGGGAACGCTCCCGAGGAGCAGCGTGCTCGCGCCGGCGAACAGGCCGCGGCTCGGTCCGACCAGCGGCACGACGTGGATCACGATCGGCGGCCCGTCGCGTCGCGCTGCCACGACGGCGGAGATCGGCGGCCGACCGAAGGGCCGCGCGAGCGCTTCGAGCTGCCGCGCGGCGTCCGGATCCTCCGCGGTGAGGCGGCCGCCCGCGAGCTTCAGGTCACGCCCCAGGAGGGCGCCGAACGCGTCGTTCCAGCGGAGCGCCCGCCCCTCGGCGTCGAGGATCAGGGCGGCGCGGTCGATCAGCTCGAAGGCCTGCGTCAGCCCCGCGAGCCGGGCCCGCTCGACCATCGACGTCAGCAGGCCCGCGCGCTGCAGGAGGGGCGACAGGGTCGCGAGGCGCCGCTGCTCGTGCGGCTCGTACGGCCCCTGCTCCACGGTCCGCTGCAGCGAGAGGCACCACAGACGCCCCTTCACGGCGAAGCCGATGCCGGCGAACCAGCGCAGGCCGCGGGAGGCCAGCAGGTCCTGGTAGAAGGGCAGGCGCGCGATCTCTTCCGGCGTGGTGAAGTCCTGATCGACCGCGATCCCGCGCGTCCGCATGAGCGGGATACCGCGGAGGCGATGGTCGTCGCGGTGCCAGCCCTCGTCGAAGTAGCGGCGCGAGGCGTCGGCGAGCGAGGCGGTGCAGAGCGATTCGAGGCCGGTCCGGTCTGAGCGCAGCAGCAGGGCGCCCTCGCTGCCGGATGCTCGCACAACGCGCTCGGCCAGGTCCGGCCAGCGCGCGGGGTCGACCACCGCCTCCTCGAGGTCCTCCCGGAAACCGGACTCAAGGTCATCGTGCAGGCGGGCGAAGAGATCCGGCCTCACGCCCGACATGTCGCGCGCCTCCCCCGTGACGGATACTGCCGCGCGACAGCGGCCCGCCGAACTATCGACCTAGATCCGTACGGCTTCATACCGTCGAACTATAGATCACGTTTCTAAATCCGAGCAAGCACCCCACTATTTACAGCTTTCGGTCGGCAGCGGACGGGCGGACTTCGCCGGCACTCCGCACCGCCGCGTCGAAATCCGCGCATCATTCGCCGGCGGAGGGAGCGACGGCGCCCGTCAGCACGACAGGTCGGCCTGAGCTGGGACCCGGCTTGCCGATCCCGCGCGGCTCTCGGGTCAGCACTTTGCCACGGCTTGCCATTTACAACTTCTGATAGAGTTGCCGTGAGCCGGGTTCAAGCCTCGTTAACCAAGCTTGGCGATTGTATCGCGGTGCGCGGTTCGATCACGAGTTGTGATGGGGCGAGCGCAGTCGAGCAGGATGCGGCTGAAGGTCGATGGCGTTTTCCTTGTCTGCGTTCCTCGGCGCGTCGCACCGGCGTGCCGGCCGACCATCCGGCGCCGCGGGGACCGCGCTCGCGCTCCTCGCCTGCGCGCCGCTGCTCGCCGGCTGCATGTCGGGCCGCCCGCAGAGCGCGTCGCGCTCAGGCCTCGACGTGACGCAGACCGGCTCGGTCACCGAGGGCCTCCCCGCGGCACTGGTCGCGGCCGCCCAGGAGGAGGTCGGGCGGACCATGCGCCTCGGGCTGGCGAACTACCGGCTGAACGTCGGCGACAACCTCGAAGTCTCGTTCCTGATCGATTCCAGCGTCGTCCAGCCGACCTACCGCCTGAACCCGAACGACGAGTTCGACGTCGATTTCCGGACGCACCCGGAATACAACCGTACGGTGATCGTCCGACCGGACGGCCGGATCTCGCTGCCGGGCAAGAACGGCATCAAGGTCGCGGGGCTGTCGCCTGAGGCGGCGGCCGCGCTGATCAAGAGTACCTACGACGACGTGCTGATCGACCCGGTCGTCACGGTCATGCTGCGCCGGTTCCGCACCGTGACCGACGATTTCCGCGACCTCACCCAGCGGGCCGACATGGGCCGCGTGAAGGTTCTGGCGATCGAGCCGGACGGCAAGATCAACCTGCCGATGGTGCCCCCCGTCCAGGCGGCGGGCCGGACCGTGCACGAGGTCATGGGCAGCCTGAACGCCGCCTACAAGCACCAGCTGGCCTCGGTGACGACCAGCGTCCGGCTCGCGAGCCTCGTCCCGGCCAACACCATGGTATTCGGCGAGGTCCGCGCCCCGGGTCCCGTCACCCTGCAGGGACCGCGGACCCTGGCGCAGGTCCTGGGCTCGGCCGGCGGCGTCCTCCCGACGGCGGCCGGCGAGGCCGTACGGATCATCCGCTTCGACGCCGAGGCGGCCGGCAGCGTGCGCATCGTCGACATCAGCCAGCCGGGCCTCGCGGATTCGATCGTGGTGCCGCCCAACGCCACGGTCTACGTGCCGCCCTCGCTGCTGGCCAAGACCGCCCGCGCGGTGGACCTCGTGGTGCGCCAGATCCTGCTCTTTAACGGGACGGGCTTCGGCGTGAACTACATCACCGGCCCGGCCGCCAGCACCTCCACCACCGCCACCGTGAGGTCCGGCACGTGAGGCAGACCGACCTGACCGCCGCCGACGCGGTCGAGGGCCCGGCCTTCGACCTCCGCGACGCCCTCGCGGCCCTGTTCCGGCACATCCGGCCCGCGCTGCTGATCCTGGTCGCGGCGATCCTCGGCGCCGGGATCTACCTCCTGCTGACGCCGGCCGAGTACACGGCCGACGCCAAGCTGATCATCCGTCTCGGCCGCGAGAAGGCGGGCGCCCCGCTCCAGGGCGGCGCGAACCAGAACTACATGTTCTCCGAGCGCGCGCAGAACGTGAACAACGAGATCGAGATCCTGCGCGACCCCAGCATCGTGCGCGACGAGTTCGCGGCGCTGAAGGCGATCACCCCGACCGGCGACCTCGGGCCGCCGCCGGCGGACTGGATCGACTGGCTGATCTACCAGGGCCGTCAGGCCGTGCGCGGGGCCAAGGCGGTCAAAACCTGGATCGTCGACACGGTGCGGATCCCGTTCGAGGCGGTGGGCCTGCTGCGCCACCTCACGCCGGACGAGAAGCTCTACGAGGCCTATCTCGCGGCGTTCAAGGTCGTCTTCGTGAAGGAGACGGACGTGATCCTCACGGGCTTCACCTGGACGGACCCGCACTTCGCCGCCCAGGCGCTGAACCGGCTGCTCGACGCCTACAAGCGCCGCCACGTCGAGGTCTACGCCGACGAGACCCCGGCCTCGTTCTACCAGAGCAAGCTGGACCGCGCCCGGGCCGACCTCGCCGCCATCGACGCGCAGCTCGCGACCTACCTCAAGGGCAATAACACCGCGAGCTTCGAGATCGAGCAGCAGAACGATCTCGGCACCCTGGCCGACCTCGCCAAGCAGAAGTCGGCGGCGCAGATCGAGCGCGAGGTGGTCGAGACCCGGCTCAAGCGCACCCGCGAGGCCGGGCCCGACCGCTGGCAGCCGACGCCGCCCGACGCCGATCCGACGGTCACGGCCTTCGACCAGCGCTGGGCGGACCTGCGGACGAAGCGCGCCGAACTGGCGGTGCGGTTCCGGCCGACCGCCCCCGAATTCGTCAGCCTCGATCGGGACCTGGCCGCGCTGGCGCGGCAGAAGTACCAGGCACTCCTCGCCGCCGACACGGCGAAGCTCGCCGTCCTCGCCGAGAAGATCCAGAGCATCACGGGGATCGAGCAGACCCGCCGCCGCGCGGCCATCGGCCAGAGCGACGCGGCGCTGGCCTACGGCCGGCTGACCCAGCAGAAGGGCCTGCTCACCGACGAGATCACCGAGACCCAGAAGCGGATCGACGCGCTGAAAACTGGCACCGGGCTCGACGCGCAGGCCGTCACCTCCTCGGCCCTGGTGGCGCGCGCCGTTCCGCCGCGGCTGCCCTCCGGCCCGAACCGGCCGCTGATCCTCGGCCTCGCGGCCGGTCTCGGGCTGCTCGCCGCCCTGGCCTACGTCGCCCTCGCGGAGATCCTGGCCCAGACCTATCGCAGCGCGTCCGAGGTCGCCCGCTCGCTGCGGGTGCCCGTGCTGGCCGCGGTGCCGCTGCAGACAGGAGCCGCCGGATGATCGCCGCCGCAGCCGCCCCCCGCATCGATCCGGCGATCCTCGAACCGGCACTCGTCCAGCTCACCCGGCACGAGGCGCGCGTCCGCCGGGTCGGCGTCACCGCGGTCCAGCCCGGCGAGGGCGTGAGCACCCTCGCCCGCGAACTCGCCGGCGCCTACGCCCGGCGGGGCCGCAGCGCGGTGCTGATCGAGGCGAACTGGTCGCGCCCGTCGGTGGCGGAGGCCTACGGCCTGACCGGCCGGCCGGGCTTCGCCGACATCGTCGCCGGCGCGGTGGCGCCGAGCCGCGGCGTCCACGCGGTTGCCGAGAACCTGAGCGTCGTGCCGGCGGGCAGCGCGTCGGCCGTCCGCGAGGCGACCCTCGACGACGGCCGCGTCGAGGATTTCCTCGCGCTGATCGACGACCGCTTCGACCTCGCCATCGTGGATTGTGAGCCGATCACCGAGATCGGCGACGCCGCCGCGCTCTCGCCCTTCGTGGACGGCTTCATCGTGGTGATCGGCGCCGAGCGCACCCGCCGGGCGGTGGCACAGCGCGCCCTGGCCGACCTCAAGGCCGCCGGCGGTGCGCCGCTCGGCGTCGTCCTCAACCGCACCCGGCGACCGATCCCGAAATGGCTCTACCGATGGCTCGGGTGAGCGCGGCCCCCGTCCGCGCGCTGCGGGTCCTGCCGCTCGCCGGTATCGGCTTCGCGGCGGCGGCCGGCGCGATCGCCCTGAGCGCGGCGCCGCTGAAATTCGCCGTCGTCGGCCTCGCGGCGGCCTTCGGCGGGGTCGGCGCCCTGATCGTCGGGCGCCTCTATCGCCTCACACCGCTCCTGCTCGTGGCCCTCGCGGTCGGGCTGACGGTCAAGCTCGACGTCAGCTTCCTCCAGCATTTCGAGGCCGTCGGTCAGTACCTGCCGAGCATCGGCGGCGGGGCCGGCCTGACGGTGAGCGTCGCCCTGCTGGTGGCCGCGGCGCTGATCGTCGCGAAGCTCACGGGCCTCGGGGAGGCTTCTCCGGGCCTGCGCCTCGACCGGCCCCTCGTCCTGACGCAGTTCTGCTTCCTGGTCGCGGGGCTGCTCTCGCTCTCCAACGCCACCGACACGGCCTATCTCTGGTTCGACACGTGGCGCTTCGCCGGCCTGCTCCTGGTCTCGGTCGCGGTCTCGAACCTGTCCGAGTCCGACACCCGGACCCTCGCGCTGGCGATCTGCGCCCTCTGCCTCGTCCAGACCGCGGTGGCGGGCCTGCAATACGTCTCGGGCTCGGAACTGGGCCTCTCGGTGCTGGGCGAGGAACAGATCGTCGAGGAGAACATCAACTTCTCGGCCCAGCGCCGCGCCGGCGGACTGAAGGTTCACCCGAATATCCTCGGCTACTACTATGAGTTCGTCTGGCCGCTCGCCCTGGCGCTGGCGCTGTCGCGCGGGCCGCTCCTCCTGCGCCTCGCGGGCGCCGCGGGCGCCGCCTCGGCCCTGGTCGGCGTGGTCCTGACCCTGTCGCGCGCGTCCTGGCTGACCTTCCCGGTCTCGGCCGCCCTCCTGATCCTGCTGGTCTACCGCGACCGCCTGTTCTCCCGGACGAGCCTGATCGTCTTCGGCCTGCTGGCAATCGTCGGCGCCGTCGCGGCGCTCTACGCCGGCCCGCTGATCTGGGAGCGGCTCACCGCCGACGACGGCGGCTCGGCCGCCCAGCGCGGCCCGCTGAACGCGGCGGCCCTGGCGCTGTTCGAGCAGTTCCCGATCTTCGGCGTCGGCCTCAACAACTTCGGCAACCAGTTCGCGGTCCTCGACAGGACTGGCCTGTCCCGTCTCGCCGGATTGTTCGACCGGTCGAACCACGTGGTGCACAACCTGCACATCCTGATCCTCACCGAGGTCGGGATCGTCGGCTACGCCGCCTTCGTGCTGGTCTTCGGCACCGGCATCGTCCGGGGCTTCCGCGCCGCCCGCCGCGCGCCGGTGGGCGATCCGCTCGCGGCGATCGCGGCCGCCTGCGCGGTCGGCCTGATCGCGCACCTGCTGCACGGGCTGGTCGATCCGGGCTTCCGCCTGAATCTCGGCATCGCCGAGTTGCTCTACACCGGCCTCGGGCTGATCGCCGGGGTGCGGGCGGCGCAGCGGCGCAGGGCTGTCGAAGCGTCCCGGGCGGTCGCGTCCACCGGCATGATCGGCGCGGCGCGCGCTCGACCGGAGCGGAACCCGGCGCCGCGCGGCCCTTCGCGCCCGGCGTCGCCCGGGGGGCGTCCGCCCCTGGCAGCGTATGGAGACCGTTCGTGAGCGCCGTCAGCCTCAGCGTCCTGATCGTCACGTACAATGCCGGCCAGGACATCGAGACCTGCCTGGAACGGCTGGCGGAGAGCCGCATCGACCGCCCCTACGAGGTGATCCTCGTCGACAACGCGTCGACCGACGGGACACCGGAGCGTGTCGCGAGGGCCTTTCCCTGGGTCCAGGTGATCGCCGAGCGGACCAACCACGGCTTCGCGGGCGGCAATGCCGTCGCGCTGGAGCACGCGCGCGGCGCGGCGATCCTGCTCCTCAACCCCGACGCGTTCCTGCGCGACCCGGGCGCGCTCTCGGGCCTGCTGGACCATCTCGACGCGCATCCGGAGGTCGGGGCGGTCGGTCCGCGCCTGACCTTCCCGGACGGGACGCACCAGGTCGGTGACGCCGGCTACGAACCGCGCCCGCTCTCGATCCTGGTCCACGCCGCCGGCCTGTCGGGCCGCTTCGGGCTGCGCGGCCTCTACCTCGCCAGTCGCCAGGCCAAGGGCGCACGGCCCCTCGACGTGGACTGGATCTGCGGGGCCTGCCTGCTCCTGCGCCGCTCGGCGATCGCCGCGATCGGCGGCCTGCAGAGCCCGATGTTCCTCTACGGCGAGGACGTGGATTGGGGCTGCCGCCTGCGCGATGCCGGCTGGCGCGTCGCCTACCGCCCGGACATCGCCGTCACCCACCTCCAGGGCGGCTCCGGCAGCACACGCTCGGCCCGCTGGCTCGACGGGCTGGCCGCCATCTACAGCCTGCGCAATGCCGGCCGGCCCCTGTCGTCGCCCGCCTTCTTCTCGGGGCCGCTCCGGCTCGGCTTCACCCTGCGGGCGCTCGCCTACGGTCTCGCGGCCCGGCTGCGCGGGCAGCCGGACCTCGCCCGCAAAGCCGACGACATGCGCAGGTTCGCCGGCCACCTGCGCAGTCTTCGTCTCTGATCTTGTGAACCGTCACGGCCGCTTGCGGATGAACACCATGTGGTAGCCCTTGAACGGGCCCGGCGTGAGCCGGAACAGCAGCTCCCAGAACTTGCCCAGGACGATGTTCTCGCCATGATAGAAAGGCTGCCCGTCGAAACTGTAGGTGAAGTGCTCGAACCGGTCAGTTGGGAAAAGCCGCTTCCGCGCCGCCTCCGTGTTCATCGTGTAGAGCGGCACGAACGAGTCGATCTCGACCCGCCGCGGCTCGACGAGGCGCAGCACCCGGGCGTGCAGCCGCTTCGGCACGAGCCGCGCCCCGATCCCGACATAGCCCCAGCGGTTCGGCGTCCAGGCGCAGAGCCAGCCGCCAGGGGCGAGCACCCGGCCGAGCTCCGCCGCGGTGACCTCGGGATGCTCGATATGTTCGAGGACCGAGAAGGCCGAGATCAGGTCGAAGCTCGCGTCCGGGAATGGCAGCACCCCGTCGTGACCGATCAGCCGGACCTCGTCGGCCGACTTGTTGCCGAGGACCGCCTCGTCGACGTCGCAGGCGACAACCTGGGCGCAGCGTCCCCGGAAGTCGCCGAGGTGCCGCCGCAATGGGACCGGGTCATCGCTCCACTTGCCGCGCCCCGCGCCGAACTCCATCACCCGCATGTCCGGCCGGAGCAGCGCGTTGACGCGCACGATGTACTCCATCCGGTGGTCGTGCCGGGAATAGCCCCCGGCTCCCATCTCCCGGAACAGACGCTGTTCGACCGTGACCATGCTTCAGGCTCCTCTGAACGTGCCGCGCCCACGGCGCGTGTGAAAGCGGGGGGGATCGGGCGGGCGCCCGGCGGTGGCGATCCTCGGCACCCGCGGGGTGCCGGCGGCGCACGGGGGGTTCGAGACTTTGGCGGAGCGCCTCGCGCTGGAGCTCGTGGCGCGGGGCTGGCGGGTCGAGGTCTACTGTCAGGTGCGCGAGCCGGCGCCGCTGACGGTCTGGCGCGGGATCACACTCATCCCGGTCGCGGTCCGGGGCGACGGCGCCGTCTCGACGATCGTGTTCGACCTGAAATGCACCCTGCGGGCGGCTTTCAGGCCCGCCCTGCCCCTCGTGCTCGGCTACAACACCGCGGCGTTCTCGCTGCTCTACCGGCTGACGGCCAAGCGCAGCGTCATGAACATGGACGGCATCGAGTGGAAGCGTGACCGCTGGTCGAAGCCCGCCAAGGCCTGGTTCTGGCTGAACGAGCGCCTCGGCAGCCTGTTCTCGACCCACCTCGTGGCGGACCACCCGGAGATCGCCAAGCACCTCGCCCGCAGGACCTCCGCCGCACGGATCTCCACCATCGCGTACGGCGCCGACCCGGTGCTTGAGGCCTCGACCGACCCGCTTGCGAAGTTCGGGCTGCGCCCGCGCGATTACGGCCTGCTGATCGCCCGGGTGGTGCCCGAGAACCTCGTGCTCCAGATCGTGCGGGCCTGGAGCGAGGTCCGGCCGGGGCTGCCGCTGCTCGTGCTGGGCAAGCTCGCGGAGTCCGACCCGTATCACCGCGCCGTCCGCGCGGCGGGCGGCCCGGACGTGATCTTCGCCGGCGCGATCTACGAGGCCGAGCGCGTGGCCGCGCTCCGCTTCCACGCCCGCTTCCACATCCACGGCCACACGGTGGGCGGGACCAACCCCTCGCTGGTCGAGGCGCTGGGGGCGGGCTCGCCGATCCTCGCCCACGACAACCCGTTCAACCGCTGGGTGGCGGGACCGCAGGCGCTGTATTTCGGCGACGAGACGGAGCTGCGGCGGGGTATTCTCGGCCTCGTGCGGGCCGGGCCGCGCCGCCTGGAGGTCATGGGCGAGGCGTCCCGACGCCGCCACGCCGAGGCGTTCACGTGGCGCGGCATCTTCGACGCCTACGAGCGCGTCCTGCGCCGCCAGCTCGCCCCGGAGCGGGAGGGCCGGGGCGCGCAGCGGACGGTGCGCCGGGAGCACGGTCGCGCGTGACACGGGCGCGGGCCGGGCGCGGCCGGTCCTAGCGCCCATGGCCCACCTCCGAGCCGCGCCCGCCGCTGCGGAGCTGCCGCTGGACCACCATCGTGACGGTGCCGGCCGGGACGTCCCGGAGGCTGCAGACCCCGATCCCGACCGTCGCGCCCGCGCTGATGGTCACTGCTCCCTGCACCGCGGCGTGCGCGCCGACCACGGCGCCGTCGCCCAGGCGGGGGCCGTCGGCGGGGAACGGCTGGCTCGGCAGGATCCAGTCCCGCGGCCCGACCAGTGTGCCGGGCAGGAGCGTCAGGTCGGCGCCCCCGGTGCCGCAGAACGCGACCCGCGCCGGGTGCGGCACGAACAGGCCGGGCCCGAGGCGCGAGCCCGGATGCAGGCTGGCGCCCGTGAGCCGCAGGGACAGGTCCGCCACCAGGGCGGCGCAGCGGCGCCAGCCCCGGCCGTGCAGCAGGTGCGCGGTCCGGTGGAGGATCGCCACCTGCATGGCCGGCAGCGTGAGGTGCATCAGGCGCCGGAGCCGCGAGGTCGGCTTCCCGCCCGTGGTCTGGCGCAGGACGCGGGCGAAGTCGGCCGCCAGGAGGCGCCGCAGCCCCGACAGGGTGAGGTGATCCGTCATCGGACCGCTCACGCCGCGACTCCCCGGCCGGGAAGCGGCCGCCAGGGCTGCGGCATGACCTCCTCGTCGGCCTGGACGGGCTTGAGGATAGTGGTCCGCGGACCGATCCGGGCCCGGTCGCCGATCGACACGGCCCCGAGCACGATGGCGCCGGCCTCCAGGACCACGTCGTCGCCCAGCACAGGGAGGCCGGGACCGCCGCCGATGTCCTGATCCGGCTCCTTCAGCAGGCCGCCGATGGAGGCCTGGATCCCGAAGGCGGCGTCGCGGCCCACGGCGCCGGCGATCACGGTTCCGTAGGGCTGCGGCAGGAACAGGCCGCCGGCGATGCGGCTGGAGGGCGGGATGTCGGCGCCCGTCCACCAGCCGTTCACCAGCCACAGCAGCCACGCCGCCATCCGCCAGCCGCGCTCGTGGGCGTAGCGGGACAGGCGGTAGAGCCAGACCGCGTGGTAGCCCCGGCGCAGGCGGGCCGGCCCGCCGCCGCGGCGGCGCCAGTGATCGCGGTCGGCGGACAGGGCAGCCCGCACCTCGACCCACCGGAGACGCCCCGCCTCCGCGTCCGCTCCGCGCGAGAGACGCAGATCCGGTCCAGCGGCTGTCTCGGACATACGCAGTCCTCCGGTTTTTCCCAACGCGACAACTCTGCAACCATAAATTGAGCTTGCGGTTGCAAGCCATACGCAGCCTGCCACGATGCAATCGTAGGTCGCAGTTTTCAGTCAGGCTTCACCGAGAGATGCTCCGCTTGGTAAACCGATTGTCGGGACGGAGGCGCGCCAGCGGGCTGCGCTACGGCGCGAACCTGCTCGGGCAGGCGGCGGGGCGCGGCGTCTACCTCGCGGCCGGCTTCGCGGCCTTCGTGATGGTCGGCCATTTCGCCGGCCCGGCGGCGCTGGGCCGCTACGGCCTCGCCCTGGCGATCCTCGCGGTCGCGCTGATCGCGGCGGATTTCGGCACCACGCTGACCTTCGGTGCGCGGCTCGGCGCGGTCGGACCGGAGATGCGGGCGGCCGAGTTCGGCCGGATGCTGTCGGCGCGCCTCGTTCTCGGCCTCGGGACGGGTGCCGCGCTCCTCGGCGTCCTGCCGATGCTGCCGGATTCGATCCGGCCCGCCCTCGCGCTCGCCGCCCTGCTGATGCCGCTCGCGGCCGCCCGCTTCCTCGACGCCCTGTTCCAGGTCTGCGGGCGGCCGGGCTGGTCCGTCTGGCCGTCGCTCGCCAACGCCGCCCTGCTGATCGGCGGGACGGCACTCGCGCTCTGGCTTCAGCTTCCGGAGGCGGCGCTCACCCTCGTGGCGGTGGCCGCCGGCATCGCGTACGGCGCGGTCGGGCTGGCGCTGGCGCTGCGCCTCGTGCCCGCCCGCCCCGCCTCGCTGCCGCACGCGCTCGCGACAATCCGGGCCGCGGCGGGGGTGGGCGTCTCGAACGCCCTCGGCTCGCTCAACGGCCGGATCAGCCTGATGATGCTGGCCGCCTTCGCGGGCGCGGCCGAGCTCGGCCAGTTCACGGCCGGCTTCCGGTTCTTCGAGCTCGGCGCCGCGGTGGCGATCACCCTGTGCGCGCCGCTGGTGCCGGTCTTCGGGCGCGCCGTCGGGCCCCTGGTTCACGGACGGTCGCGCGCCGGCACGACCGCCCTGCGCGCCCGGGTCCGCGGCGCCCTGGTGCCGATCCTCGCCGCGTCCTGCGCCGGAGCGGTGGCGGCCTGCGCCCTCGCGGAGCCCCTGGTGCGCCTCGCCTTCGGTCCGGATTTCGGCGGCGCCGTCCCGGTGCTGCGCGTCGCCACCGGGATGAGCGTCCTGCTGATCGCCGCCACGGTCCTGTTCGCGGGCCTCGTCCCGCTGGGCCGGACCGGTTTCGCGGTCCGCGGCAGCGCGGCGGCCTGCGTCACCAACCTCATCGCCTGCACGCTGCTGATCCCCTGGGACCCGCTCCTCGGCGCGGGCCTCGCCGCGCTGCTCGCCGAGGCGGCGATGCTCGGCGTCCTGGCCCACGCCTTCTGGCGGGAGGCCGGACCGCCGCTCGCCCTGGCCGACGTGCCGACCCTCGCCGCGCCGGCACTCCTCACCGCCCTCGCCTGGGCAGCCGGCCCCGCCGCGCTGGTCCCCGTGACGGTGCCCGCCGTCGCGACCCTCGCGACCGCCGTCGCGGGGTGGCTGTGCCTGCGCCGCAACCCGTCCGATCCCCTCCTCCTCCCGCTTCCGGAAGCCTCGTCATGAGCGATGGACCCGTGCTCACGGTCATCATCCCGACCTACAACCGCGCCGACACGCTGCGTCTGTGCCTGCGGGCCTTCGACCGGCAGGAGACGGAGGCGCCCTTCGAGATCGTCGTCTGCGACGACGGCTCGACCGATCACACCGGGACGGTCGTCAGCCGCGCTGTCGCCACGGGCCGGATCCCCGTGGTGCACCTGCGCCAGGAGAATGCCGGGGCGAACGCCGCCCGCAACCGCGCCATCGCGGCGGCCCGCGGCGAGCGCCTCCTGATCGTCAACGACGACACCATCCCGGTGCCGAGCCTCGTCGAGGCGCACCGGCTCGCCCACACCCGGCGGGGCGGGCGGGAGACCGCGATCCTCGGCCGGATGACCATCGACCCGGCGCTGCCCTTCTCGCCGTTCTCGGCGCTCCACCACGACGCCTCCTACGACGCCCTGGCGGGCCGCGAGGAGGTCGGCTGGGACGCGTTCCTGACCTGCAACGTCAGCGTCGACCGGCACTTCCTGGGGGAAGCCGGGGGCTTCGATCCGAAGCTGTTCTGGCACGAGGACATCGAGCTGGGCGAGCGGCTGGCCCGGCGCGGCATGCGCCTGTTCTACGCCCCCGAGGCGCTGGGCTACCACCACCATCTCCTCGACGAGGCAGCCTATCTGCGGATCGCCGAGCGCGAGGGCGCGGCCCTGGTGCTGTGGTACCGCAAGCGCCCGGACCTCGTGGCCGATCTCGGCCGCCTCGGCCTCGTCGGGCCGCCGCCGCTCGGCGCGGCGGCGCGCCACCGGGTCGCCGACCTCGCGATGCCGCAGGCCCTCCTGCCCGGCTGGCAGATGGCGGCGCGCGCGCTGACGCGGATCAGCCCGGAGGCCGGCCGCACCGTGTGGCGGCGTCTGTTCCAGCGGCGCAAGCGCCTCGCCATCGCCCGGGCCCTCGCGGCATGAGGTGGCCCCGCACGGTCCTCGGCTGCGCCCTGTCGGCGCTGGTGCTGCCTGTCCTGGCCGCCTGCGGGCCGGCCGACGCGCAGGTGCAGCAGAACATCCTGGTCGATCCCGCCGGCGGCGCGAAGTCCGGCTACACCACCGTGGCACGGCTCGCCGACGTGCCCTTCGCCGCGCTCGGCCCCGGCTCGAGCGTGCTCGTCCGCGGCGGCAGCTACGGCGACGTCGTGTTCGTCGGGTCGCGCGGGACCGCGGCGGCGCCGGTGACGGTGGCGGCCGAACCCGGCACGCAGCCGCGCCTGTCCAACTCGGTGGTGTTCGAGAACGCCGCCTACGTCACGGTCACAGGCCTCACCGTGCAGGGCGCGGTGAATTCCGGCTTCATCATCCGCCGGGGATCGAGCCACGTCACGGTCGCGAGCTCGACCGTGTCACGCTCCGGCCTGGGGATCTGGATCGGTGACGGTGCCGGGGCGGGTCACCGCATCAGCGGCAACACCCTCGCCGACAACCAGACCCACGGCGTGGCCGTCGACGTGATCAACGCGCCCCGGGAGGACCCGAGCTACATCCTCGACAACACCGTGACCGGCAACGGCATCCACGGGATGGAGATCAACGGCTCCGGCTACGTGGTGGAGGGCAACCGCGTCTCGGGCAACGGCGTGGGGATGTCGGGCACCTCCGGCATCCACGTCTACGCGAAGGACGCCGCCCAGGACGCGGGCGACCGCAACACCATCCGGTACAACATCGTCACCGGCCAGAAGGAGACGACCGGCCAGGACGGCAACGGGATCCAGATCGACCAGTGGTGCGACGGCAACGTCGTCGCGTTCAACGTCGCGGCCGACAACGACGGTGCCGGGATCAACCTGTTCGACGCCGGCTCCAACACGGTGGTGAACAACACGACTTACGGCAACATGCGCGATTCCGGCGGCAAGCACGTCTACCGCGGCGAGATCGTGCTCGCCTCCGACTACACCAAGCAGGTCGACCGCACGTCGAACAACCGGGTCCTCAACAACATCGCCTACGCGACCCGGCCGAACGTGGCCGCGATCGTGGTCGAGGCGACCACCACCGACAACAACAACGCGATCGGGCCGAACTTCCTCGGCAGCGCCGTCGGCGCCCCGCTCTACCGCTGGGGCACGCAGGCCACCGGCGACGGGGCGAGCCTGCCGCTCAACGGCCAGGGTCCCGACCTCACCGGCACGCCCGCCTTCCGCGATCCCGCGAACCCCATGACCGGCGGGCTCGCCCTGACGGCGCCCCCGGCCCGCGCCGGCATCCCGCTCGGCGCCACCCGCGACATCGCCGGCCAGGCCTACGCCCCCGGCGAGGCCCCGACCTTCGGCGCCTACAGGAGCCCGTAACATGCTTCGCATCGGCATCGACGCGCACGTGCTCACCGGCAAGCCGCAGGGCAGCCGGACCTGGCTCGTGAACATCATCGGGCGGGCCGCCGCCCGCCACCCGGACGCCACCTACGTAGTCTATTCCGGCGACCCGGAGGCCTGCGCCCGCATCGTCTCGGGCGACAACATCGAGCACCAACGGCTACCGCGCGTGCCCGCGACCGTGCGGCTGACCCTGGTCTGGCCGTGGCTGTTCCTGCGCGACCGGCTGGACACGCTGCTGACTACCTACATCGCCCCGCCGCTGGTGCCGGGCGACCGGCAGGTGGTCGTGGTCCACGACATCCTGTTCGAGACGCATCCCGAATTCTTCCCCTGGTCGATGCGCTGGCGGAACAAGATCCTGACCCGGCTCTCGGCGCGGCGCGCCAAGCTGGTCCTGACCATCTCCGACTACAGCCGCGACTCCATCGCCAACGTCTACGGCATCGCGCGGGAGCGCATCGCCGAGGTGCGCTGCGGCTCCACGCCGCCGCAGGCGGTCACGGAGCGGACGCCGCTCGCCGACGGGCGCCCCTACCTGCTGATGGTCGGCCGGCTGGAGCCGCGGAAGAATCTCGGCCTCGTCCTCGACGCCTTCGCGCGGCTGCCGCAGGGCGCGGCCCGGCTGATCGTCGTCGGCAAGGGCGACGGCGAGCGGCCCGAGACCCTCGACCGCCTCGCCCGGACGCCGGACGCGGTGCACATCGCCGGCATCGACGACCGGGGCCTGTCCGACCTCTACGCCCGGGCCGCCGCCCTGGTCTTCCCGAGCCGCGGCGAGGGCTGGGGCATCCCTGTCCTCGACAGCCTCGCCCGCGGGACGCCGGTGATCGCCTCGAGCCTCACGGCCATCCCGGAGGCCGGCGGCAGCGCGGCGAGCTACTTCGACCCGGACGCCCCCGACCGGGTCGAGCGGCTCACCGAGCTGATGGCGGCGGCGATCGAGGGGCGGCTGCCCTTCGACGCCACCGCCGCGCGCGCCCACGCGGCGCGCCACGACTGGGACGGGCCGGCCGCCACCTTCGTCGACCTGATGCGCCGCAGCTTCACGGCCCGCACGCACCTCCGCGACCTGATCCTCGCCGCGCCGAACCTGCGGGGGTGACGCGAGGGGCTGACGCCAAGGAAGCGCGGTCGGCCCGCCTAGCGCGCGGCCCCGAGCGCGCCGACGATCGGGCTCTCCGGTCCCTCGTCGGCGATGGGATCCTGGATCAGCGTCCAGTAGCCCAGGGCCGCCACCAGGGCGATCGCGGCCCCGGTGATGAAGGCCATGGAGAAGTGGCCCGTGCCGCCGACGATGAAGCCCGTCACGGTCGGCGCCAGGGCGCCGCCGATGTAGCCGCCGAAATTCTGCATGGCGCCGAGCGACGCCGTGCAGCTCGCCGGCGCCGCCACGGAGGCCATCGCCCAGGCCGACGACGAGCTCATGTAGACCAGGAACAGCGAGGCCGAGATGCAGGCGATGGCGAGGGTGTCGCTCGGCGTCAGCGCCGCCACCACCGTGAAGGCGGCAGTCGCCACCAGGGAGCCGACCATCGGGATCTTGCGGCTGCGGATCGGGTCGACGCCGCGGCGGACGAGGACATCGACGACGCGGCCGCCCAGGATCCCGCCCAGCACGCCGAAGGCGAAGGGGATCGAGCCGACGAGGCCGGTCTTCTGCAGGGTGAAGTGTCGCTCGATCTCGAGGTAGCTCGGCAGCCACGCGGTGTAGAGCCACGTCATGTAGATGCAGCCGAAATAGCCGACGATCATCCCCCAGCTGGTGCGGAACCCGAAGAGCCGTCGCCACGCGCTCCAGGTGACCGCGCGGCTCGCGTTCGGGGCGTCGCCCTCTTCCAGGAAGGCGCGCTCCCCCGGCGTCAGGTCGGTCTCGCGCGGGTTGCGGAAGACCAGGTAGACGATCGCGGCGAGCACGAGGCCGGCCGCGCCCATGATGACGAACATCGCCCGCCAGCCGAAGCTCACCATGAGGAAGGTGAGCAGCGGCAGGGCCAGGAAGGTCCCGAGCGAGGAGGCGCAGTTCCAGATTCCCGTGGCGGTGCCGCGCTGGCGGATGTTGAACCAGTCCCGGGAGACCCGGGCGCAGGTCGGAAAATGCGGCGCCTCGCCGACACCGAGCACGATCCGCGCGCTCACGAACTGCCAGAACGACGTCACCGCGCCGCCGAGCATCTGGCCGAACGACCAGCAGGTCAGGCCGAGCGTCAGCGTCAGGCGCGGGCCGAGCCGGTCGGCGAGCGCCCCGGCCGGGAGCTGCGCGAAGGCGTAGGCCCAGAGGAAGGCCGAGAGCAGCAATCCCATGTCGGGGATCGAGAGGCCGAGATCCTCGCGGATCAGCGGGTTGGCCACCGCCAGGGTGGCCCGGTCGACGTAGTTGACGACGCCCGCCGTGACGAGCAGGGCGAGCGAGATCGTCTGGATGCGGCGCACGCGCGGCGTTGCGGCCAGGGCCATCGTGTCCTCCCGGTATGACGGGCCCCTTGGGGGTCTCCGTGGCCGGCCGGTCCTTCGCGACTCGCGGCGGCCCGGGACCATTCTGCACCGAATGCCGCCGGACGGAAGGCCCGCCGCCCCTCGCCTCCCGGCGCCGGGCGTCGTAGACGGGCCGCTCCGTCACCCTTCGAGTCCGCCCGTTGCGCCTGATCCAGATCACCCACCACGACCTCGACGGCTACGGCGCCTCCACGGTCGCCGCCGCCTGCGCCACGGTCGAGCGCGTCGTCCACGTGCCGCGCTACAGCGATGTCGGCCCCGTCTTCGAGGACGAGATCAAGCGCCTCGGCCGCGCGGCGGAGCGCGAGATCCTGCTGATGACCGACCTCGGCCTGGAGGAGCAGACCATCGCGGGCCTGAAGAAGTTCGCCGCGATGAACCGGCGACGCGCGGACGGGCAGAAGCACCGGCTCGTGGTCCTCGACCACCACGCCTCCTCCCTCGACCAGCTGCGGCGCCTTGGCCTGGACGCGGCGCCCGACGCCGAGCGGCCGGCGCTCCACCGGATCGACCTGGGCGACCCCGAGATCGCCGTGCTGATCGAGGACGACATCTGCGCCACGCGGATGACCTTCGAGCACCGGGCCCTGTTCGCCGCGCACGAGCCCGCGACCGACCTGTCGAGCCTGCTCACCGCGGTCGATGCCCTCGACCTGTGGCGCAAGGAGAGCCCCGCCTTCCGGGGCGGCCTCGCCCTGGACGAGCTGTTCTGGGAGGTCGTGTCGAGCTACGTGCCGGTCGGGCATCCCTGGCACGACCGCTTCGTGTCCGAGATCCTCCTCGCGGCCGCCGCCGCCCTGCGGGACGGGGCGAGCCCGGCCGATCTGGAGCGCCGCGCCTCGGCGATCCGCGCCGGCGTGGTCGACGCGCTGCTGCGCGACGCGCCGGACGACGACCCCACCCTGACGACGCGCATGCGACTCGCCCGGGCGCTCGCCCGCTCGGACTCCCTGTTCCGACCGCTGAAGGACGGCACGCTCCTGTCCTTCGCCCTCGACTCGGGCACATTCCAGCGGGTCTCCGACCTGATCATGGATGCGGGCCGGGCCAAGCGCGTGGTCAACGTCCAGCGGATGGGCACGCTGTCGTTCCGGTCCAACGACGGCACGGCCCTCGACGGCGCCCGCCTGTTCCGCGGCGGCGGCCACCGCGACGCGGCGGGCGGCCGGCTCCAGAGCGGGTCGGCCTTCTCGATGGCGGACGCGATCGCCCAGGTGGAGCCGGTGCTGAACCCGGAGAAGCCGGCCGGCTCGGACAGCCCGTTCGCGGCGCTGAAGAACTGGAAGGGCTGAGCGACCGCCCGCCCTGCCCGTGCGGGTGCGGCGGCCGGCTTAGAGCCGGAAATCCTCGCCGAGATAGAGCCGGCGCGCGTCCGGGTTCGCCACGATCTCCTCGGGCGTGCCCTCCGTGAGGATTCGGCCGGAATGGGCGATGTAGGCGCGGTCGATCAGGCCCAGCGTCTCGCGGACGTTGTGGTCGGTGATCAGCACGCCGATGCCGCGCTGCTTCAGATGCTTCACCAGATCCTGGATGTCGCCGACCGCGATCGGGTCGATGCCCGCGAAGGGCTCGTCCAGCAGCATGAAGGTCGGCGAGGAGGCGAGCGCCCGGGCGATCTCGCAGCGGCGCCGCTCGCCGCCCGAGAGCGCGATCGAGGGCGACTTGCGCAGGCGCGCGATGTCGAATTCCTCGAGCAGGGAATCGAGCTTGCGCGCGCGCGTCTTGCGATCGGGCTCGACCACCTCCAGCACCGCGCGGATGTTGTCCTCCACGGTGAGCCCGCGGAAGATCGAGGCCTCCTGCGGCAGGTAGCCGATCCCGAGCCGCGCCCGCTGGTACATGGGCAGGTGCGTGATCGGCAGGCCGTCCAGGGTGATGTGGCCGCGGTCGGCGGCCACAAGGCCGGTGATCATGTAGAAGATCGTGGTCTTGCCGGCGCCGTTCGGCCCGAGCAGTCCGACGGCCTCGCCGGTGCGCACGGTGAGGCCGGCCTCGTGGACGACCGTGCGGGCGCCGTAGCTCTTGCGCAGGCCGCGCACGCTGAGGATGCCGAGGCCACCCTCATCGGCCGCGGACCAGCCGTCGGACTCGGCGGCCTCGTTCGGCCGCGCGCGCCGGCCGAACAGGCGGCCGAGCCAGCCCGTCCGGCCCGCCGGCTCCTGCGGGCCCGCCTGGAACGCCACGGCGCCGCTCAATCGACCTGCGCCTTCGGCCTGGGCGGCGGCTGGGTGCAGCCCTTCGCCTTGCCGTCCTTGGCGTCGGACTTCTCTCCGGGCACGAACAGGGCCGAGACGCGCCCCCCCGCCACCGGGTCCATGTTCGCGCGCCCGGTGTTCATGTCGTAGACGAGCCGCTGCCCGCGGGTGACGTTCTGGCACTGGCTCAGGACGACGTTGCCGGTCAGCACGATCCGCTTGGCGTCCTGGTCGAACACCGCGTGGTCACCGGTGGCGACCTGATCCTTCTGCACCACCGTCACCGGCCCGGCGCAGTCGACCTTCTGAATCCCGTTCTCGGCGGGGTTCCGCGGCGCCGCGTCGGCGCCCTCGTCCCGCGCTTCAGTCTTGGCGTCGCCCCTGGCGCCCTTGCCGGGGGCGTCCCTGCCGCGCTTGTAGGTCACCGTCATGGTCGAGCAGCGGATGGTGCTGTCGCCCTGCACGGCCACGACGTTGCCGGCGAAGACCGCCTTGTTCTCCCGGTCGAACACGTCGAGCCGGTCGGCGTCGATCTTGATCGGATCCTTGCCGCCGCCGCCGATATTGCCGAAGGGCGAATCTTTCCGCGCCGGCTTCTCGGCCAGCGCCGGGCCGGCGAGGAGCAGCCCGGCCGCCAGGGCGGCCCAGAGGGTGCGGGCGGCTCTCATCGGGCACCGTCCGCGGCTTCGGCGTCCGAGGTCAGAATGCGGGCCTGCGGCTTCTCCGCCTGCTCCTCGTTCGCGATGACCACGTGGACGTTGCCGATGAAGGAGATCCGCTTGCCGTTCTCGACGACGTCGAGGGTGTCGGCCTTCACGTTGGCCCGCGGGCTCGAGACCGTGACGGGCTCCTGCGAGCTGATGGACCCGGTCTTGAACGCGACGGCGGCGGAGCGCAGGCGCGCCTCCTCGCCCTTGTCGGTCCAGATGCGGATGTCGTCCTTCAGGTCGAGCGCCTCGCGGGCGGTGTCGAACAGGCCCGACGTCGCCGAGAGGCGGGCGATGCCGCCCTGATCGTCGGTGGCGATGTGGCCGCGCATCTGCTGCAGCCCGATCTGGCTCGGCTTGCGCACGTCCTGGAGCGCGGCGTCGGCCGTCACCTCGTAGCCGCGGGTGCCCTGGCGGAAGCCCGAGAGCCGCGGATTCTCCATGCGGACCTTCGAACCGGCCAGCGTCACCGGACCGACCGAGACGCCCGGCAACGGTGCCGCGAAGGGGTTGAACAGGTAGGCCAACAGCAGCGCCACCGCGCCGCCGGCGACCACCGGGATCAGCCGGCGCATGGCGCGCACGCGTCCGCTGTGGCGATACGCCCGGGCGT
>NZ_BBUX01000060.1:0-38367 GCF_000974725.1 Methylobacterium sp. ME121
CCAGCGCGGCGGCCCGCTCGACCCGGCGCGGCTCGATGGAGCCGGTCGCGGTGGGCTCGGCGAGGCTCGCCGTCGCGACCGCGGGGGCGGCGGACTCGCGCTGCACCCGCAGGGTCCAGTGCGCGGCGGTGGAGAGCGCGGCGATGCCGAGGATCGCCTTGATGCCGCTGGTGAGCAGGGCTCGCATGGTCGTCAGGCCCGAGAGAACGCGGTTACGCGGAACCGGATCCCCGGCCCGGACGCATCATCGCGCGGGAGCGTGAACGAAGCCGCAACGGCCCCGGCCGCCCCTGTCCCGGAACGGGGCAGGGCCCCGCGCCCGCGACAGGTCCGGCGGGCGGGATCGGCCGGGAAATCATGTGGGCCATGCGCCGGACCCGCGGTTCCTGTTCCCCGCGCTCCCGACACTCCTGCAGCGACTCGGCCCACTGAGCCTCACAGGAACGGTCCAGAGAACTGGTCCGGACCGCCCCGTCACTGCCGACCCCGCCGCCATGCAGGCCCGAGCGGGCTCGCGAAACCTTCAGGCGCATCGGCCGCTGGGGACAGCCCGTGTAGAGGGTGACAGCCGAGCCGGCAACAGAGGCGGGGCCGTTTCGGCGGCCCCGCGGCGATCAGCGCTCCGCCGCGGCCGCGGCGAAGCGCATCAGCGCGGCGATCTCGGCCGCGCCGTCCTCCGCGGCGAGGCGGCGGTAGAGCGCGGCGTAGCCGGCGAAGACCTGCCGCCCGACCGCGTCGGGCCCGAGGAACCCGGCGATCTCCTCCATCTCGGGCGCCCAGCGGTGGGCCTTCGGCGCCATGTCGGGCAGGCCCCTGGCGAACCGGGCCAGCAGCGCCGGCTCGTTCTCGGCGAGTTCGGCCAGCAGCGCCTCGCCGGCGCCGGCGCGACCGGCGGCGCCGATCACGAGCGCGGCGAGCGCCGTCAGGCCCTTGTTGAGGCCGGCATAGCTCATCTTGAGGCCGGAGGCGGCGCCGACCGTGCCGGGGCAGACGCGCAGGTCGAGGCCGAGGTCGCGCAGGACCAGCGCGGGGGCCGTATCCGCGCCCGAGACGTAGACGCGCGGCCCCCGGCTGCCGGGCTGCGGCGGCAGGCCCAGGATCGCCCCGTCGAGGAACGGCGTGCCGGTGGCCGCGACGACCCCGGCGATGCGCCCGACCGTCTCCGGGCTGACGGCGTTGGCGTCGATGTAGACCGGCTTGCGCGGGGCCGCCGCCAGGGCGGGCGCGAGCCGGCGGGCGAGCGCCTCCGCGTCGGCGGGCGGCACGATCGCGAGCAGGAGGTCGGCGGCGGCGAGCTCGCCGTCCCCGGCATGCGCCATGCCGGCGGCCGCGGCCCGGGCGCGGCTCGCCGCCCCGCGCCCGTCCAGGGAGGTCAGCACGCGGGCGCCGTGCCCGGCGAGCCGGGCCCCGACGGCGCTGCCCATGGCGCCCGGGGCGATCACCGCGACGGTGGGCATGGCGAGACTCTCCAGGGCACGTGATCCCACCATAGTAGTCAGCAGGGCCGGCAGAGCCTAGGATGCCAAACGATCGGATGCTCCGCCCATGACTCAGACCAAGCCGAGGGAAGGCTCGCCGAAGAACTTGCGCTATCGCCGCGTGCCGCAACGCGACGGCATGAAGCTCATACGCCTCTGGGTGCCTGATCCGGCGAGGCCGGACTTCATCGAGGAGGCCGCCCGGCAAGCCGCAATTCTGAGGGGGGCCCCCGAGGAAGCCGAAGCTCTCGACTTCATCGCATCAGCGTTCGACTGGCCCGAACCGTGACGCGCGGTGACATCGTCACCGTCTCCCCGCCAGGGGCTTACGGCAAGCCGCGTCCTGCCGTCGTCGTGCAATCCGACTGGCTCACAGGGACCGATAGCATCCTTGTCTGCCTCATCACGAGCACGCTCCGCGACGCACCGCTCTTCCGGCTGACCGTCGAGCCGAGCCCCGCCAACGGCTTGCGAAGCACTTCGCAGATCATGGTTGACAAAGTTATCGCGCTGCCACGGGCGAAATGCGGTGCCCTCATCGGCCGACTTGAACGCGACACCCTCGCAGCCCTGAGCCGGATGCTCGCCATCGTGCTCGGCCTTGCCGACTGATACAGCGATCTGGTTCCGCACGCTCGATCCCGCAGGCGTGAAACGCTCCGCGGGATGACCGGACAGCAGGGCTCCTGCTCCTACCGCAGCGAGCCGCAGAAGCGCTGGATGCGCCGGCAGGCCTCCTCCAGCACCGCGTTCGACGTCGCGTAGGAGATGCGCAGGTTCGGGCCGAGCCCGAAGGCCGAGCCGTGGACCGCGGCCACGCCCTCGGCCTGGAGCAGCTCCATGACGAAGTCCTCGTCGGTCTCGATGGTCTTGCCGGCCTCGGTCTTCTTGCCGATCAGCGCCGCGCAGGACGGGTAGACGTAGAACGCGCCCTCCGGCGTCGGGCAGGTCAGCCCGTTGGTCTGGTTGAGCATCGACACGACGAGGTCGCGCCGGCCCTGGAAGGCGGCCCGGAACGTGGCGAGGTGATCCTGCGGCCCGTCGAGGGCGGCGACCGCGGCCCATTGCGCGATCGTGCTGGCGCCGGAGGTCTGCTGGCCCTGCACGAAGTCCATCGCCTTGATGAGCTTCTCCGGGCCGGCCGCGTAGCCGATGCGCCAGCCGGTCATGGCGTAGCCCTTCGAGACGCCGTTCATGGTCAGCGTCCGCTCGAGCAGCTGCGGCTCGACCTGGACCGGCGTGACGAACTCGAAGTCGCCGTAGGTGAGGTGCTCGTAGATGTCGTCGGTGAGGATGTGCACGTCCGGGTAGCGGAGCAGCACGTCGGTGAGCGCCTTCATCTCGGCGCGGGAATAGGCGGCGCCCGACGGGTTCGACGGCGAGTTGAGGACGATCCACTTGGTCTTCGGCGTCAGCACCCGGTCGAGCTCCTCGGCCTGGAGCTTGAAGCCGTGCGCCATGTCGGTGTCGGCGAAGACCGGGGTGCCGCCGCACAGGCCGACCATCTCCGGATAGGACACCCAGTAGGGGCGGGGGATCACCACCTCGTCGCCGGGGTTCAGCGTGGCGAGGAAGGCGTTGTACAGCACCTGCTTGCCGCCGGTGCCCACGATGGTCTGCGAGACCTTGTAGTCGAGCCCGTTCTCGCGCTTGAACTTGCGCACGATCGCCTCGCGCAGGGGCACGATGCCGGAGACCGGCGGGTAGCGGGTCTCGTTGCGGTGGATCGCGTCGATCGCCGCCTGCTTGATGTGCTCGGGCGTGTCGAAATCCGGCTCGCCCACCGACAGGCTGATGACGTCGACGCCGGACGCCTTCAGGTCCCGGGCCTTCTGGGTCATCACGATGGTCGCGGACGGCTTCACCCGCGAGAGGACGTCGGCGAGGAGAGCCATGGCGTGCGGTGCTCCGGATCAAGTGGGCGAGGGATGCCCGGGCGCCGCCCATATTGCGGCGCGGCGGACCCTAGGCCGGGGACGCTGAGCCGGCAAGGCGGTGCGCAGCACGCAGCCGACGCTCGCGCCCGGCGCGCGGCGCAGGGCTCTCCTGCGCGGCCGCCCTCGCTTTGCCGGATCATCGTTACCAGATCCTGCCCATGACCCCGCTCTCCGTCCTCGACCTCTCCTTCGTCAGCGCCGAGTCCACCCCGGCGCGGGCCCTGCACGACACCCTGGCGCTCGCCCGCCACGTCGACGGCCTCGGCTACCGGCGCTACTGGCTCGCCGAGCACCACGCGCTGCCCAACGTGGCGAGCCCGGCCCCCGAGATCATGATCGGCCAGATCGCCGCCGCGACCCGCAACCTCCGGGTCGGCTCGGGCGGGATCATGCTGCCGAACCACGCGCCGCTGATGGTGGCCGAGCGCTTCCGGGTGCTGGAGGCCCTGTTCCCGGGCCGGATCGATCTCGGCCTCGGCCGGGCGCCGGGCACGGACGGCCTCACCGCGCGGGCGCTGCGCCGCCGCGAGGCCCCGGGGGAGGGCGGCGGGGACGACTTCCTCGACCGCCTGCAGGAATTGCTGTTCTGGGACGGCGGCTTCCCGGAAGGTCACCCGTTCGCGCGGATCGAGGCGAGCCCCGCGGGCGTGCCGCTGCCGCCGATCTTCCTGCTCGGCTCCTCCGATTACAGCGCCCGCCTCGCCGGCGAGATCGGCTGCGGCTTCGGCTTCGCCCAGCACTTCTCCGGGATGCCCGCGGAGCCGCCGATGCTGGACTACCGGAACCGGTTCCGGCCGACGCGGCTCGGCGCGAAGCCCCACGCGATCCTGGCGGTGGCGGCGATCTGCGCCCCCACGGACGCGGAGGCCGAGCGGCTGGCGGCCAGCGCGCGGCTGGCGACGCTGCGGCGGGAGCGGGGCGAGTACCGGCCGCTGCCGAGCCTCGCCGAGGCGCTGGCCTACCCGTATTCCGACGGCGAGCGGATGCAGATCGAGCGCGGCCGCGACCGCCTGCACGTGGGCGGCCCCGAGACCCTGCGGGCCCGGCTCGCCGACATGGTCGCGCGCACGCAGGCCGACGAGCTGATGATCGTCACGGCGATCCCCGATCAGGCCGCGCGGCACCAGTCCTACGCGCTGCTGGCGCGGGCCTGGGGGCTCGGCGCCGACTCACAGGCGGCCTGAGCCGTCACCCGGACCCCGCCGCGGGTCCTGGCGGCGCCGCCGCCGGCCGTGCAGGCTCCGCCCGGTTCACGCCCGCGACCAGACGGGCCGACCGGAGGAGAGGCAGCATGGGCAACCGACGCGAATTCCTGACCGCCACGGCCGCCGGCCTGGCCGCCGCCGCGGCGCCGGCCCGCGCCGCCGAGGAGCAGACGGCGGCGCCGAGATCCACGCCGGCGGGGGCACCCCCCTTCGGCATGCCCCGCGACATGGTCCTCCTCAACATGCGCCGCGGCGACGGCTACGCCCTGGGCGTGAAGACGAAGGACGGCGTCCTCGACGTCGCCGCCGCCGGCCGGGCGCTCGGGATGCCGGTCCCCGCCGACATGGACGACCTCCTCCAGAACGGGCGCGGCCCGGCGCTGCGGGCGCTGATCGACGCGGTCGAGGCCGCCCCCGACGGGCGCTTCGTGCTGGCGGAATCCGGCATCGCCTACGCGCCGGTGGTCACGCGGCCCGAGAAGATCATCATGATGGGCTTCAACTACCGCCACCACGCGGAGGAGACCGGCACGCCGATCCCCAAGGACCCGCCGCTGTTCAACAAGTACAACAACGCCCTGAACCACCACGGGGGCACGATCGCGCTGCCGACCCAGGCGGCGCGGGAATTCGACTACGAGACCGAGCTGGTGATGGTGTTCGGCCGGGAATGCCGGAACGTGTCCGAGGCGGACGCCCTCGATTATCTCGCCGGCTACTGCACGGGCAACGATTTCAGCGCCCGGGACCTCCAGACGCTGACCTCGCAGTTCATGATCGGCAAGACCTCGGACGGGTTCGCCCCGCTCGGCCCCTACCTGGTGACCGCCGACCGGGTGAAGGACCCGAACAATCTCAAGCTGAAGACGTTGGTCAACGGCCAAGTGCGCCAGGACTGGAGCACCAACGACATGATCTTCAACTGCCGCCAGCTCATCAGCTTCGCGTCGAAGGTGATGACGATCCGGCCGGGCGACATCTTCTACACGGGCACGCCGCAGGGCGTGATCTTCGGCGAGAAGATCCCGCGCAAGGACCGGGCCTGGCTGAAGCTCGGCGACGAGGTGGTCTCGGAGCTGGAAGGGCTCGGCGCGCTGCGCTTCAGGCTGGTCTGATCCGTCGTCCGATCGGTGCGACCCGCACCGTCATCACCGACGCGACGCGCGGCCGGCCCCCTCTCGCGTGCGGGAGACGGGGGCCCGCGCCCGATCCGCGAGCCGCGTCGCGCGCCCGGCCTCAGCGCCCGAACAGGCGACCGAGACGGGCGAGGATCCCGGCCCCTTCCGCGGGCTTCGCACCGGTCGCCGCACCGGTCGCCGCACCGGGCGTCGCCGCCTGCGCGGCCTCCGCCTTCGGCGCCAGGACCAGCCCGAGGGCCGCCGTGTCGGTGGTCTCGCGGTCGATCAGGATCAGGCTGCCGGTCTCGCGGTTCTCCGCGTAGGCGTCCACCGCCACCGGCCGGTCGAGGCGCAGGGCCACGTCGGCGATGTCGTTGGCCGACAGGCGCTCGGCCGGGCCGGGCTTGCCGGTCTCGGGGTCGATGCGCGAGACGATCCGCTCCACGGTCGCGGTGACCGTGGCGGTGCCGATCTTGGCGAACAGGCTGGCGCCCGGCGCCAGATCGGTCTCGGCCGCCCAGAACAGGCGCGCGTCGAGGGTCTCGGTGACCCGCATCGGCGCGCCCGTCGCCACGATCACCTGCCCGCGCGAGGCGTCGATCTGATCGGCGAGCACCAGGGTCACCGACTCGTCCTCGCCGGCCTCGGGCAGGTCGCCGTCGGCGGTGTAGATCCGCGCCACCGTGGAGGTCCGGCCGGAGGGCTGCACCGTCACACTATCGCCCGGGCGCACCCGGCCGCTGGCGATCCGGCCGCTGTAGCCGCGGAACTCGGAATTGGGCCGGTTGACCCACTGCACCGCCATCCGGAACGGCGCGTTGAGCGCCTCCGCGTGGACCGGCACGGTCTCGAGGTAGTGGAGCAGGGTGCCGCCCGTGTACCAGGGCGCCGCGACGCCCGCGTCCACGACGTTGTCGCCGTTCTTGGCCGAGAGCGGGATCGCCTTGACCTCGGCGAAGTTCAGCCCGCGGGCGAAGTCCGAGAACCCCGACACGATGCCGTCGAAGGTGCCCTGCGCCCAGCCGGCGAGGTCCATCTTGTTCACCGCCAGCACGACCCGGCGGATCCCGAGATTGGAGACCAGCAGCGCGTGGCGCCGCGTCTGGCGGGTCAGGCCCTGGCGGGCGTCCACCAGGATCACCGCCACGTCGGCCGTCGAGGCGCCGGTGGCCATGTTGCGGGTGTACTGCTCGTGGCCGGGCGTGTCGGCCACGATGAAGGAGCGCCTGTCGGTGGAGAAGAACCGGTAGGCGACGTCGATGGTGATGCCCTGCTCGCGCTCGGCCTGGAGGCCGTCCACCAGCAGCGCGAGGTCCACCTCCGCGCCCTGCGTCCCGTGCTTGCGGGAATCCCGCTGGAGCGCCGAGATCTGGTCGTCGAAGATCTGCTTGGTGTCGTGCAGGAGCCGCCCGATCAGGGTCGACTTGCCGTCATCCACCGAGCCGCAGGCGATGAAGCGCAGCACCGCCTTGTTGCGGTGGGCGGTGAGGAAGGCCGCGTAGCCGGCGGCGCGGTCGGCGAAGGCCGTGGGAGCCTGGTGCACCGTCATCAGAAGTACCCCTCCTGCTTCTTGCGCTCCATGGCGCCGGCCCCGTCCTTGTCGATCACCCGGCCCTGGCGCTCCGAGGTCCGGGCGGCGAGCGTCTCGCCGATGATCTCGGGGAGCGTCGCGGCGTCGCTCTCCACCGCGCCGGTCAGCGGGTAGCAGCCGAGCGTGCGGAAGCGGACGAGGCGCTGCTGCGGGGTCTCGCCGGGCTCGAGCGGCAGCCGCTCGTCGTCGACCATGATCAGCTGGCCCTCGCGCTCCACCACCGGCCGCTCCTGGGCGAAGTAGAGCGGCACGATCGGAATGTTTTCCTGCTCGATGTAGAGCCAGATGTCGAGCTCGGTCCAGTTCGACAGCGGGAAGACCCGCAGGGACTCGCCGCGCTTCTTCTTGAGATTGTAGAGGTGCCAGGGCTCGGCGCGCTGGCGCTTCGGGTCCCAGCGGTGCTGCGCGGTGCGCAAGGAGATGATCCGCTCCTTGGCGCGGCTCGCCTCCTCGTCGCGGCGGGCGCCGCCGAAGGCGGCGTCGAACTTGTGCTTGTCGAGCGCCTGCCGCAGGGCCTGCGTCTTCATCACGTCGGTGTGGACCTCGGAGCCGTGGCTCACCGGGCCGACGCCGCGGGCGAGCCCGTCGGGGTTGGTGTGGACGAGAAGGTCGAGGCCGAGCTCCTTCGCCCGGGCGTCGCGGAAGGCGATCATCTCGCGGAACTTCCACGTGGTGTCGACGTGGAGCAGCGGGAACGGCAGCCGCCCGGGCGCGAAGGCCTTGAGGGCGAGGTGCAGCAGGACCGAGGAATCCTTGCCGATCGAGTAGAGCATCACCGGGTTCTCGGTCTCGGCGACCGTCTCCCGGAAGATGTGGATGGCCTCGGCCTCCAGCCGCTTGAGGTGGCTGAGGCGGTCGGCGGTCTGTGCGGACGCGGGGGCGCTCGGCTGCACGGCGGCGGCGAGGGCGGCGCTCATCGGGCGAACTCCGGCTGGCGGGGTGTCTGATTCGGGGTGGTCTCGAAGGCGGCGGGCTCGAGGATTGCGGGCTCGAGGATTGCGGGCTCCTGGCCCGGCTGCACCGACGCGCCGGGGCGTCCGACGTGCAGGCCGCACTCCTTCTTGTCTTCCTGCTCCCACCACCAGCGGCCGGCCCGCTCCGGCTCGCCGAGCCTCACGGCCCGGGTGCAGGGGGCGCAGCCGATCGACGGGAATCCGCGATCGTGCAGGACGTTGTAGGGCACGAAATTGTCGCGCACGAAGCGGTCGACCTGCTCCCGCGACCAGTCGGCGAGCGGGTTCAGCTTGATCAGGCCGCGCTCCGCGTCGAGCGCGGCGAGCGGCGTCGCGGCGCGGTTGGCCGACTGGCCGGCCCGCAGCCCGGTGAGCCAGCCGCTCGCGCCGGCGAGCGCGCGGCCGAGCGGCTCGACCTTGCGGAAGCCGCAGCAGGCCTGCCGGGCGGCGACCGAGCGCCGGAAGCCGTTGATGCCCTCGGCCCGCACGAATTCCTCCGCGGCCGCGCGCTCGGGCGCGTAGGCGGTGATCCGGATGCCGTAGGCCGATTCGGTCTCGGTCCAGGTGTCGTAGGTCTCGGCGAAGAGGCGGCCGGTATCGAGGGTGACGATCTCGACGCGCCCCTTCGCGAGGCCCGCCATGGCCAGGGCGTGGGTGAGCGCCTGATCCTCGACCCCGAGGCTCGTCGTGAAGACGAGGCGGCCGGGGATCTCCGCGGCGATCAGGTGGAGGCGGCCTGGAAGGTCGAGCCCGGACAGCCGCTCCGCGAGGGAGTCGGCCGCCTGTCGGTCCGGACGGGTCATCGCGCCATGTCCCGGGGTTCGCGTGATGGAAAGGCCACGGCCCGCGCCGCGCCTGTTGTCGAGCGGTCGAAATGTTCGCTATACCGAACGAAGTCAAGGCGCCCCGGCGCGCTCGACCGGGTCGGACCGGCGGTTCGGCGTGCGGTTGCGCACAGCTTCCGGCGCGGGCAGCATGGGCCCGAGGTAAAAGATTCTTCTCACCGGTGCCGGTAGACACGTATATGCGCCCGCGCCCCGCGCGCGGCGGAAGCCCACGGAGACGGCTTTGGACGCGATCGATCTGAAGATTCTCGCCCTGCTGCAGACGGACGCCACGCTGTCCATCGCGGCGATCGGCGAGCGCGTGGGCCTGTCGCAGACCCCGTGCTGGAAGCGCATCCAGAAGCTGGAGGCCGACGGGGTCATCGACCGCCGGGTCGCGGTGCTCGACCCGGTGAAGCTCGGCCTCGGGCTGACCGTGTTCGTGTCCATCGAGACGGCCGACCATTCCCAGGAGTGGCTGCAGCGCTTCGCCGCAACCGTCTCGGCCATGCCGGAGGTGCTCGAGTTCTACCGGATGGCCGGCGACGTGGACTACATGCTGCGGGTCGTCGTCGCCGACATGCAGGCCTATGACAGCTTCTACAAGCACCTCATCGCGGTGCTGCCGCTCAAGAACGTCACCTCCCGCTTCGCCATGGAGAAGGTGAAGTCCACCACGGCGCTGCCGCTGCCGGCGCCGCCCAAGAACGGGCGGCACCTGCCGGGGACGGCCCCGGTGCTGGCCGTGGTGGGAGAATGATATTCTCTTTTTTCGCAGCGCAGCGAATGTGATGTCCTATACGCCGCCCGTTCTGCAAAACGAACGTTTCTCGATTGACACAGGCCCTACCGGCCCCGACATGGTCCCGTGATGTCCCGCCCCAATCTCCTCCCGCGCACCGCCCCGTTCGGGGACGGCGAGCGCGCCAGCCTCGACGCGGTGCTCGGCACCGCGAGCCCCACGCAGCGCGCCTGGCTCGCCGGCTTCCTGGCCGGGCTCGACGCCGCGGGCGGCCAGCCGGCCGCGGTGCCGGCCGCCCCGCCCAAGGCCGCCGCGCCGCTCACCGTGATCTACGCCAGCGAATCGGGGAACTCCGAGGCGCTCGCCGGCAACGTCGCCAAGCTCGCGCGCAAGCAGGGCTTCAAGCCGAAGGTCGTGGACTTCTCCGACCTCGACATCGCGACCCTGCCCAAGGCCGGCAAGCTGATCGCCATCGCGGCGACCTGGGGCGAGGGCGAGCCGCCGGCCCGGGCCGTGCGGGCCTACGGCGAGCTGATGGGGGAGGGCGCCCCGCGCCTCGACGGCGTCGAGTTCGCGGTCCTGTCGCTCGGCGACACCTCCTACGCGGAGTTCTGCGCCATCGGTAAGGCGCTCGACGCGCGCTTCGAGGCCCTGGGGGCTAAGCGCGCCGCCGAGCGCGCCGACCTCGACCTCGACTTCGAGAAGCCCGCCGCCGACTGGATCAAGGGCGCGCTGAAGGCGCTCGCCCCGGCGGAGCAGCCCGACAACGTCGTGGCGGTGGACTTCGCCCGCGCCGGCGCCGGCGAGGACGACGAGGCCGAGCCGAGCCGCGAGCCCCTGGTGGTCGAGGTCGTCGAGCACGTGAACCTCAACTCGTCGCGCTCCGACAAGGAGACGATCCACCTCGCGCTGGCCTTCGAGGACGGCGCGCCGGCCTACGAGCCGGGCGACTCGCTGGAGATCTTCCCCGAGAACGACCCGCAGCTGGTGGGCGAGATCCTGAACGCCGCCGGTCTCGCGGGCGACGAGGCCCTGCGCCGGGCCCTGCTCGCCGAGCGGGACATCACCACGCTCTCGGCCGCCACGATCGAGCGGTTCGTGAAGGCCACCGGCCACGCGGACGCGCAGACGCTCATCGACAGCGGCGAGGCCAAGGCCTGGGTCGAGGGCCGGCACCTGATCGACTTGCTGGAGACCTACCCGGCGAAGCTCACGGCCGAGCATATCGGCACGATCACCCGGCCGCTGCCGCCGCGGGCCTACTCGATCGCCTCCTCCCGCAAGGAGGTGGGCGACGAGGTCCACCTCGCCATCGCGGCGGTGCGCTACGAGACCCACGGCCGGGCCCGCTCGGGCGTCGCCTCGGTCCACGTCGCCGACCGGATCCGCGACGGCGCCAAGCTGCGGGTGCGGCTGAAGCCGAACCGCCACTTCCGCCTGCCGCAGGATCCGGCCACCGACATCATCATGGTCGGCCCCGGCACCGGCGTCGCGCCGTTCCGCGCCTTCGTGCAGGAGCGCCGGGCCGTGGAAGCCCCCGGGCGGTCGTGGCTGTTCTTCGGCGACCGGCACTTCACCCACGACTTCCTGTACCAGCTCGAGTGGCAGGACGCCCTGGAGGACGGGTCGCTCACCAAGATCGACGTCGCCTTCTCGCGGGACCAGCCGGAGAAGGTCTACGTGCAGGACCGGATCACCCAGCACGCGCAGGAGCTGGTCTCCTGGCTGGACGGGGGCGCGCATCTCTACGTCTGCGGCGACGCGAAGAACATGGCCAAGGACGTGCGCGCCGCGGTCGTGAAGGCCTACGAGACGGCCAAGAGCCTGAGCGCCGCCGACGCCGAGGCGCAGGTCGCGGCTCTGGAGCGCAGCCACCGCTACCAGCAGGACGTTTACTGAGGACACACCGCTCCCCGCACCGCGGGGGGCCTTCGACGAGATGCGGCAGAGACAGGCGTGACGCAGGTCCCCTCTCCCGGGCGGGAGAGGGGCAGGGTGAGGGATCAGGTCGTTCCGGAGAGGGCGCAGCCCTCACCCCGAGGTCGCGGATCCGGTTCCAGTCCTGCACCGGCTTCGCTCCGCTCGCCCCCTCCCCACCGGGGAGGAAGACGCGTTCAGACAGACGGATTCACCCCATGGACGACCACAGCCCCCGCGACGCCGCCGAGACCCCGGCCCCCGGCCCTGCCGCCACACCGGCCAAGCGCGTCTACGAGACCCCGCCGACCTCCCGCCCGATCACGGATGCCGAGGCCGCGCGCGCGGAGAAACTCGCCGCGAACGAGCACATCAAGATCGCCAGCGGCTACCTCCGCGGCACGCTGGCGGACGGGCTCCTGAAGCACGCCACCGGGGCGATCTCGGAGGATGACGGGCAGCTCGTGAAGTTCCACGGGATGTACCTGCAGGACGACCGCGACCTGCGCCCCGAGCGGACCAAGAAGAAGCTCGACAAGGCCTACAGCTTCATGATCCGCCTGCGCATCGCCGGCGGCGTCATCACCCCGAAGCAGTGGCTGATCCTCGACGACATCGCCCGGACCTACGCGGGCGGGGCGCTGCGCGCGACCACGCGCCAGACCTTCCAGTACCACGGCGTGATCAAGTCGAACCTGAAGCGCACGATGGCCGCCATCGACGGCGCGCTGCTCGACACGATCGCGGCCTGCGGCGACGTCAACCGCAACGTCATGGCGGCGACGAACCCGGCCCAGACCGGCGCCCACAAGGCCGCCTACCAGCTCGCCAAGGACATCTCCGACTCGCTGCTGCCGAAGACCAGCGCGTGGCGCGAGATCTGGCTCGACGGCGAGCGCGTGGTCGGCGGCGAGGACGAGGCCGAGGTCGAGCCGGTCTACGGCCGGACCTACCTGCCGCGGAAGTTCAAGACCGTCGTGGCGGTGCCGCCCTCCAACGAGGTCGACATCTTCGCCCACGACCTCGGCTTCATCGCGATCCTCGACAAGAAGAACCAGGTCACCGGCTGGAACGTCACGGTGGGCGGCGGCATGGGCATGACCCACGGCGAGCCCGACACCTTCCCGCGCACCGCCGACGTGATGGGCTTCGTGAAGCCCGAGGACGCCCTGAAGGTCGCGGAAGCCGTGATGACGGTCCAGCGCGACTGGGGCAACCGCAAGAACCGCAAGAACGCCCGGCTCAAGTACACGATCGAGCGCTACGGCCTCGACGCCTTCCGGGCCGAGGTGGAGAAGCGGGTCGGCAAGAAGCTCGGCGCGCCCAAGCCCTTCACCTTCACGGGCAACGGCGACCGCTACGGCTGGGTCGAGGGCGACGACGGCCGCCACCACCTGACGCTCTACGTGCCCTCGGGCCGGATCAAGGACATCGACGGCGGCCCGCAATTCCTCTCGGGTCTGCGCCGCATCGCCGAGGTCCACCAGGGCGATTTCCGCCTGACCGGCAACCAGAACGTGATCATCGCCAACGTCCCGGCCGAGAAGCGCGCCGAGATCGACGCCCTCGTCGATGAGTACGGCCTGACCCGGGGCGCGAGCGCGCTCCGGCGCAGCTCGCTCGCCTGCGTGGCCCTGCCGACCTGCGGCCTCGCGCTGGCCGAGAGCGAGCGCTACCTGCCGGACCTGATGACCGAGCTGGAGGAGAGCCTCGCGTCCCACGGGCTCGCCGAGGAGGAGATCACGATCCGCTCCACCGGCTGCCCGAACGGATGCGCCCGGCCGTTCATCTCCGAGATCGGCCTCGTGGGCCGCGGCCCCGAGCGCTATCACCTCTATCTCGGCGCGGCCCACGACGGCTCGCGGCTGAGCAAGCTCTACAAGGAGGACGTGGCGGCCTCCGAGATCCGCGACACCCTCGACCCGCTGTTCGCCGACTACGCGAGGGGCCGGCAGCCGGGCGAGCATTTCGGCGACTACCTGATCCGCGCCGGCCACGTGGCCCGCACCACCAACGGCCCGGACTTCCACGACCGGACCGGCGCCCTCAAGCCGGCCACGCTCGGCTGACGGCAGCCCCCGGGCGCGTCCGGGACGGGGTTCCCGGGCGCGCCGAGGCCGCCGCGGCAGGGCCGCGGATCGCGTGCTCCGGCCCCGCCTCGCCCTGACCCATCGCGCGCACCGAACCCGGACCGGTCCCGGGCTGCCGGAGCGCGGCGGGAGGCGCGACGGCGATCGCCCCCCGAGAGGCATCTCTCCCGCGCACCGTCCCGGACGGCCGCCCGGGCGCCCCTGAAGCGCTGCCGGGGACTCGGCCGCGCGCTCGGCCCCCCGCCCGGCGAACCCTGCCCCGGCCGCGGATCGCCGCAGCTTCGCCCGTCCCGCGGCCGCGATGAGAATGAACGTTCATTGACATGAGAATGAACGTTCATTACAAGGGTGGGGCAAACAGGAGCGCGCGATGGCTCTCACCCTCGAAGGCCGCTGGTCCGATCTCGATGCCCAGCGCTTCGGCGCCCGCGGCCCAGGCGCGCTCGCCCTCGTCCGCAGCGTCTGCACCCCCGCCAACCTGACCTTCGGCGCCGTCCTGGCCCTCGCTTGGCTGGCGCTGATCAACTGGACCGGCGCCGGCCCGGATGGCTGGCAGGCCCGGATCTGCGCGGACCTCCGTCAGGGACCGCAATCCTGCGCCGTCGCCAGCCTGGGCAAGGATCAGAGCCGCGTCGCGCCGGTCGCCGCCGCGGCGCAGCCCGGGTCGTGACCGGCGCGGCGGACGGGGCGCCGGAGACCGCGGCCACCCGCCCGCCCGGCGCGCGCACATCCTTGACGCCGCCGGGGCCCGTTGCGCGCGCGCCGGCTTTCACCGCACCGCCCTGCAGGACCTCGGCCGCGTGGCCGCGACCCTGCGGGCGGAGATCCGGTCGGCATCGACCCGCAACCCGGACAGCGCCCCCATGACGGCGCGGAGCGGGGCCGGGAGCGGCGACCGGTTCGCCGCGACCCCGTCGGGGCGCGCCACCGCGCCGGACTGCGACCCGGCCGCGCTCCCCGATTCCGACGTCGCCGCGGCGATCGCCCCGCTCCGCGCGCGGCTCGACGCCGGGCTCGACGGCCGCCTGCCGACCCCGGCGCTCCCGGATCGGCCCGCGGCCCGCTGATCCCGGCGCCGCTGCGCGCCCCCGGGCCCCACCGGCGACGCGCCCTCACCGCCGCCATCACCGATCGCGGGCCGGATCCGGCGCGCGGTACGCCGGCCGGCCCGCGATCCCCCCCGTGCGCGGGCCGGCCGGCCGTTCTCACGGGCGACGCCGCGTAGCCCCCGGCGGGGCGCGTCGCCGTGAGTCGGCCCGCGCCCGGCGCGCCCCGGGCCGTTGCCGGTTGCAAAGCCCAGCATTGCACACGCAAAGGTCGGTATCTTTGAATCATTTCAAAGCATTGCCGCTCAAAACGTGCCTTCCGCGCCACATCCGGGCAGAGGATGCGCGCGTCACCCGCGGCTTTCCCGATCGGCGTTGAGAAAAGACGGCGTATGCAATCTAGAAATACCGCATCGCGTCGATACGTCGCTCTTGAGAACGATTTTAAAGCATGTCTGCCGCCTGGATCGACGTCGTCGATCGCATCAAATACTGCCGGTCGCGCCTGAATTTCTGCAGCACTGGGCTCGCGACGTCGCTCCTTCTGCTCGCGCCGACAGAGATCCGCGCGCAATCCGAGCCGGTCGCCGACGAGGTCGTTCTCTCCGAACTCAGTGTTGCGGGCACGGGCCCCGTCAGCGAGCGGGCCGACGGTCCCGTCGTCGGCTACCGGGCGACGCGCTCCGCGACCGCCACGCGCACCGACACGCCGGTGCGCGACTCGCCGCAATCGATCAACGTCGTGCCCCGCTCGGTGATCACCGACCAGCAGGACCTGCGGCTGACCGATGCCGTGACCAACGTCAGCAACGTGGTTCTGGGCAGCACGGTGCAGGGACGGTCGCAGAACTACCTGATCCGCGGCTTCTCCACGCAGGTCTTCGCCGTCGACGGCGTGCTGGTCGATCCGGCCATCAACTTCTACCCAGTGACGCGCGACCTCGTGGATGCGGAGCGCGTCGAGGTGATCAAGGGACCGGCCTCGGTGCTGTTCGGGCGGGGAGATCCCGGCGGCGTCATCAACATCGTGACCCGCCGGCCGACATTCGAGCCCACGGCCGACGCGAGTGTTCAGGGTGGCAGCTTCGGCTTCCGGCGCTTCCAGGGCTCCGTGTCGAGCGCGCTGCCCGCCGTCGAAGGACTCGCCGCGCGCCTGAGCTTCGCCGCCCAGGAGGATCCGACCTTCCGCAATTACGGCGGCGACACCAACCGGCGCGTCTTCGTGGCGCCGGCCTTCAGCTGGACGCCGAGCGCCGACACCCGGGTCTACGTGAACTCGGAATTCACCAACCAGCACACCCAGTACGACGAGGGGCTGGTGGCCTTCCGCGGCCGCGTCCCGCTCGACAACATCGGCCGGTTCTACGGTGAGCCGTCCTCGCGCTACTTCGGCGCCTTCAACACGATCACCATGCGGGCCGAGCACGACGTCAACGAGAACCTGACGCTCCGGCAGGTCATCGCCGGGCAATGGGGCACGTTCGACGTGTTCGCCGCCCGTGCCCTATCGGTCAACAATGCCGGCACGCTGCTGAGCCGGCGTGAGGCCACGGTCAACTCGCGCTTCGCCGCGGTCGACAGCCAGACCGAGGCCGTGATGAAGTTCGACACTTTCGGCTTCGCCCATACGGCGCTCCTCGGGCTCGAGTACTCGAACGGCTTCCGCCACGCCTTCTCCCAGCAGGGCAACCTCGCCCCGGTCAGCTTCCTCAACCCGATGTTCGGCGCGGCCTTCCAGCCGCTCCAGTTCCAGGCCGACCTGAAGCAGAAGCTGGAGGTGTTTGGGCTCTACGCCCAGGACCAGATCGTGCTCGCGCCGGGCTTGCAGCTCGTCGTCGGGGCCCGGTTCGATCTCGGCAGCCAGTACTATTTCAACCGCCAGCCGGCCTCGCGGACCCAGCCGCCCGAGCAGACCCTGTTCGGCGCCTCGCCGCGGGTCGGACTGATCTACCGGCCGTTCGAGCCGCTGACCTTCTACGCGAGCTACGCCACGTCGTTCCTGCCGCAGACCGCCAGCGTGCTGAACGTGGCGAGCCCCCCGCCCAGCACGGGCGAGCAGGTCGAGGCCGGCACCCGGGTCGATCTCACGCCCGGCCTGACCCTGAGCGCGGCCGCCTTCCAGATCGTCCGGGACAACGTCGCGGCCACCGACCCGCGCAATCCCACCTTCTCGGTCATCACCGGCCAGCAGCGGTCGCGGGGTGTCGAGGCCGATCTCGCCGGTGAGATCCTGCCCGGGTGGAGCATCATCGGCAGCGTCGGCCTGATCGACGCGCGGATCACCAAGGACACGACCTTCGCGGTCGGCAACCGGCTCGCCGGCGTGCCGGTGTTCAGCGGCAGCCTGTGGACGACCTACGCGTTCCAGGACGGCCCGCTGCGCGGGCTCGGGCTCGGCTTCGGCGTCACCCATGTCGGCCGACGCTACGGCGACCTCGACAACAGCTTCACCGTGGGCGCCTACAACCGGCTCGACGCGCTCGTGTACTACGATTTCGACGCCCACTGGCGCCTGTCGGTGAACATGCGCAACCTGACGAACGCGCGCTACATCGAGGCGCCGACCAACGCGACCAACAACACCCCCGGGGCGCCGTTCACGGTGCTGGCGACGATCACCGCCCGGCTCTGACGGGCCGAAACCTGCGCGGGGCGGGCCCCATCGAACGATGGCCCGCCGGAGGCTGCCGTCAGGGGGTCGCCGTTCGGACGGCGCCCGCCGGCGCCCCGGCTTCGACGGCCCTCCGGCGGGCCCCGGCGCGGCGGCGCAGGACGTAGAGCGTCAGGCCGGTCGCCGCGAAACCCGGCATGGCCAGCGCCGCGAGGCAGAACAGCAGCGCGACGAGGTCGCCGAAGAAGCGGCCGCGATGCACCTCCAGGACGTTGTCCAGGAGGCGCCGGCCCAGCGGCGCGTCTGCGGCCCGCTCGGAGGCCAGCAGCGCGCCCGTGGCGGGATCGTAGCGGTCCTCGTTGCGGGCGCTCGGCGCGTCGACGCCCTTCGGCAGCCAGCGGATGCGGATCGCCTTCGTGTCGGCGCCCGGGAGGGTCAGGACCGCCGTGCCGGCCTCCGCGCCGGTCCGCGCGCGGAAATCCGCCCAGGCGCGGTCGACGGCCGGGCCGCTGACGGCGGGATCGGCCGGCTTTCCGGCGGCCCTGCGGCCGGCCGGCTTCGCGGCGTCCGGAGCGCCCGCGAGCAGCCGCGTCGCGCCGTCCTTGAACCACGGGTAGGACCACGTCAGGCCGCTCAGCGCGATGACCAGGTAGACCGGCAGGAGCCACGTCCCGACCACGGCGTGCAGCGACCACCAGCGCGGCCGGCCGGGCCGCGACAGGGCCGGCTTCAGCCAGATCCGCCAGCGGTGGATCCGGGGCCAGCGCAGGTAGAGGCCGGTCGCCAGGAAGGCCAGCAGCGCCAGGGTGCAGGCGCCCGTCACCGTGCGGCCCCAGCCCTTCGACCCGCCGGGCAGCAGCAGCCAGCGGTGCAGGTCCCGCACCGTCGTGAAGGCGCCCTCCAGCCGCACCGGGCCGAGCAGCGCGCCGTCGTAGGGGTCGGCGTAGGCGGCGGGCGGCCGCGCGCGGGTCTCGGGATCGCGGGCGAAGCGGACGTGGACGCTCGCGCGCGGGTCGTCCGACAGGGTCAGCACGTTGGCGACGCGGCCGCCCGCCTGCGCGTCGATCCGCGCCGCCAGCGCCGCGGGGGCCAGCGCCGTCCGGCCGCCGGGCGCGACCTCGAGCCGGTCGCGGTTGGCGAAGGCGGTGACCGCCTCCTCGTAGCTCATCAGCGCCCCGGTCAGGCCCATCAGGGCGAGGACGAGGCCGGCGGTGAGGCCGAGCGCCCAGTGCAGGCGGAAGAGCAGGGTCCGGAGGGAGGGAATCGGCAGCGTCATGGCAGTGCCGGCTGCCTAGCAGAGTCCGGCCACGCTGACGACGCGGCGGGACGCAACGCCGTCCCGCCGGTGAGTCTCAGGTGATCGGCGCGGGGTTGAACAGGGTCAGGTCGTTGAACAGCCCCCACCGGTCCGACCAGGGGCGCTTGCGCCCGCTCGCCACGTCGAGGATCAGGTGGAACAGCTCCCAGCCGACCTCCTCGATCGTCGCCGCGCCGGTGGCGATGCGCCCGGCATCGAGGTCGATCAGGTCGGCCCAGCGCTCGGCGAGCTCCGTGCGGGTGGCGACCTTGATCACCGGCGCCTGACTGAGCCCGTAGGGCGTGCCGCGGCCGGTGGAGAACACCTGCAGGGTGATGCCCGAGGCGAGCTGCAGCGTGCCGCAGACGAAGTCGCTCGCCGGCGTCGCGGCGAAGATCAGGCCCTTCTCGCGGACGCGCTCGCCGGGCGCCAGGACCCCGGAGATCGCGCTCGTGCCCGATTTGGCGACCGAGCCCAGCGCCTTCTCGACGATGTTGTTGAGCCCGCCCTTCTTGTTGCCCGGCGACGGGTTGGCGCGGCGGTCGGCCTCGCCCTTGGCGAGGTAGGCGTCGTACCACGCCATCTCGCGGACCAGCGCCGCGGCGACCTCCGGGGACTTGGCGCGCGGGGTGAGCAGGTGGATCGCGTCGCGCACCTCGGTCACCTCGGAGAACATCACGGTGGCGCCGCAGCGGACCAGCAGGTCGGCCGCGAAGCCGAGCGCCGGGTTGGCGGTGACGCCCGAGAAGGCGTCGCTGCCGCCGCATTGCAGGCCGACCACCAGCTCGGAGGCCGGGCAGGTCTCGCGCGTCCGGCGGTTCAGCACCGCGAGGCGCGCCTCGGCCATGGTCAGGATGCTGTCGATCATGGCCGAGAAGCCGTGGTGGCGCTCGTCCTGGAGCCGCACCACCCCGTCGCCGGCCGCGCCGCTGTCGGGCAGGAGCCGCTCCGAGACGAGCTTCTCGCAGCCGAGTCCGACGACCATGACCTCGCCGCCGAAATTCGGGTTCCGCGCGAGGCTCTGGAGCGTCCGGATCGGCACCACCGCCTCGGGGGCGTTGATGGCGACGCCGCAGCCGTAGGCGTGGGTCAGGCCGACCACGTCGTCGACGTTGGGGAAGCGCGGCAGCAGTTCCTGCTTGATCCGCCGGATCGCCACGTCGAGGGTGCCGGCGACGCACTGGACGCTGATCGAGATCGCCAGGATGTTCTTGGTGCCCACCGACCCGTCCGGGTTGCGGTAGCCCTCGAAGGTGTAGCCCTCGAGCGGGGGCAGGGGGGCCGGCACGCGGGTGGCCATCTCCAGGGCGTCGAGAGCCGGGGCGACCGGCGTGGCGACGCGGGATTCCTCCACCCAGGCGCCCCGCGGGATCGGTTGCGTCGCGATGCCCACCACCTCGCCGTAGCGGCGGACCTCGCCGCCCTCCGGGATGTCGGTGAGGGCGACCTTGTGGCCCTGCGGCACGAACTCGACGAGTTCCAGCCCGTCCGGGAACACCGTGCCGGCCGGCAGCCCGAAGGCGTTGACCACGATCGCGACGTTGTCGCGCGCGCTCAGGCGGATCGTGCGCGGCACGTCTCCGGCGGCCCCTGCGGCCCCTCCACCGGCCCCCGCGCCGGCCGGGTGCGGGCGGGTCGGGGCTTCGATCTCGGCCCGCATCGGATGCTCCTTCCGTCTCGCGCCCGTCCGGGCTCCTGTCGGGATCAGGCGGCGTCGCCGACCGCGTGGTTCGCCAGGGCCTCCAGGGCCTTCACCAGGGCGGAGTGGTCCCAGGCCGCGCCGCCCTGCGCCACGCAGGCCGAGAACAGCTGCTGCGCCAGCGCCGTGGCGGGCAGGCTGAGGCCGAGCGTCCGGGCGTTGTCCAGGGCGAGGTTCAGGTCCTTCTGGTGCAGGCCGATGCGGAAGCCGGGATCGAAGGTCCGCTCGATCATCCGCGCGCCGTGCAGCTCCAGGATCCGCGAGGTGGCCAGCCCGCCGGTGATCGCCTGCCGCACCTTGGCGGGGTCGGCGCCGGCCTTCGAGGCGAAGAGCAGCCCCTCGGCCACCGCCTCGATGGTCAGGGCGACGATGATCTGGTTGGCGACCTTGGCGACCTGCCCGGACCCGACCGGGCCGACATGCGTGACCGTCTTGCCCATGGCGGCGAACAGGGGCTCGGCGCGCGCGAAGGTCTCGGCCTCGCCGCCGACCATGATCGAGAGCGCGGCGTTCTTGGCCCCGACCTCGCCGCCGGAGACCGGCGCGTCGAGATAGGCGCCACCCCGCTCGGCGATCCGGGCGGCGAAATCCTTGGTGGCCAGCGGCGCGATCGAGCTCATGTCGATCACGGTCTTGCCCGGGCTGAGCCCCCCCGGCGACCCCGTCCGCGCCGAACAGGACCTGCTCCACGTCCGGGGTGTCGGGCAGCATCAGGATGATCGTGTCGGCGCGCTCGGCCACCTCGGCTGCGGTGGCGCAGGCGGTGCCGCCCGCCGCGAGCAGGGCCTCGGGCACGCCGCGCCGGGACTTGAGGAACAGGCTGTGGCCCGCGGCGATCAGGTGTCCGGCCATGGGCGCGCCCATGATGCCGAGGCCGATGAATCCGATGTTCATGGGGATCGATCCCGGTTGCGGAGCTCAGGCGCGGAAGCGGGCGGCGAGCGCCTCGGCGTTGCGGGCGAGGAGCCCCATGTCGGAGCCCACCGCGGTGAAGCGGGTGCCGGCCGCGATGTAGCGGCGGGCCAGCTCCTCGCTCGGCGTGAGGATGCCGGCCTGCTTGCCGGCCCGGACGATCCGGGCGACCGCCGCCTCGATGGTGGCGACCACCTCCGGGTGGCCCTGCTGGCCGACGTAGCCGAGGCTTGTGGAGAGGTCGCCGGGCCCGATGAACACGCCGTCGACGCCCTCCACGGCGGCGATCGCGTCCAGATTGTCGAGGGCGCGGCGGGACTCGACCTGCACCGCCACGAAGAGCTCGGCCTCGCAGCGGGTGTGGTAGTCCTTGATCCGGCCGAACCGGGCGGCGCGGGGCGCCTGCGAGAAGCCGCGGATGCCGCGGGGCGCGTAGCGCGTCGCCGCGACCACCCGGGCGGCCTGCGCGGCGTCGTCGATGTTGGGGATCATCAGCGACTGCGCGCCGGCGTCGAGGATCCGCTTGATGGTGATCGGGTCGTCGCTCGGCACCCGCACCATCGGGTGCGTGTCGCCCTCCATCATCGCCTGGAGCTGGGCGTAGATGTCCCGGAGGTCGTTGGCCGAGTGCTCCATGTCGAGGAGCAGCCAGTCGAACCCGGCCCCGGCGACCACCTCGGTGGAGATGGGACTGGCGAGGCTGCACCACAGGCCGATCTGCTGGCGCCCCTCGGCGAGGGCCGCCTTGAAGCGGTTGGTGAGGCTGTCCATCACGATCCTCCCTGCGCGCGGGCGCGTCGCGGCGTCTGCGCGCCGTCCGCCCCATCACGCGCAGCCTTCCGCCGCGAGGTCAAAGCCAAACACTGGATCGATCGATGCGGATCGAGCATCGATCGGCCGCGCCGGCTCACGCGGGTGGCATCTCGGCCACGATCGAGACCAGCTGGGCGATGAGCGGGTCGTCCGCGTCGCGCCGCCACGCGAGGAGGAGCTCCACCGGGCGCGGCGCCGGCAGGGCGAGGGGCCGGAACACCACGCCCTCGAAGCGCAGGCGCTCGGCGGCGGCCGGCACCAGGGCGATGCCGAGCGACGCCCGGACCAGGGCCAGGATCGAGTGGATCTGCGTCAGCTGCTGGACCATAGGGGGCCGGATCTCGGCCTCGGCGAGCAGGCCCAGGACGAGGTCGTGGAAGTAGCGCGCCTCGTTGGGCGCGTAGCCGATGAGCGGCTCGCGCCCGAGATCGGCGGGGGTGAGCCCGTCGCGCAGGGCCAGGGGGTTCCCGGCCGGCAGGGCCACCACCAGGGGCTCGGCCAGCGCCCGGACGGCGATCAGGTCCGGGTGCGTCACCGGCGGGCGCACCAGCGCGGCGTCGATCCGGCCGGCGAGCAGCTCCTCGATCTGGTCCTTGCTGACCATCTCGCGCAGCGCGAGGGTCACGTCCGGCAGCGCCCGCCGGAACGCGGTGACGAGGCGCGGCAGGAAGTCGTAGGCCGAGGCGGCCGTGAAGCCGAACTTGAGGACGCCCGCCCGCCCCGCCGCCACCTGCCGGGTGACGTGGGTCGCGGTCTCGGCGAGCCGCAGGATGCGCTGGGCCTCGGGCAGGAAGCTGCGGCCGGCGGCGGTCAGCCGGACGGTGCGGCTGGTGCGCTCCAGGAGCTGCACGTCGAGGACGCGCTCCAGAACCTGGATCTGCCGCGACAGCGGCGGCTGCGTCATGTTCAGCCGGGCGGCCGCACGCCCGAAATGCAGCTCCTCCGCCACGGCGGCGAAGCACCGGAGCTGGCTGAAGTCGAACATGAAGGCTCCCTCTGCGGATGGCGGCGCAGTCGGGGGAAGCATAAGCCCTGCGCGGCCGCCATGTTCAGGCAGCCGCCCTCATCCAATTAGGTGAGGCGGCGGCCGGCCCGGCCCGCCCGGCCTACGGCGCCACTTCGTGCCCGGCGTAGTCGATCCGGCCGTCCGGGCCCTTCGTCCACTCGTAGATCACGTAGTCGGGCCGGGTCAGGTCGCCCTTCCTGTCGTAGGCGATCGGCCCGACCACCGTGTCCACCGGCTTGCCCTGGTGCAGCCAGTCCGCGAGCGCCCGGCCGTCGCTGGAGCCCGTCTCGGCCATCGCCTTCGCCAGGACCTGCACGGCCGCGTAGGCGTAGAGCGTGTAGGCCTCGGGATCGATGCCCCGGGCGTTGAACGCCGCCACCACGCCCCTGGCGTTCGGGTTCTTGCGGGCGTCCGGCGCGAAGGTCATCAGAGTCCCGGCCGCGCCCGGGCCGGCGATCTGGACGAACTCCTTGTCGGGGATGGCGTCGCCGCTCATCATGCGGGCGGTCAGGCCCTGGTCGCGCATCTGCCGGATGATCAGCCCGGCCTCGGTGTGCACGCCGCCGAAATAGACGACGTCGACGTTGGCGGACTTCAGCTTGGAGACGAGGGCCGCGTAATCCTTCTCGCCCGGATTGATGCCCTCGAACAGCACCTCCTTGCCGCCCTTGGCCCGAAAGGTCTTCAGCGTCTCGTCGGCCAGACCCTTGCCGTAGGGGGTCTTGTCGTGGACGAAGGCGATCTTCTTGCCCGGGAAGTGCGCGGCCAGGTAGCTGCCCGCCACCGCGCCCTGCTGGTCGTCGCGGCTGCAGGTGCGGAACGTGTTCCACATGCCGCGCTCGGTGAACTTCACGCTCGTGGAGGCCGGCGTGACCTGGATGATGCCGGCGTCGAGGTAGACGTCGGAGGCCGGGATCGAGACGCCCGAGTTGTAGTCGCCGACGACCATCTTCACGCCGTCGCTGGCGAACTTGTTGGCCACCGAGACGCCCTGCTTCGGGTCGGAGGCGTCGTCGCCGACCGTGACGGTCAGCGTCGTGCCCTTCAGCGTCCCGGCCCTGTTCAGGTCCTCGACCGCCTGGCTCACGCCGTTCCGGATCTGGGCGCCGAAGGCGGCGTTCGGCCCGGTCATGGGCGCGGCGACGCCGATCTTCACCGGCGCGCCGCCCTCCTGACCTCGCGCCGCGGTCATGAACAGCAGCCCGGCCAGGCCGGCCATCAGTAATCGCGTCATCTTTCCCCCAAGATGTGGCCGGACAGATCGCCGACGAACGCTGAATTCGGACAGATCAACGCGGATCGCCGCGCGTCGATTCGCAGACCAGCCGGCGCGATCCTGTCGCTCACCTTCACCGGGGTCAAGGTTTCGGGGCGGGCCGGGACGGCCCGGGGACGGGCGGGCCGCGGGGCCGGAGGGCTCGCCCTCGCGGAGCTGTGTGGCGGCCGCGCGGCAGGCCGGGCCGGGCTGGCGTCAATGATGCATCGGGCCGGCGCATCCGCAGCAACCCGCCGTGACCGATGGCCGCCTCCTGTCCCCGCCGCGCCCCCAGCCCCAGCCGACCGAGCCCGCGTCCGGGACGCGGCTGATGGGGCCGCGCGCGGACGAGGATCGGGACGGGAATCGGGGCGAGGGTCGGGACGCGTCGGTGGACTGGGCCGAGCGCCGCCGGATCGCCGAGCAGGGCCGGGGCGAGCGGGCGTGGTCGCTCTGGGGTCCCTACCTCAGCGAGCGGCAATGGGGGACCGTGCGGGAGGATTACAGCCCCTGCGGCAACGCCTGGGCCGCCCTGACGCACGAGGACGCCCGCTCGCGCGCCTATCGCTGGGGCGAGGACGGGCTGGCGGGGATCTGCGACGAGCGCGGCGGCCTCTGCCTTTCCCTCGCCCTCTGGAACGGGCGCGACCGCATCCTCAAGGAGCGGCTGTTCGGCCTGACCAACCAGGAGGGCAACCACGGCGAGGACGTGAAGGAGGTCTACCACTACCTCGACGCGGTCCCGAGCCACGCCTACCTGAAGATGCTCTACCGCTACCCGCAGGCGGCCTTTCCCTACGCGGACCTCGTCGCCGAGAACGGGCGGCGCGGGCGGGAGCAGCCCGAGTACGAGATCGAGGAGACGGGCGTCTTCGACGGGGACCGGTTCTTCGACGTCACCGTGGAGTACGCCAAGGCCGACGCCGACGACGTCCACGCGGTGATCACCGCGCTGAACCGGGGGCCCGAGCCCGCCGACCTCCACCTCGTCCCGCAGCTCTGGTTCCGCAACACGTGGTCGTGGCAGGCGGGGCCGGCCGGGCAGGCGCGCCCGCGGATCGCCCGCGCGCCCAACGGGGGCGCGATCTGCACCCACGACCGGCTCGGGCCGTACCGGCTCGCCTTCGACGGGGCGCCGGACCTCCTGTTCTGCGAGAACGACACCAACCTGCGGCGGCACGGCGGGCAGCCGGACGCCCCCGGGCCGTTCAAGGACGGGCTCCACGCGGCGATCGTCGACGGCGATCCCGCTGCGGTGCGCCGGGACGCGGGCACCAAGCTCGGCCTGCACTACGCGCTGCGGCTGGCGCCCGGGGAGACCGCCCGGGTCCGCCTGCGGCTGTCGGCGGGCCTGCGCGCCCGGGCCGTCGACGACGGCTCCCTGGTCCGCCGCCGGGTCGCCGAGGCCGACGCGTTCTACGAGGAATTGCAGGACGGCATCGCGAGCCCGGAGTCCCGCGCGATCTTCCGCCAGGCCGCCGCCGGCCTGATCTGGTCGAAGCAGCTCTACTGCTACGACGTGCGGCGCTGGCTGGAGGGCGACCCGCTCCAGCCGCCGCCGCCCCGGGCGCGCGCGGGCGGCCGCAACGGCCAGTGGCGCCACTTCGCGGCGGCCGACGTGCTGTCGATGCCCGACACCTGGGAATATCCCTGGTTCGCCGCCTGGGACCTCGCCTTCCACTGCCTGCCGCTCGCCCTGCTGGACCCGGACTTCGCCAAGAAGCAGCTCCTGCTGCTGACCCGCGAATGGTACATGCACCCGAACGGCCAGCTCCCGGCCTACGAGTGGGAGTTCGGCGACGCCAACCCGCCGGTCCACGCCTGGGCCACCTACCGGGTGTTCGAGATCGACCGGGACCGGCGGGGCGGGCGGGGCGACCTCGCCTTCCTGGAAGGCGTGTTCCACAAGCTCCTGATCAACTTCTCCTGGTGGGTGAACCGCAAGGACGCGCAGGGGCGCAACGTCTTCCAGGGCGGCTTCCTGGGGCTCGACAATGTCGGCGTGTTCGACCGCTCGCGCCCGCCCCCGGGCTTCGGGGTGGTGCACCAGGCCGACGGCACCGCCTGGATGGCGATGTACGCGCTCAACATGATGCGCATCGCCCTGGAGCTCGCCCTCCACAACGACGTCTACGAGAGCACCGCCTCCAAGTTCTTCGAGCACTTCCTGCTCATCGCCGAGGCCATGACCGACATGGGCGGGTCAGGGGGCGGGTCAGGGGGCGGGGAGGGCGGCGGGGAGGGCGGCGGGTTCGGCCTGTGGGACGAGATCGACGAGTTCTACTACGACGAGGTCGACATACCCGGCGGCGGGATGCTGCCGTTGCGGGTCCGCTCCATGGTCGGGCTGGTCCCGCTCTTCGCCGTCGAGGTGATCGAGCCCTCGGTGCTCCACCGGCTGCCGGACTTCGCCCGGCGCCTGAACTGGGTGCTGGAGAACCGGCCCCACCTCGCCCGGCTGGTCTCCCGCTGGACCGAGGGCGGCGTGAAGGACCGCAAGCTGCTGTCGCTGCTGCGCGGCCACCGGATGAAGGCGCTGCTGCGCCGGATGCTCGACGAGGCCGAGTTCCTCTCGCCCTACGGCGTGCGCTCCCTGTCGAAGGTGCACCGCGACGCGCCCTACGTGCTCAACGAGCTCGGCGCCTCCTTCACAGTCCGGTACGACCCGGCCGATTCCACCTCGAACATGTTCGGCGGCAACTCGAACTGGCGCGGCCCGGTCTGGATGCCGATGAACTTCCTCATCGTCGAGGCGCTGCGGCGCTTCCACACCTATTACGGCGACGACTTCCGGGTGGAGTACCCGACGGGCTCGGGCGCGATGCTGACGCTCAGCGCCATCGCGGACGCCCTGGAGGATCGCCTGATCGCCCTGTTCGCCAAGGACGAAACAGGCCGCCGGCCGGCCTTCGGCACCCGTCCGCCGATCGCCCCGGCACCGGGCGCCGAGGAGCCGCTGCTGTTCCACGAGTTCTTCGACGGGGATACGGGGCGGGGCCTCGGCGCCGCGCACCAGACCGGCTGGACGGCCCTGATCATCAACCTGCTGCGCGACCGGGCGCGCGCCCGGTAGGCGCGCCCGGTCTGGAACCGGCCGATCCGGCCAGCAGCCGGTCAGAAGCCGGTCAGCAGCTCAGCCGCCGGCCCTCGCGGCGCCCGAACACCCGGTAATGGGCAGCCCCCGATTCCATCTGGCCGTTGGCCACGGCGCGCCGGACATCCGGGTTGCAGCGCAGGTACTCGCGCTCGTCGAACCCGTAATTGGCGCGGCCGCGGTAATCGTCCCGGTCGCGGTAGCCGCGGTCCCGGTAATCGTAATCGCCGCGGTCGCGGTAACCGCGCCCGCCGTAATCGTCGTAGTCGGGGCGCGGCTGCGCGGAGACCGGGCCGACCACGCCCAGAATGCCGAGGCTCACCGCGGCCGCTGCCAGAATCGCCTTCATCGTACCAATCCTCCCTTGTCGGTGGCCAGAAACGCGTCGGGGCGCGGATGGTTCGATCGCCTCGGACGTGGCACCCCCGGCCAAATCGAGCTCAGCCCCCGCGATGCGGGAAGCCCGCCTCGCGGCGCTGCCCCGGCCCGCGCCGGGTCGGACGCCGCCCCGGCGCGGATGCGCGTCACATGCGACGCATCATCTCGCGACGCATCTCGCGGTGGCGCATCTCGCGGCGCATCTCCCGATGCATCATGTGGCGCTCCATCCGGTGGCGCATCATCCGGCGCTCCATGCGACGGCGCATCATGTGGCGCTCGACGGGATCCATCTGGACCGTCGAGACCATGCCGGCGGGCGCCGACACGCCCGTGCCGGGTCCGATCGGCGCGGCGGAGGCCGGGATCGCGACGGCGGAGCCGAGGGCCGCCAGCAGGGCGGCGGCAATGATCGTTGAACGCACGTGAGGTTTCCTCTCTCGCCGCCCGGCAAGACGGGCGGGCGTTTCCAGGGGACTCGCGGCCGGGTCCGCCCGCAATCCCGCCCAGGAAGGCTCGGGCTGCCCGGATGGTTCCCCGGACCGGGCCGCCCCGCCACGAACGCGCCGGAGCGGTGTCGCGACGGGCTTCGCGTCGGGCCGGCGGCCCGGCCCCGTGGCCGCCCTGGATTGGACCGGGCAGGGCGCAGGTGATGCACGAACGCATCACCCGGCCGCAAAAGCGAACGGAACCAAGCCGCGGCGCGACCGAAGATCAGAGCAACATCTCCGCTGACAATGACTCCAATACACCCTCAACGTACTAAGTATCGAAGATACACGACATCGATAAAATACACTTCTCGCATCGACGATTGCGGATCGAGTGAAATTTGATGAGACAGATCAAAACTTCGCGCTTCAGAATCGAGACATCATGACCTAGTCATAAGAACGCATTATGCGAACCGCGCGAGATCAGCAGAAGCTCCACTTCGGCATCCGAATCCTTACCGACGAAGAGACCTTGACGCTCATGCCTTCGACGACGCGCGGCGGGGGACACTACATGTATCGCATCTCGAGTTCCGGACTTCTCCTGTGCCTGCTGTCGCAGACCGCGATGGCGGCGGACCTCCCGCGGAGGGCCCTTCCGCCGGCGGCGACGGCCGTGCCGATCTTCTCCTGGACCGGAGCGCATGCCGGCCTGTTCGCCGGTTACGGGACCCTCGATCGGGCCACGCAGTTCGTCTGCACAGGTCCGGACGGGCAGCCCGGAGCCCGGAACTGCCCGGTCATTCCATCGAAGCGGGCCTCGGACGGGAGCTTCGTCGGCGGCGCCGAGGTCGGCTACGATTGGCAGGTGAATTCCGGCTTCGTCGCCGGCGCCGCCGCGGATTACCAATTCACCCGGCTGTGGGGCTACGATCGCCGCGAAGGCGCCTTTCCGGCCGCGGGCGGCGGCTTCTATCGCCGCAGCGTCGCCCATTCCGGCCAGAGGCTGGACGAGCTCGCCACCCTGCGCGGCAGGATCGGCTTCGCCGTCGATCGCACCCTCGTCTACGCCACGGGCGGCCTCGCCGCGGGCACGGTCCGGACCGACAACAACCTGTCGCTGGCCGGTTTCCCGCTGTTCGACGGGCGCCAGGGCGCGGTGCGCCTGGGCTACGTGGCCGGCGCCGGCATCGAGCACGCCTTCAGCGAGCACCTCTCCGCCAAGGTCGAGGGTCTCTACTACGATCTCGGCTCCCGGGCGGTCCTCCCGGCTCCGTCGTACCCCGTGCTGACCGGCTACCACGCCGGCTCGCGCGTCGCGACGGACGGCTTCCTGGCCCGCGTCGGCCTCAATTACCGGTTCGGAGCCGGGCTGCCCGACCTGCCGCCGGTCGCGCTGGCCGGCCCGGCGACCTGGGATTTCGAGGGCGGCCTGCGCTACTTCTTCAGCGCCGGGACCCCGCGCGAGAAGCTCGGCGCCCCCGACGCGCCGGGCCAGCTCAACTCCCGCCTGACCTACGCCAACGCCCAGGCCCATGCCGGCGAGAGCTTCGCCCGGCTCGAGCACAACCCCACCGGCCTGTTCGCCAAGGGCTTCCTCGGCTCGGGCGGCGTCACCGGCGGCCGCCTCGCCGACGAGGACTTCCCGCCCGCCCTGCGCCGCTACTCGAAGACGCTGTCGCCGATCAAGGACGGCGACATCGGCTACGGCGTGATCGATCTCGGCTACGACGTGCTGCGCCGGGATGGGTACAAGCTCGGCGGCTTCCTCGGCTACCAGTTCGCGTCCGAACTGTATAACGGCTACGGCTGCCGTCAGGTGGCGGGCGGGACTCCCTGCGCCAGACCCTACCCGACCAGCATGAAGACGCTGGGCGAGAGCATGCAGTGGAACGCGCTGCGCGTCGGCGTGATCGGCGAAGCGCGGTTCGACCGGGTCCGGCTGAGCCTGGAAGGCGCCTACCTGCCGGTCGTGAGCCTGAGCGGCGTCGACCGGCACTGGCTGCGGCCCGACATCAACCCGGGGCCGGAAGGCGGCCGCGGCGACGGCTACTTCCTGGAGGGGATCATCTCGTACGACCTGACGCCGTCCGTCAGCGTCGGCGTCGGCGGCCGCTACTGGCAGCTTCAGGCCGACAAGGCGCACACGACGGCCTTCCCGTTCTCGCCGCCCAGCCCGATGAAGTTCGAGACCGGTCGCTACGGCGGGTTCGCGCAGCTCTCCTACCGGCTGGCCGATTTCGGCTTCGGCGAGACAGGCGCTCCGGCGGCCCCGATCCGCAAGGACTGATCCAGCCGCCACCCCGCGCCCGAACGCCGGCGCGGCCGGTCAGGGGACGGGCCGCGCCGGCCGTTCGATCCCGGTGCCGCGATCCCGGTGCCGCGATCCCGGCATCGGCCCCACCCGGCCCGCGGCAGCGACGCCGCGGGGCCGCTCAGCTTGGCCGCGCGGCCGTGTGAACCGGCCGCGACCGGTCGTCGGCGTCCCCGGCAGGTCCGGCCCGGACGGGAGCTCCGGCCCGGACGGGAGCTCCGGCAGGCTCGGCGGAGGGCCGACGCGGCCGGACCGCTCCCCCACGCAGCGCGCGCCCCGCGCCCCCTCATCCCCTCAGGGCCGCGGCCGCGCCGGGTTCCCCACCACGGTGACGCCGGCCGGGACGTCGCGCGTGACCACGCTGCCCGCCCCGACGATCGCGTCGTCGCCGATCGTGACCCCGGGGAGGATGATCGCGCCGCTGCCGATCCAGACATTGGCGCCGATCACCACCGGGCGGGCGAATTCCAGCATCTGCCGCCGCTGCGCCGGGTCGCGCGGATGATCGGGTGTCAGGATCTGCACGGCCGTGCCGATCTGCGTCAGGTCGCCGATCGTGACCGACATCACGTCGAGGATCGCGCACCCGAAGTTCAGGAACACGCCGCGGCCCAGGCTGATGTTGTAGCCGTAGTCGCAGTGGAACGGCGGCCGGATGTTGCAGCCCGGACCGACGCGCGCGAAGGCCTCCTCCAGGAGTGCCTGCCGCTCGGGCTGGCTCCGCGTCTGCGTGGCGTTATACCGGTCCATCCATTCCGAGATGCGCCGGTTGTCGGCGGCCAGCTCCGGGTCGTCGGCGCAGTACAGCTCGCCGGCCAGCATCTTCTGCTTCTGGGTCTTCATGATCTCTGTCGTCACGGTGAGAACCTCCCTCCGGCCGCGTCGGTCCGCCTCCGGCCCGACACCGCGGGCCCCAGCTATGCGTACAGATGTACACATCGAGGCCGCGCGCGTCACGGCCCGGCTGCCCTGAACCGGATCCGAGGAGGTCTGCTTGCCCGCCGCCCAGCGCCGTTTCGACCCGGATCGCCGGGCGCGCATCGTCCGGGCGACCCTCGACGTCGTCGCCGAGCACGGCGTCGCCGGCACGACCCACCGCCGGGTCGCGGCGGCGGCCGACGTGCCGCTCGGCTCCATGACCTACCATTTCGACAGCCTCGACGCGCTGCTGACGGAAGCGTTCACCGGGCTGGCCGACACGGTCTCGGCGCGGTTCGCCGACCGGCTCGCCGCGGCCGCGACCGTCGACGAGGCCTGCGAGGCCGTGGTCGACCTGATCGTGAGCGACATCTGGGCGAGCCCGCGCACGATGCTGCTGAGCTACGAGCTCTACGCCTTCGCGGCCCGGAACCCGCCGCTGCGCCGGGTGATGCAGGACTGGATGGCCAAGAGCCGCGCGGCCCTGGGGCGGCACTTCGCGCCGGAGGCCGCCAAGGCCCTCGACGCGATGATCGAGGGCCTGACGATCCATCGCTCGGTCGACCCGCAGCCGGCGGATCGCGCGCAGGTGCGGGCGATCGTCGAGCGGCTGGTGCGGTAGGTCTGCTCCCGTCCGCGCCGCGACACGCTCCGGCGCGCCGGGCCCTCAAGCGATCGTGATCGCGGGGTGACAGGCGCCGAATGCCGCACGGTGCCGGCAAGGAATCCGCAACCATCGCACGAGCAGGTTCGTGCCGATATGCGCGCCGCCGGCGCGTCCGGGCGCGGTCCGCGTCGGTGGCAGGGATCCGCAAGCGCCGATGCAGACTGACGCGACCCGCCCGGCCGCGCCGCCGGATCCCGCTCGGCCTCAGGCCGCGGGCGAGCCTGCCCCCTGGGACGGGGCCCCCGGCTTCGGGCAGTGGCGCCTCGATCCGCGCACCCGCCGGGTGACCCGGTCGGCGAATCTCGCGCGGCTGCTCGGGACGCCCGGCGCGTGCGACCTGCCGCTCGCCGAGCACGTCGCCTGCTATCATCCGGACGACCGCGCCGCCCTGGTCGCGCGGCTCGAGGGGATCCTGGAGGGGAGCCGGCCGGCCATCCCCTACCAGGCGCGGGCCCGCGTCGTCCGCCCGGACGGGACCGTGCTGGACGCGATCATCCAGGGGCTGCCCGAGTCCGGGCCCGACGGCGCGCTCGTGGCCCTGCACGGCCTCATCCTCGATGTGACCGACCTCGTCCAGTCGGAGCGGCGGGCGCGCGAGACCGACATGATCCTGCGCGGCACGCTGGACAGCATGGAGCAGGGCCTCGTCGTCCTCGATGCCGGCCGGCGGGTGCGCGCGTTCAACCGGAGCGCCGCGGACCTCCTCGACCTGCCGGACGACATCCTGCGGCCGGGCGTCGCCCTCCCGGACATCCACGCCTACCAGCGGGCCCGCGGCGACTTCGCGGAGGCCGGGTCCGATCCGGGCTTCGCGACGGCCGGGCGCGGGCGGGGCCCGCTGCCGCCGCTGTTCGACTGGCGCCTGCCCAGCGGGCTGATCCTGGAAGTCCGGTGCGCGGCCCTGCCGGACGGCGGCACCGTCCTGACCTTCGGCGACGTGACGCAGAACCGGATCGCCGAGCGGGCGCTGGAGGAGAGCGAGCGCCGCTACCGGCTGCTGGCCGAGAACGCCACCGACATCATCATCTGGTCCGACCTGACCGCCCGCCGCCGCTACGTCTCGCCGGCGGTGCGCGCCGTCCTGGGCTACGACCCGCAGGACCTGATCGGCACCCACCCCCTCGACTTCGTCCACCCCGACGAGGTCGGCGCGTACCGCCGCGTGCTCGACGACCTCACCGGCGGCCGCGCGTCCCGCGCCCTGACCTCCCAGCGCTACCGGCACCGGGACGGGCACTGGGTCTGGCTGGAGATCTCGTTCAGCCTGACCCACGACCGGGCGACCGGCGCCCCGGACGGCTACGTCGCGACCCTGCGCGACGTGAGCGCCCGCAAGGCCGCGGAGGACGCCCTGCGCCTGAGCGAGGCCCGCTACCGGGCCCTGGCGGACGCGCTGCCGCAGCTCGTCTGGATCGCCAGCATCGAGACCGGCGACGCCTCCTACGTCAACCGGCGCTTCGAGGATTACTACGGCCCGATCGGACCGACGCGCGCCGCCCGGATCGCCCGGACCCATCCCGACGACGCGGAGCGGATGGAGCGGCTCTGGTCGGAGGCCCCCACCCGCCGCGCGCCCTACGAGGTCGAGGGCCGCCTGCAGCGGCACGACGGCCCCTACCGCTGGCACAAGATCGTGCTCCTGCCGATCTGGCAGGGCGAGACCATGGTGGGCATGCTCGGCACCGCCCTGGACATCGACGAGATCGTCACCGCCCGGCGCGAGGTGGAGGCTGCCAGCAGCCTGCTGCACCTCGCCCAGCAGGCCGCGCATGCCGGAACGTGGCACCTCGACCTCGACAGCGGCCGGATCGAGTGGTCCCCCGAGAGCGCGCGCCTCCACGGCATCGAGACCGACCGGAACCACGTCCTCGACACCCGGGACTGGCTCGCGCTGATCGACCGCGGCGACGGGGAGCGCGCGATGGAGATCGCCGCGGCGGCCGCGGCCGCGGGGGAGACCTTCTCGATCGAGTTCCGCGTCCCCACCCCGGACGGGGGCGTGCGCTGGATCAACGGCGTCGGGCGCGGCGCGCCCGGGCAGGCGCGGCGGATGATCGGCCTCAACATCGACGTCACCGCCCGCAAGGCCGCCGAGGCGGCGCTCCTCGACGCCAAGGCGGCGGCCGACGCCGCGTGCCTGCAGGCGGAGCGGGCGAGCGCGGCCAAGAGCGAGTTCCTCGCCGCCATGAGCCACGAGATCCGCACGCCGCTCAACGGGGTGATCGGCTACGCCGACCTGCTCCTCGACGGGACGGATCTCGGCCCGGCGGCGCGCCGGAACGCCGACCGGATCCGCACCGCCGGGGCCGCGCTCCTGACGGTGGTCAACGACGTCCTCGACTTCTCGAAGGTCGAGGCCGGCCAGATCGAGATCGTGCCCCGGCCCTTCGCCCTGGAGGCGCTGATCGACAACGCGGTGTCGATCGTGCGCCCCTCGGCGGAGCGCAAGGGGCTCGCCCTCACGGTCGCCCTCGGCCCGGGCCTGCCCGACTGGATCGAGGGCGACGAGGACCGCCTCCGGCAGATCCTGCTCAACCTGCTCAACAACGCCATGAAGTTCACCGCCTCGGGCGGCATCGACCTGTCGGTCCGGGTCAGCCCGGACGCCGCCAGCGCGACCGGCGGGACGCGGCTGCGCTTCGCGGTCCGCGACACCGGCATCGGCATCCCGACCGACAAGTGCGACCGCCTGTTCCGGCGCTTCTCGCAGGTCGACGGCTCGATCAGCCGCGAGTACGGCGGCACCGGGCTGGGGCTCGCCATCTCGAAATCCCTCGTCACGCTGATGGGCGGGACGATCGGCGTCGCGAGCACGGTCGGTCACGGCTCGACCTTCTGGTTCGAAGCCGACCTGCCCGCCGCCTTCCCGCCGGCCCGCGAGACCGCGCCGGCCTCGGCGATCGCCCGCGCGACCGGCCGCCGCCTGCTCCTGGCCGAGGACGTGCCGCTCAACCAGGACCTCGCCCGGATAATCCTGGAGCGCGCCGGGCACGCGGTGGACGTGGTGGCCGACGGGGTCGCCGCGGTAGCGGCCGTCCAGGCGCGGTCCTACGACCTCGTGCTGATGGACGTGCAGATGCCCGTGATGGACGGCATCGCGGCGACCCGGAGGATCCGCGCCCTGGGCGGCGCCGCCGGCCGCCTGCCGATCCTCGCGATGACGGCGAACGTCCTGCCGCAGCAGGTGGCCGAGCTGCGCGCCGCCGGGCTCGACGACCATATCGGCAAGCCGTTCCGCGCGGACGCGCTGCTCGCCGCGATCGACCGCTGGGCGGGGCCCCGCGCGGAGCCGCCGCGCCGCGGGGGCACGATCGACCGCGCCACCCTGGACGAGATGACCGCGATGGTCGGCCGGGCGCGGATGGGCGATCTCCTGGCGATGCTGGCGAAGGAACTCGCCGAGCGGTTCGGGCCGGCGGCGCCCGACGGCGACCGGACGCGGCTGATGGGTGACGCGCACGCCATGGTGTCGGCGGCCAGCATGATCGGCTTCGTGGATCTGGCCGCGACCTGCCGGGCCTTCGAGACGGCCTGCCGCGCGGGCGACGACGTCACCGCGCTGCTGTCCACGCTCCGGGCCCAGGCGGCCGCGACGATCGACGAGATCGCGGTGCTGCGCGCGGCCTGAGCGGACGACCTGAACCCGCTCGCCCCCGCGGCGCGCACCACGCCCTCTTCGGCGGCCCGCGAGAGCCGCTCCCGGTCGTGCGGCGACCGGGCCGAGGACGGCTCGAGGACGGCTCGAGGATGACCGTCGCCGATCCGGGCCGGGCGCCTGTCCCGCCCCTCCGACGACCTCGATCGGGACGATTCCACGACCGGACCGGACCGGGAACGGGAACCGACGGCGTCGGTGATGCCGATGGCCGTCCGCCGGGCCGTCCGTCAGGCCGGGACCTGGAACACAACCTCAATCAGCATCAGCCATATATACGCATACTATTAGCGCCATATTCCAATCTATTCGGACATAACTTCTTATTACCTGTGATGACATAAGCCGCCTTCGCCGACCGAACTGCGTTCCGGCCTGCCGCTTATAGCCTCCACGAAGCTCTCCCCCTCTCGCGCATGCACCCCGCGTCGGACGCGGCGGCCCTGCGCCGCGACGCCCGGATTCCCATGACCCTGCGCATCGGCACCCGTCTCCAGTTGATCACCGCGATGGCCCTGCTCGGCATGGCGGTGCTGATCGGGCTGGCGGCCTGGGACCTGTCCCGGGTGATCGGCGACGCGCGCGCGCTGCAGACCCGCAACCTCGTCGAGGCGGCGCACGGGGCGCTGGCCTACTTCGAGGGCGAGGAGCGGGCGGGGCGGATGAGCCGCGCGGCCGCCCAGGCCGCCGCGATCGCGGAGATCCGCGGCCTGCACTACGCCGGCAGCGAGTATTTCTGGATCCAGGACATGCAGCCGCGGATGCTGCTGCATCCGAAGGACGCGCTGATCGGTCAGGATGTCGGCGGCCTCACCGATCCGGCCGGCAAGCACCTCTTCGTCGCGATGGTGGAGCAGGTTCGCCGGGCGGGGGCGGGGTTCGTCGCCTATAGCTGGCCGAAACCGGGCCTCGACCGGCCCGTGCCCAAGATCTCCTACGTGAAGGGTTTCGCGCCCTGGGGCTGGATCATCGGGACCGGGATCTACGCGGACGACACCGCCGATCAGGTGCGCCCGGCCCTCCAACGCCTCCTCGCCGGCGCCGCCCTCGCCGCGCTGGTGATCGCCGGCCTGGCGACGCTGATCGGCCGGGGCGTCGCCCGCCCGATCCGGGCGCTGACCGACACGATGGACGGCCTCGCCGGGGGAGACCTCGAGCGGGCGGTGCCCCGCACCGGCGGCACCGAGGAGATCGGCCGGATGGCCGCCGCCGTGCAGGTGTTCAAGGACAACCTGATCCGCACCCGGCAGCTCGAGGCGGAGACGGCGCGGGCCCGCGCCTCGGCCGAGGCGCAGCGCCGTGACGGCATGCGCCAGATGGCGGACGGTTTCGAGGCCGCGGTCGGGGGCATCATCGGGCAGGTCTCGGCCGCGGCCACCGAGCTGCAGGCCACCGCCGGTTCCATGTCGGGCTTGGCCGGCCAGACCTCGATCCAGTCCCGCACGGTCGCGGCGGCGGCCGAGGAAGCCGCCGCCAACGTCGGCACGGTCGCGGCGGCCGCCGAGGAACTGGGCGCTTCGGTGCAGGAGATCGGCCGGCAGGTCCAGGGCTCGGCCGGCCTCGCCCAGGCGGCGGTCGGCGAGGCCGACCGGACCGGCGCGCTAGTGCAGGAGCTCAGCGCGGCCGTGACGCGGATCGGCGACGTCGCCGGGCTGATCGCCGCGATCGCCGGCCAGACGAACCTGCTCGCGCTCAACGCCGCCATCGAGGCGGCCCGTGCCGGCACGGCCGGGCGCGGCTTCGCGGTCGTGGCCTCCGAGGTGAAGGCCCTGGCCGAGCAGACCGCCAGGGCGACGGCGGAGATCTCGGGGCAGATCGCGCGGGTTCAGGGCGTGACCGGGCAGGCGGTCGGCGCGGTCGGCGCGATCACGGCGCGCATCCGCGAGATCGACGCCGTGGCGACCTCGATCGCGGCCGCCGTGGAGCAGCAGGGCGCGGCCACCCAGGAGATCGTGCGCAACGTCGGGGAGGCCGCGCAGGGGACCGGGGCGGTGACCGGCACGATCGCGCGCGTGGCGGGTGCCGCCGGGGAGACGGGAGCGGCGGCGGGGCAGGTGCTCGGCGCGGCCTCCGCGCTGTCGCGTCAGTCCGAGCACCTCGCCGCCGAGGTCGGGCGCTTCCTCGCGACGGTGCGCGCCGCCTGAGCCGCGGGCGCGGCCCCGCGCGGGACCGCGCCCGGGGTTTTGCACGCCGAAATTTTCGTCTCCCGCGGGCGCGGCGGCCAGCAGCAACGATCCCGGCCGTCGGTCCGGCCCGCCGGACCGTGCCGGGCCAAGCGCTGCATCGACCCGGCGTGGCGCCGCGCCTCCGCTCCAAGACGCTCCGGGACGACGAGGAGTGGCATCTCCGATCGGATCGTTCCGGAGATCAGGACCCGATCACGCGCGCTCCGGGGAGATGAACATCCCGACGC
>NZ_BBUX01000059.1:0-40643 GCF_000974725.1 Methylobacterium sp. ME121
CGGGCCGCCGCTCTCCGTCGTCTTGATGCTTTGGCTGTCGAGGATCGCGGCAGATGGTGAGGCTTCCCGTCCGACACGCTCGCGATCGGCCATGACCAGGTGGTGGTTGATCCGGCCAAACAGCCCTGTGTCGCGCCAGCGGCTGAAGTAGCCGAACGTGGTCGAGCGCGGCGGTAGATCCTTGGGTATCAACCGCCAGGAGATCCCACCCCTCAGAACGTAGAAGATGGCGTTCAGGACCTCCCGTGTCGTCCAGAGCGGAGGCCGGCCACAGGGCGCTGGCCTCGGCATCAGTGGCTCGATCACCGCCCACTCGGCGTCGGTAAGGTCGGTTTCATAGCGAAGGCCCACGCTTCTCAGCTGCCGCCGGGTGGTCGGGGTCCACATGGCGCTTCCAGGTCAGGCTTCAGCACCCTCCTGGAATCATCGCCATCCCGGCCACTCAACCCCGCCTCAGACCCTTACCGGACGGGCTCTTAGCGAATTTTCGCATCGGCGAATCATTGAAGCTCTATTAAAAATGACCTCATCAACGGAACGCTTAATACCTTGAGAGGTAAAATGTTGCACCCAACTGGACGTGCCACAAAACATTAGAGCCCGATTTATACATCCGTCGAAACTTCAAATCCCAATGATTAGGTACGTTATAAATATGCCTGGACATGCTTGCGAAGCGACACGTCATGCTTTCGAACCACACACCCCTAATTAGAAGTTTTCTCGCGACTAGAAATCTCAGCCGACCGAACCTATGAATAAGAAATTCGACAGGGCCTCAGGCAAACGTGCAAATTTTCTAACCTTTATCATTGACCCGCGCCGGCCCACAAATTGGCCATCGCGCGATCCATAAGTTCAATGGAACCGCAAATATTAGACTATGCACGGGCGTTAAACCTGCTGATAACGCAGGCGTCCGCAATCTTTTAAATCAGGCGGCCCGCGTGCCGGCCACGTCCCGCCCGTGCGCCTGATCCATGATCTCGCCGATCCGCTCGCCGACAGCGACGGCGATCTCCATCGAGGCCGCCCCTTCCGAGTTCTGCCGGCAGATCCGGGTCAGGACGTCGGTCACGCGCTGCTCCATGACGCCGAGGATCGCCGCAGCCGCCTGGGGCTGGGCGCCGCGCAGGACCGCCGCGAGGTCGCAATAGGCGTCGTGAAGGAGCTGGAGCGTCAGCCGATCGACAGCCTGTTCATCCTCCGCCGACAAGGCCCGCATCACGCCCCTCTCCAACGTCCCACGCTCGACGCCACGGCGAGCCTTGCGCCGATGCGTTAACAAGGCGTGAAGATGGCGCGCAGCTGAAAGGGAACGACTAACCTTCCCGAGGTCGGCAGACGCTGCTCGCCCGCGAGCGGGATGGAACTTGGCGGGTTCCGTGCGGGTCAACACGGCAGGATCCCTCAGCGCGAGAGCCCTTCCATGCGCCGCCTCATCGTCACGCTCACTGCCGCGAGCCTCGGTCTCGCCGCGACGCCCGCCCTGGCCCAGGTGCAGCAGAACAATCCCAACGCCGCCAACCGATCCATGGAGACCAGCGGCCAGATGCGCGCCCTGCGCCAGGAGCAGACGACCCAGGGCAACACGCTGCGGATGGACATCCAGCGGAACCAGGCCGCGACGCCCGCACCGAATACCGGGCCGAACGCCATCGGCCCGACCGGGGGCACCGGCGTCATCGGCCGCTGAGCGGGCAGGCCGCGCCGGCCTACACGTCCGGCAGGGGCCGCCCCTTCACGACCACCCGCGGCCACCGCTCCAGGCCGATCGGCATCAGCACGGCGATCTGCGGCGGCACCGCGGCGTCGCCGAGCAGGCTCTCGAGGGAGATCCGGCAGGCCTCCTCGAGCTCGCCGCGCGTGCGCGCGCCGGAGGTCTTGATGTCGGCGATCAGGAGCGCCGCGATCTCGTGGGCAAAGGCGTCGCCGTCCAACATGCCGGACTCCCGCTCCGTGTCGGGTCAGCATAGGCCTCTGCGGATCGTCCGGGCATCAGCACAGAATTGCGTATCCACATACCGATTGCGGATACGTTGTCGCGTTCCGATCGCGGTCACGGATCGGCCACCGCGCGCCGGTGCGCCTCGCCGCCGCCGGGCCGTCGCCCGGCGGGTGGCGTGGGTCGGGCGAAGGGCAGGCGCAGACCGGCGACCGCGGGGTAGATTGCCGGCAGCACCACGAGGGTGAGCAGGGTCGCCGATATCAGTCCGCCGATCACCACGGTGGCGAGCGGCCGCTGCACCTCGGCGCCCGCGCTGGTGGACAGCGCCATCGGCAGGAAGCCCAGCGCCGCCACCAGGGCCGTCATCATCACCGGGCGCAGCCGCATCTCGGCCGCCCGCGTCGCCGCCTCCCGGGGTCCGAGGCCGGACGCCTCCAGGTCCCGGATGTAGCTCGTCAGCACGACGCCGTTCAGGATCGCGATGCCGAAGGTCGCGATGAAGCCGATCGCCCCCGAGATCGAGAACGGCATGTCGCGCAGGGTGAGGGCCAGGATGCCGCCGGTGGCTGCCACCGGCACGTTGAGGAAGATCAGCCCGGCGAGGCGGATGTCGCCGAACATCACCACCAGCAGGACCAGGATCGCCGCGAGCGCCGCGGGCACCACCACGGTCAGCCGGGCGGTCGCCTCATGCAGGTTCTGGAACTGCCCGCTCCAGACCAACGCGTAGCGCGGCGGCAGCTTGACCTGCTGGTCGACCGCGGCCTTGGCGGCGTCCACGAAGCTCTGAACGTCGCGGCCACGGACATTCGCCTGCACGGAGATCCGCCGCTGCAGGCGCTCGCGGCTGATCTGCGCCGGGCCGGAGGCGACGTCCACGCCGGCGACCATCGACAGCGGCACCATCAAGCGGCTGCCCGATTCCCGGCCCGGATCGCCGGTGCCGGACCGGCCGACCGGCAGGGCGCGGATCCGCTCGATGTCGCTGCGGTCGGCCGGATCGAGCCGGACCACGATCTCGGTGATCGAGTTGTCGTCGCCGTAGACCACGCCGCTGGTGCGGCCGCCGATGCTTTCGACCATGTCGAGCACGTCCGACACGTTGATGCCGTAGCGGGCCGCCCTGGCGCGGTCGACCTGGATCGTGAGCGCCGGCATGCCGGCCTGCGCCTCGGCCTTCACGTCCGCCGCCCCATCGACCCCGGAGACCGCGCGAACGATGGCGTCGGCCGTATCCTTGAGGACCTTCAGGTCGTCGCCGTAGAGGCTGATCGCCACGTCGCCGCGCACGCCCTCCAGCAGGTCGTCCATGCGCATCTGGATCGGCTGCGAGAAGGCGTAGGCGACCCCCGGCACCTCCTCCTTGAGGCGCCTGTCGAACGCCGCCACGAGGCCCTCCTGCGTCTCGGCGGTCTTCCACGTGGCCGGATCGGTGAGAGTGATGAAGCTGTCGGTCGATTCGACGCCCATCGGGTCGGTCGGGATCTCGGCGCTGCCAGTGAGCGAGACGACGCGCTTCACCTCCGGAAACGATTTCAGCACCCGCTCGATGCGGGTCACCGTGGCGAGCGAGGCCGAGAGATCGATGCCCGGCAACTTCTCGGAGGTGACGACGATCGAGCCCTCCGAGAGCTTCGGCAGGAACTCGCCGCCGAGCCGGGTCGCCAGCACGCAGGAGCCCGCGAAGAGGGCGAGCGTCGCCAGCACCGTCACGGAGGCGTGCCGCTCGGCGGCCTTCAGCATCGGCGTGTAGGCGGCCCGCACCCAGCGGACGAGGCGCGTCTCGCGCTCGCCGACACCCCGGCCCGAGAGGAAGATCGCGGCGAGCGCCGGCATCAGCGTCATGGTGACGATGAGCGAGCCCGACAGGGCCAGGATCACGGTCAGCGCCATCGGCACGAACATCTTGCCGGCCACGCCCTCCAGCGCGAGGATCGGCACGTAGACCAGGATGATGATCGCCACCGCGAACATCACGGGCTTGGCCACCTCGGCGGCGGCGTCGCGGATCAGGTCCGCGGGCGGGCGGTCCGGGCGCTCGCCGCGGGCGCGCAGGACGTTCTCGACCATCACCACCGCGCCGTCGACGATCAGGCCGAAATCGATGGCGCCGAGGCTCATCAGGTTGCCCGACAGGCCGAGCAGCCGCATGCCGGCGAAGGCCATCAGCATCGCGAGCGGGATCGCGGCCGCCACGATCAGCCCGGCGCGGAGGTTGCCCAGCAGCAGCAGCAGGACGACGATGACGAGCACCGCGCCCTCGAGGAGGTTGTGCTCGACGGTGCGGATCGTGCGGTCCACGAGCGCGCTGCGGTCGTAGTAGGGCACGATCTCCATGCCCGGCGGCAATTGTGGGCGCAGGTCGTCGATCGTCTTCTTGACCTGCCCGACCACCGCGCTGGCATTCTCCCCGAGCTGCATCAGCGCGATGCCCACGACCGTCTCGCCCTGCGCGTCGTGCGTCACGGCCCCGAGCCGGACCTTCGGCGCCTCCACCACCTGTCCCAGCGTCCCGAGCGTCACCGGCACGCCGCCCGGGCCGGTGGCGACCACGATGTCGGCGATGTCCTCCGGCCCCTTGGCGAGGCCGAGGCCGCGGATCGTCTCCTGCTGGTCGTTGTGCTCGATATAGGCGCCCCCGCGGGCGGCGTTGTTGTCGGCGAGCGCCGTGAAGACCTGGGCGAGGCCGACGCCGTAGCGGCGGAGCGCGTCGGCCGAGACCCGGACCTCGTAGGTCGGCATCTGGCCGCCGTAGATGTTGACGTCGGCGATGCCGGGGGTGAGCTTCAGCTTCGGCGCGATCGTCCATTGCAGGGTGCGGCGGAGCTGCATCGGCGTGTAGGCGGGCCCGCGCAGCTCGAACTGGTAGATCTCGCCGAGGCCGGTCGCCATCGGGCCCATCTGCGGGTCGCCGATGCCTGCCGGCATCATGCCCTTGGCCGCCGGCAGGCGCTGGAACACCTGACTGCGCGCCTCGGTGATCGACATCCCGTCCGCGAAGGTGACGTAGACCGCCGAGACCCCGGCCCGCGAGGTCGAGCGGATCCCGGTCAGGCCCGGCGCCCCCGCCATGGCGTTCTCCACCGGGAAGGTGACGAGCCGCTCGACCTCCAGCGCGCCGAGCCCCGGTGACAGGGTCAGGATCATCACCTGCTTGGGCGAGATATCCGGCACCGCGTCGATCGACAGGCCTTCGAGGTTGGCCACACCCCCCGCCGCGGCGGTGAGCGCGATCATCAGGACCAGGAACCGGCGACGGACCAGGAGGGCGAACCACGACCGCATCGGGGGCCTCATCAATCCGTCGAGCCGAGCAGGCTGCGCAGCAGGATCGCCTTGAGCCCGAAGCTGCCCTGCGTCGCCACGCTCTCTCCGGCCGCGACGCCGCTCTGCACCTCGACCCAGTCGGAGCGCTGGATCCCGAGTTTGAGGGCGCGCCGCTCGAACCGGTCCTCGGCCACGCGCACGAAGGCGATCGGCCCCTGCTCGGTCTGCTGCACCGCGGCCGCCGGGACGGTGATCCCGTCGCGGCCGAGATCCGCCGCGATCGTCACGGAGACGAACATGTTGGCGCGCAGCAGATCGCCGGGGTTGTCGAGCTCGATCCGGGCGGGCGCCGTGCTGGTGCTCGGATCCAGGGCGGCGTTCACCGAGCGGACGCGGCCGTCGAGGGGAGCCTGGCCCGGGATCGGACTCTCCACGGAGGCGGTGTCGCCGGCCTTCACCCGCCCGAGATCGGGTCCGTAGAGATTGGCCAGGACGAGGATGCGGGTCGGGTCGGCGACCGTGACGGCGTCGCGGGTGGTGTCGACGACCTCGCCCAGGGTCACGCCGACGCTGGTCACGACGCCCTGTATCGGGGTCACGACGGCGCTGGTGCCCGGGGCTGCCCCCTCGGTCGGGGCGAGGCGCTGGTACTGCGCCCGGTACATCTCGGCGTTGGCCTGGGCCGATTTCACCGCCGCCTGGGCCTTGGCGAGGTCGACCTGCCGCCGCTCCACCTCGGCCTGCGCGACGCCGCCGAACTTGAGCTGCTCCTGCCCGCGCTTGAGCTGCAGCGCGGCTACCGCCTCGGAGGCCTGCGCCTCGCCGAGGGAGGCCTGCGCGGCGAGAAAGCCGTTGCGCGCGTCGAGGAGGCCGGCGGCGTCGAGGGTCGCGAGAGTCTCGCCCGCCTGGACCCGGTCGCCGGGCTGGACCGCGAGGCTCAGCACCCGTCCTTGCGTGCGCGGCTTGAGATGGGTCACCCGCCGCTCGTCGAAGGCGACGGTGCCGGGGACGCGCAAAGGCAGCACGATCCGGCGGGTCTCGGCCGTCCCGAAGGCGAGGCCGATCCGTTTCTGTCCCGCCGCGTCCAGGGTGACGCGGTCGGGATCTGCCGGCGCGGCGTCGGCCGCGCCGGTCACGGGCGGCGCCGCGGGTGCCACGCCGAGCCGCTCGCGGAGCGCGTCCCGATAGACCCAGCCCGCCGCCGCGAGGACGACGAGGACGAGGGCCAGCCAGACCCGCGCGCCGCCGCGGCGGCCGACGTCGCGGGCCTCCGTGGCGCCGGCCGCGTCCGGCTCCCGCCTGGACGCTGCGCCCGCGTCGGCGCGCCCGGCGTCGCGGCAGTCGACGTCACGGTCGCCGGCATCCGTCTCGGTGGTCAGCGCCATGGGCACGACCGCCGGGATTTCCTGCCGCCGGCGGCTCCCCCGGGCCGCCGCGCGCGCGCACTCGTGCCGCGCCCGCTCACGCGTCGAGGCCCGGCCGGAGCACGTCCTCGGTCACGAAGCGGCCGGTCTCGACCTCGCGGACCACGACCTCGTAGCCCGCGCCGCGCATCTCCTTGAGCCGGTCGAGGGTGACGTAGGTCCCGGTCTCGACATCGTAGAGGCGGCTTCCGGCGTAGCGGTTGATCAGGCGCCGGGGGCGCCGCTTCCTAGGCATGCGCCGCCATCCGCGCGAGGGGCATGCGGCCGCGAGGCGGGCAGGGGCGGCGGGACCGGGTCGGCATCGGGGGTATCCGGCAGGCGCGCCGTCCGGCGGCCGAGGGGGGCGCCGGTACGGGATAGAGTCATTCCAATAAAGGGGGCCAAGCCGATGCGGTGCCATTAAATTCGGGTTCATGGTGGCCCGCCCGGGGCGATTTGCGCGGCGAAGTCCGGCACAAGGGAAGCGCGTCGGTGACCCGCGTCGGGGCATCGGGGCGGGGCATCGGGGCGAAGCACGCACCGAAGCGGGGGCCGCGCGTGGCGAAGCTGCTGCTGATCGAGGACGATTCGGAGACGGCCGCGGACGTGCGCGACGACCTGCGCGGGCGCGGCCACGACGTCGTCTGGGCCGCGACCGGACCGGACGGGGCCCGGGCGGCCCGGGACGGCGGCTGGGGCGCGATCATCCTCGACCGGATGCTGCCCGGGCAGGACGGCCTGGGCGTGCTCCAGGATCTGCGCCGCGACGGGGACCGGACCCCGGCCCTGGTCCTGAGCGCGCTGGGCGACGTCGACGAGCGGATCCGCGGCCTGCGGGCCGGCGGCGACGACTACCTCGCCAAGCCCTTCGCGCTCGGCGAACTGGCGGCGCGCATCGAGGCGCTGCTGCGGCGCCCGGTCGACAGCCGCGAGACCGTCCTGCACGTGGGCAGCCTCGCGATCGACCTGATCGCCGGCACGGGCCGGCGCGGCGCCCGCGACCTGGAGCTGCTGCCGCGCGAGCTCAAGCTCCTCGAATATCTGATGCGCCGCCCCGGCCAGATCGTGACCCGGGCGATGCTGTTCGAGGAGGTCTGGAACTACCGCTTCACGCCCAAGTCCAACCTGATCGACGTCCATGTCGGGCGCCTGCGCCGGAAGCTGGAGGCGGCCGGCGAGCCGCCCCTGATCCACAGCGTGCGCGGCACCGGGTTCACGCTGTCGCCCGATGCTTGACCTGCCCCGCCCGGCCGACCTGCTGCGCTCCACCGCGCTTCGGTGGGCGCTCGGCATCGCCCTGTGGTCGGCCCTGCTCGCCCTGGCGATGTTCGCCTTCGTCTACTGGCAGACGGCCGACTACCTGCGCGAGGAACTCGCCGAGACGCTCCGGCTGGAGGTGCGGTCGGCCGCGGCCGACCCCGCCGCCGCGGCGAACCGGGTCGACACGTGGATCGCCATGGATGTCCACGCCACCCATTACGGCGGCTTGTTCGCCCCGGACGGGACGCGCCGGGTCGGCAATCTCGGGGCGATCCCGGACCGCTTGGCGCGCGACGGCGACGCGTACCGGGTGAGCGCGACGGTCGACCTCGCCGGGCGCCGGCTCCAGGACGAGATCTGGGCGGCCGCGCTCAAGCTGCCGGACGGCAGCACCGTGGTGATCGCACACGACACCGACGAGATCGACCGGGTGCGGGCCACGACCCTGCGCGCCCTCGGCCTCGGGCTCGTCCCGACGCTGGCGCTCTCCCTGCTGGGCGGCCTGCTGCTCACGAGCCGCGCCCGCCGCCGCCTCGCCGCCACCGAGGCCGCCGTGGCCGAGGTGATGCGCGGCGATCTCGGCAAGCGCCTGCCGGTCGGACCGCGGGACGATGAGTTCGACCGGCTGACCCGGACCGTGAACCGGATGCTCGACGAGATCGAGCACCTCATGGGCGAGGTCCGCAGCGTCGGCGACGCGGTCGCCCACGACCTGCGCACGCCGCTCACCCGCCTGCGCGCCCGGCTCGAGCGCACCCGGTCCCAGGCCCGAACCGTCGCGGAATTTCACGAGGCCATCGACCAGGGGCTCGTGTGGATCGACCAGACGCTCGCCATGGTCACCGCCGTCCTGCGGATCGGCGAGATGGAGGACGGCCGGCGCCGCGGCGCGTTCGCGCGAGTCGATCTCGGCGAGGTGGCGGCCGTGGCGGTCGAGTTCCACGCGCCGCTCGCCGAGGAGAAGGACATCGACCTCGCGCTCGCGGTGCCGCCGGGGCCGCATCCCGTCCACGGCGACCGCGACCTGTGCTTCGAGGCCTTCTCGAACCTCCTCGACAATGCCCTGAAGTTCACGCCGCCCGGCGGCCGCGTCGCGGTCGGATTGCAGCGCACCGAGACCGCGATCGTCGCGACCGTCGCCGATACCGGCCCGGGGCTGCCGCCGGGGGAGCGCAGCCAGGTGTTCCGCCGCTTCTACCGCGCGGAGGCGGCGCGCCGGACCGCCGGCCACGGCCTCGGCCTGAGCCTCGTGGCGGCGATCGCCGACCTCCACGGGGCCCCCGTGACCATCGCCGAGGCGGCGGGCGGCGGCTGTCTGGTCACGCTGCGCTTCCCGCCGGCCGGCGCCGATCCCGCGGGGGCGGCGGCGCGATGACCGCGGCGCGGATTGCCGCCGTCCACCGCGATTCGCACCCATCGGCCTCGGCCGGAAAACCGCGAAAGCCGCGGTTAAGGCTCTCCATGCCAGAGCGCGGCGACGAAGCGCAGTCCGCGGAGGGCCGATGAACGTCTGGCGACGCGTCGCCCCGTGGTTCCGCTCGGCGCGCACCTGGATCGCCCTCGGCATCCTGGCCCCGCTGGGCATGGTCGTGACGTCCGGCCTGATGCTGGCCGACCTGCGGCGCGACGCCTGGGCCAGCGCGGACCAGACATCCTGGAACCTCCTGCAGGTTCTCGAACGCGACATCGCGCGCAACATCGAGATGTACGATCTCTCGATCCGCGCTGCCGTCGACAACCTGAAGGTGCCGGGCCTGACCGAGGCCGATCCGCGCCTGCGTCAGCTCATCCTGTTCGATCGCGCCGCGACCGCCCGCGACATGGGCGTGATGCTGATCCTGGACGAGCGGGGCGACGTCGTCGCCGACATCGCGGCCGTCCCGCCCCGCAAGGGCAACTACGCGGATCGCGAGTACTTCCAGGTCCACCAAGCGAGCGCCGGGCTCGGCCTCTACGTCGGGCGCCCGATCGTGTCGCGGCTGAACGGCGAGCGGATGCTGCCGTTCAGCCGCCGCATCGACAAGCCCGACGGCAGCTTCGGCGGCGTGGTTCTCGGCACCGTGAAGCTGTCCTACTTCATGCACCTGTTCAGCGAGATCGACCTCGGGCCGGGCGGGGCCATCAACCTGTACCTGACCGACGGCACCCGCATCATGCGCTATCCCTACGTGGAGGCCGATCTCGGGGCGAACATCGCGCAGGCGCCGACCTTCAGGCGGTTCCTGCGGGACGGGCGGGGCAGCTTCGTCAGCGCCTCCGTGCGCGACGGCGTCGAGCGGAGCTACACGTTCACGCGGATCGGGACCTTGCCGCTGATCCTGAACGTCGCCCTGTCCACGAAGGACGTGGAGGCGGACTGGGCCGCGAAGGCGGCCATCATCGGCGGCATCGTGCTGGCCCTGTGCGGCCTCACGATCGCGCTGTCGCTCCTGTTCGGGCGGGAGCTGCGCCGCCGCGAGGCGCTGAGGGCCGAGATGGCCGCACTGTCGCGCACCGACGCCCTGACCGGCCTGCCGAACCGCCGCTGCTTCGAGGACGCCCTCCGGCGAAACCTGGACGCGGCCCGGCGCGACGGTCAGCCCCTGTCGCTGCTCATCGTCGACGCGGACCATTTCAAGCGCTTCAACGACCGCTACGGTCACCCGGTGGGCGACGCGATCCTGCAGGGCTTGGCGCGCTGCCTCGCGGCGAGCGTGCACCGCCCCCAGGATCTCGTCAGCCGCATCGGCGGCGAGGAGTTCACCCTGCTCCTGCCCGAGACGGACGAGGCCGGCGCCCTGCGGGTCGCCGACACGGTCCATGCCGAGGTGGCGAAGCTGACCGTCGAGTCGGCCGGACTCGGGGCGGGGACCGTGACGGTCAGCATCGGGCTCGCCTCCGTGCGACCGGGCAGCGACCGGAGCGCGCCCATGCCGGACCCGTACCGGCTGGCGGACGGCGCCCTGTACGAGGCCAAGAACGGCGGCCGCAATCAGACCCGCAGCGTCGCGCCGCCGCCCCCGCGGGGAACCCTTCAACTGGTGCGGACGTCCTGACCCGCGCGCCGGCGCGCTTTCGCGGAGCGCTTTGACGGAATCGACACGAACTTCGTGGTCTCCTGGGCGGGATGGCGGCCGGCCCGGAGAGGGCCCGACGTCGTCGCGTCGGGACGAGGCGGGCGGGTGGCGACCCTCCGTGCCGCGGACCTGCGGAGCGCGCGCGGATCCGGTGGGGTCCGGCCCGCAACCATAGGGTAACGAGGATGGACGACAGACGCGCCGCGCCCCGCAGACGGACCCTGCTCGAGGGCCATATCGAACTCGCCGGAGGCGGCGTGATCGACTGCACGATCCGCAACATGTCGGACGGGGGCGCCCGCCTCAGGGTCGTCAGCGTGATCGGCGTGCCCGACGCGTTCGTGCTGGCCTACGGGGCCGACGGCCAGCGGCGGCCGGCACGCGTCACGTGGCGCCAGGAGACCGAGCTCGGGGTCGCGTTCGGCGACGCCTGACGGGCGGCGGCCGAGGCTTCCACGCCCACCCGTGTTGAGGGGCGGATCGGATGGGCGTGGAAGGCCAGCGTCCGGCTGGTGACCCACCGATGCGGCGACAGGGTTAACGCTTCGTTACCGGGCCGCGGGGTCCGCGCGCCGCGCCTGGAGCGTCTCGGCGATCACCACGCCGGTCCGCAGGACGTGGCGATGGGCGACGGATCCGGCCTCGGCGGCGTCCCGCGCGGCGAGGGCCTCGAACAGGTCCCGGTGCTCGCGCGCCGATTCCTCCCAGCGGCTGCCGCTGGAGAGCGCGCGCAGGCGGGCCCACTGGGCCCGGGCCTGGAGCGCCGCGTGGGCCTCTGCCAGCGGGCGGTTTCGGGCGGCCGTGACGATCGTCCGGTGGATCTCCTGGTTCAGGGCGAAATAGGCGTCGAGCACTTGGTCCCGGTGCATCCGGTCGAGCTGCGCCTGCTTGCCGCGCAGCAGGTCCATCAGGTCTTCGGAGATCCGCGGCGCCGCGAGTTCGGCGGTCAGCCGCTCGATCCCGGCGAGCGCCTCGAACAGTTCGAGGATCTCCTCCGGCGTCCAGTCCGGGACGCGCGCGCTGCGGTTCTGGTGCAGCTCGACCAGTCCCTCCGCCGCCAGGAGCTTGAGGGCCTCCCGCAGCGGGGTCCGGGAGATCCCGAGCGCCGCGGAGAGGTCCGTCTCCACCAGGGTCGCGCCGGCCGGCAGCGCGCCGCGCACGATCATGTCCTTGAGCCGGGCCGCCGCCTGCGCGTGCAGCGCGGTCCGCGGCACCTGCGCGGCCGGGACGACCAGGGCCTTGCGGGGCCGGCCCCGGCGGCGTGCCACCACGTCCATCGATCCTCCCGTTCCACCGCGCCAGCCTAGCGCGTCCGGCCACCCGATCGGTGTTCCATTTTTCAGCCTGTTGCGCTGACATATCATGCAGTTGCGCAAATTGCATGCAGCATGCAGAAAATATCTTGTCGCCCGTCCAGGCCTGTCGGATGCTCGGTGCATCGGGGATGGATGCGATGGAACGACCGAACCGCACGACGCGTCTGGGCATGCTGACGCCCTCGTCGAACAGCGTCCTCGAGCCGGCCACCGCCCATCTGCTGGCCGGGCACGCGGGCGTGAGCGCCCATTTCGCCCGCTTCCGCGTGACGGAGATCGGCCTGTCGCCGGCGGCCCTGGACCAGTTCGACCCCGAGCCGATCCTGGCGGCGGCCGACCTACTCGCCGATGCCCGGGTCGCCGCGATCCTGTGGAACGGCACCTCCGGCGCGTGGCTCGGCTTCGACGCGGACGAGCGCCTGAGCGCCGCGATCACCGACCGGACCGGATGCCCGGCCTCCACCGCCGCGCTCGCCTTCCGCGACCTGTTCCGCGCCCGGGGCTTCCGGCGGATCGGCCTCGTCACGCCCTATACCGGCGACGTGCAGCGCCGGATCCAGGCCAACTGGGGCGCGGCCGGTCTCGATTGCGGCGCCGAGCGCCATCTCGGCCTGTCGGAGAACTTCGCCTTCGCGGAAACCGGTCCGGAGGCCATCGCCGGCATGGTCCGCGCGGTGGCGTCCGAGGGCGTCGACGCGGTGGCGATCGTGTGCACGAACCTCGCGGGCGCCGCGCTCGCCCCGGCCCTGGAGGCCGAACTCGGCGTGCCGGTGGTCGATTCGGTGGCCGTGACCCTGTGGAAGGGCCTGGACCTCGCCGGCTGCCCGACCGCGCACCTCGCCGCGCACGGCCGCGCCTTCGCGGCGGGCGGGGAGGGCCGTCCGTGAGCGCCGGGACCACCCTGATCCTCGACGGGATCACGCAGCGCTACGGCTCGGCCCTCGCCGTCGACACCGTGACCCTCGACATCAGGGGCGGGGAACTCGTCGCCCTGCTCGGGCCCTCGGGCTGCGGCAAGACCACCCTGCTGCGGGCGGTGGCGGGCTTCCTGAAGCCCACGGAGGGGCGCGTCATCATCGGCGGTCAGGCGGTCGACCACCTGCCGCCGAACCGGCGCACCGTCGGCATCGTGTTCCAGAACTACGCCCTGTTCCCCCACATGAGCGTCGCCGACAACGTCGCCTACGGCCTCGCGGCGCGGGGCGTCGGTCGGGCCGAGCAGAGGGCGCGGGTCGCCGAGATGCTGGCGCTGGTGCGGCTGGAGCACCTCGCCGGGCGCTACCCGCGGGAGATGTCGGGCGGCCAGCAGCAGCGGGTTGCGCTGGCCCGGGCGCTCGCCGTGCGCCCGTCGATCCTGCTCCTCGACGAGCCCTTCGCGGCCCTCGACAAGAACCTGCGCCTCGACATGCAGATCGAGATCAAGCGCATCCAGCGCAGCGCCGGCACCACCACGCTGATCGTCACGCACGACCAGGAAGAGGCCCTGTCGATGGCCGACCGGGTCGCCGTGCTCAACGCCGGCCGGCTGGAGCAGTTCGCCCCCCCGACCGACGTCTACGACCGGCCCGAGACGCTGTTCGTCAACACCTTCGTGGGCACGGCCAACGTCCTGCACGGGCGGCTCGCGACGGAGCCGGGCGGCGCCCGCGTGGTGGCCCTGGAGGCGGGCGGCCTGCTCCCCGCCGCCACGTCCTTGCCGGACGGGACCCGGGTCGCCGCCTGCCTGCGACCCGAGCACGTCGCCTTCGCGGAAGAGAGAGCGGGGTCCGGGGATGGGGAGGGGCTCGACGGCGCGGTCGAGGTCGGCCTGCCGCTCGGCGCCACCCTGGTCCACGAGATCCGCCTCGACGGCGGCGCCCGCCTGAAGACCGCCGAGCCGCGCGCGGCGGGCGCCCGGCCCCGGCCGCCCGGCACCCGCGTGCGCCTGCGCCCGACCGCCCCCGAGCGGGTCAGCGTCTTCCCCGATCCCCGCCACTGAGGCCGCGCCCGCCGCAGCCGCGCCAGTCGACACCGAGCCAGGAGAGCCGACCATGACCCTGCACCGCCGCAGCCTCCTCGCCGGCGCCCTGACTCTCGGCGCCGCCCAGGCCTTCCCGGGCCTGTCCCACGCGCAGGCGCGCAAGCTCGTCTTCGCGACCTTCACGGGGAGCTGGGAGGAGGCGCACCGGGCCGTGCTGGTGCCGGCCTTCCGCAAGAGCTCGGGCGGCGACGTCATCCTCGATCCGATGCTCTCGGTCGACCAGATCGCCAAGGTCCAGGCCGCCCGCGCCAACCCGCCGATCGACGTGATGCTGCACGATCCGGGCCCCGCCCTCACGGCCATCGCCCAGGACCTCGTCGAGCCCTACCCAACGGCCCAGTCCGCCCATTACGGCGACCTGATCGCCGACGCGCAGGAGCCGATGGGCCCGGCGCCGTTCTTCCAGATCGTCGGCCTGACCTACAATCCCGAGAAGGTGAAGACGCCGCCGACCTCCTGGGCCGACCTGTGGAAGCCCGAGTACAGGGGCCGGGTCGGCATCACCAACCTGAACTCGACGCTCGGCACCGGCTTCCTCGTGGAGATCGCCCGGATGCACGGCGGCTCGGAGACCGACGTCGAGCCGGGCTTCAAGGCGCTGGAGGCGCTCAAGCCGAACCTCGCCGCCGTCGCGGCCAACCCGGGCGCCCTGGCGGCCCTCTACCAGCAGGAGCAGGTCGACATCGGGCCGGGCAACTTCAACGCGATCCAGATCCTGAAGGCCCGGGGCGTGCCGGTGGAGTTCGCCGCGCCCAAGGAGGGCATCATCGCCTTCAAGACGACGATCCACATCGTCAAGAACACCCCGGTGAAGGAGCTGGCCTTCAAGCTGATCGAGGCCGCCCTGTCGCCGGAGGTGCAGGCCAAGCTGATGCAGAGCCCCTACCTGATCGTGCCGACCAACCGGAAGGTCGCGATGGAGGGCGAGGTCGCCAAGGTCCTGGCGAAGGACGCCGAGGAGCTGAAGCGCAAGTCGGTGTTCCAGGACTGGGCCGCGATCAACCGCGGCCGGCCGGCCTGGATCGAGCGCTTCAACCGCGAGATCCGGGTGTGACGGCCGGGCCGGCCATCGCGGCGGCGAGCCCGGTCGCCGCGCCCCTCCGCCCGGGCCGCGCCTGGACGGCGGCCTACGACATCCGCCTCGCGCTGCCGCTCGGGGCGTTCTTCCTCGTCTTCTTCCTGGCGCCGCTGGCGCTGCTGCTGCTCGTGAGCTTCTACGCCGATCCGGCCATGACCCGGTTCGGCCTCGACCAGTACGCCCGGTTCCTGCTCGACCCGTTCTCCCTGCGGGTGCTCGGCGCGACCCTGTGGCTCGGCGCCGAGGTCACGGCGCTGACCCTCCTGCTCGGCCTGCCGCTGGCGCTGCTCCTGACCTGGGCGCCCGGCCGGCTGCGCGGCCTGCTGACCCTGATCGTGCTGCTGCCGCTGCTCACGAGCGTGGTGGTGCGGACCTTCGCGTGGATCGTGATCCTGGGGCGCCAGGGCATCGTCAACGCCGCGCTCCTCGGCCTCGGCCTCACCGACGCGCCGCTGAAGCTGCTCTACACCGAGGGCGGCCTCGTCCTGGCGCTGGCGCAGGTGCAGCTGCCGCTGATGGTCCTGCCCCTGGTCACCGCCCTGTCGCGGATCGACCCCAACCTCGCCGACGCCTCGGCGGCGCTCGGGGCGGGGGCGTGGCGCACCTTCGTGCGGGTGACCCTGCCGCTCTGCCTGCCCGGCATCGTGGCGGGCTGCCTGCTGACCTTCGCGGCGGCGATCACCGCCTTCATCACCCAGTCGCTGATCGGCGGCGGGCAGATGCTGTTCATGCCCATGTACCTGTACCAGCAGGCCTCATCGCTCAACAACTGGCCGTTCGCGGCGGCGATCGCGATCGTCTTCCTCGTGGCGGTGCTCGCCTGCGTCACGCTCCTCAACCTCGCGGGCCGCCTGTCGCGCGGCTACGCGCAGGCCTGAGGTCACCTGGAGGTCACCGGGAGGTCACCATGCGGACGAGCCTGCGGCGCGATCTCGACTGGTTCAGCTTCCACGGCGCCGTGCTGCTGCTCGCCGGGCTCTGCCTCGTCCTGCTGGCGGCGCCGACCGTGATCGTCGTGGTGGTGTCGTTCACCAGCGGCTTCTCCCTGCGCTTCCCGCCGCCCGGCTACGCCCTGCGCTGGTACGCGGCGCTCGCGGAGGCCGAGCAGCTGCAGGCCGCCGCCTGGAACAGCCTCGTGGTGGCGGGCTGGACGACCCTGCTGTCGGTGGTTCTGGGCACCGCCGCGGCGCTCGCCATCGCCCGGTCGCGGCGGCTCTCCGCGCGGTTCCTCGACAGCCTGTTCCTGTCGCCGCTGGTCCTGCCGGCCCTGGCCTTCGGGCTCGCGGCGCTGATGCTGTTCAGCCTCGCGGGGATCCCGGTCTCGCCGCTGACCCTCGTCCTCGGCCACACCGTGGTCTGCGTGCCCTACGTGGTCCGCACCACCGTGGCGGCCCTGTCGCAGATGGACCCGGTGCTCCTCGAGAGCTCGACCTCCCTCGGCGCTTCGCGCCTCTACACGTTCCGCCGGGTGACCCTGCCGCTGATCCGGCCCGGGATCCTGGCCGGGGGCTTCATCGCCTTCATGGCGAGCTTCGACAACGTCCCGGTCTCGCTGTTCCTGCGCGACGCCGCCACCGACATGCTGCCGATCCGCATGTGGCAGGACCTGGAGGGCCGCCTCGACGTCACGGTGGCGGCGGCCTCCAGCCTGCTGATCCTCGCGACCGTGGTGCTCGCCGCCGTGATGGAGCGGGCCGCCGGCCTGTCCCGCCGGATGGCCGGCTGAAGTGCCCGGAGCCCTCGCATGCGGATCCTGCTCCTCAACCCCAACACCTCGGCGGCGATGACCGCGCGCATGGCCCGGGCCGCCGCGGCGGCGCTCGCCCCCGACGCGCACATCACCGCGCTCACCGCGGCGACGGGCCTTCCCTACATCGCCAGCCGGGCCGAGGCGCAGCTCGCCGGGGCGGCGGTGCTGGAGACGCTGGCGGCGCACCATTCCGGCCACGACGCCGCGGTGATCGCGGCCTACGGCGATCCCGGGCTCGTCGCCGCGCGGGAGCTGTTCGACCTGCCGGTGGTCGGCATGGCCGAGGCCGCGATGCTGACCGCCTGCCAGCTCGGGGCGCGGTTCGCGATCGTCACCTTCGCGCCCGCCCTGCTGCCCTGGTACGAGGACGCGGTGGCCCTGGCCGGCCTGTCGGCCCGCTGCGCCGGCCTCCACGCGGTGCGCCGGCCGTTCGCGGCGGTGACCGATGTGCAGGACGAGTTGCGGCCCGAGATCCTGGCCCTGGCTGAGCGGGCGGTCGGGGAGGGGGCCGACGTCGTGATCCTGGCCGGGGCGCCGCTCGCCGGCCTCGCCGCGACCCTGCGGGACGCGGTGCCGGTGCCGCTCGTCGATCCGCTCGCGGCCGCCCTGGGTCAGGCGCAGGCCCTGGTGCGGCTCGGGACGCGGCCACCCCGGGCCGGCCGCTTCGCCCGGCCGCCCGCGAAGCCCGCTACGGGTCTGACCGGGCCGCTCGCCCGCTGGATCGCGCATCGCGAGGAGGAGTCATGACCCGGATCGACGCGGCGGGCCCGCTCTGGACCCTCTCGGCCGCGGCCCTGGGCCGCCGCTACGCCGCCGGGACGGCGAGCCCGGTCACGGCCGCCCGCGCCTGCCTGGAGCGGGCCGAGGCCGTGAACCCCACGCTCAACGCCCTCGTCGCCGTCGATCCCGAGGGCGCGGAGCGCGCCGCCGCCGCGAGCGCGGCGCGCTGGCGGGCGGGACGCCCGCTCGGGCTCCTCGACGGCGTGCCGCTGACCGTCAAGGACAGCCTGAACGTCGCCGGGTTCGCGACCGGCTGGGGCAGCCGGCTCTACGCGGGGGAGGGGACCGCGCGCGCGGTCGACCGGGACGAGACGCCGGTGGCGCGGCTGCGCGCGGCCGGGGCGGTGATCCTGGGCAAGACCAACGTCCCGGAGCTGACCGTCCAGGGCTACACCGGCAACCCGGTCCACGGGGTCACCCGGAACCCGTGGGATCCGGCGCTGACGCCCGGGGGCTCCAGCGGCGGCGCCGTCGCGGCCGTGGCCTCCGGGATCGGCCCCCTGGCGCTCGGGACCGACGCGGGCGGCTCGATCCGCCGCCCCGCCTCCCATACCGGCCTCGTCGGCCTGAAACCCACCGCCGGCCGGGTGCCGCGGAAAGGCGGGCTGCCGCCGATCATGCTCGACCTCGAAGTGGTCGGGCCGATGGCGCGCACCGTCGAGGATCTCGCGGCGGCGATGCGGGTCCTCGGGGCGGCCGACCCGGATTCCGTCGCGCCGCACGGCTTCGGCCCGTTCGGGCGCGAAGCCGTGCCGGAGCGCCCGATGCGGATCCTCCACGTCCCGGCCTTCGGGACGGCCCCGGTCGATCCCGAGATCGCCGACAGCGTCGCCGAGGCGGCCGGGCGCCTCGCCGGCCTCGGCCACCGGGTCGAGACCGGCCGCTTCGACGCGGCGACGGCCATCACGGAGGCGTGGCCGGTCCTCGGCCAAGCGGGCATCGCGTGGCTGATGCGCGCGCATCCCGGCCGCCGCGACGACCTGGGCCCGGACATCCGCGCCCTGGCGGAGGCCGGGGCGGCCCTCTCGGCGGCCGACCTGTTCGACGTGCAGCGGATGGCGCTGGCGCTGCGCCGGGACCTCGCCGCCCTGTTCGCCGGCCACGACCTGCTGATGACGCCCGCCGCGGCGGCGCTGCCCTGGCGGGCGGAGGACACCCATCCGCCGCGCATCGCCGGGGTGCCGGTGGGCCCCCGCGGCTCGGCGACCTTCACGGGCTTCGTCAACGCTGCGGGCTGTCCGGCGATCTCGATTCCTTGCCGACCGTCGAGCGCCGGGCTGCCGATCGGGTTCCAGCTCGTGGCGCCCTGGGGCGGCGACGAGACCCTGGTGGCGATGGCGGCGGCCTACGAGGCGGCCCATCCCTGGCGGATGGTCTGGGAGGGCAAGGCCCCGTGACCGGCCTGTCCCTCCACGCCGTCGACGCCGCCACGGGCCGGCCGGCCGAGGGGATGCGCGTGCGCGTCCTTACGGCCGGAGGACGGCGGCGGGTGATCGCCGAGGGCCGCCTCGGGGCGGACGGGACCCTCGACCATCCGGTCGTGCGGACGCGGCTCGAGGCCGGGCTCTACGAGGTCGTGTTCGTCATCGGGGACTTCGTCGGGGCCGCGGGGGAGGGGTTCCTGGAGGAGGCCGCGATCCGCTTCCGGCTCGACGACCCCGACCGCCACTGCCACCTGCCGCTGAAGTTCACCGCCTTCGGCGTGGCGCTGTTCCGCGGCTGCTGAGCCGCGGGCCGCCCTTGGGACCGGCCCGCCCTGCGACGGCGCGGTCCGGCCGCCGCCCTCCCCCGCGCGGTGACCGGAGCCTCCGGAGGGCCTAGACTCGGCCCCTTCGCGGCACGCGCAGGAGGAAGCCGATGCGGGTTCAGGCGATGACGATCCCGGCCGCGGCCGGCCGCGGGAATCGCGGCACCCCGGCGGCGCGCCTGCTGCTGGCCGCGCTGACGATCCTTGCGCTTCCGCTGGCCTGGGTCGCGGCTGGGCGCCCCCCCGCCGCTCCCGTCGACCCCGATCTGGTGCGGGTGATCCGGTTCATGGCGCTGCTCAAGGGCGGCTTCGCCCTTGCGGCGCTGGCCGGCTGCTTCTGGCGCCTCGGCCGGCCCGCCGGGTGGCGCACCCTCGTCTACGTGGCCGGACCGCCGCTGATGGCGCTCGGGGCGGCCGGCCTGTGGTCCCTGCGCGATCCCGGGCTGGCGGCGCTCGGCCTGCATCTCGGCCTGTTCGCGGTCCTCGCGGCGGCGCTGACCGATAGCGAAGCCCTGCCCGACCGGCGCCGCGCGGCGCGCCGTCAGATCGTCTCATAGGCGAACAGGACCGCGATCAGCGTCAGGCCGATCAGCCCGATGACGAAGCAGATGTCGGCGCAGCGCTCCAGGCTGACCGGGAGGTCGCCGCCGTTGCCCAGGCGGATCGACAGGTACGACGCGATCGCGCTGACCAGGAACAGGATCGCCGTCAGGGCGGCGGCCTCGTCGACGTGGCTCGGCCCGATCCAGCCCTCGGCGATCTTCACGAGGCCGATCAGCGTAGTGCAGACGCCGACCATCGTGCCGGCATTGGGGAGGATGTGGCGCGATAGGCTATCCTCGCCGGATCCGGTGGCCTTCCGCCTTTCGGCCATGCGCTCCTCGTACAGCTCCGCGCCGGCCGATGGCCCCCTATACCGCGCCCGTGGAGGTTCGTCATGAAGCGCCCGCTCACCACCAGCTTCTCCGCGCCGCCGCCGGAGCAGGCCCGCCCGCCCGAATCGGCGCCCGCGGCGTCCTGGCGCGACGTCGCCCCGTTCGCGGCCGCCCTGATCGCCACCCTGGAGGCGATCGAGGCCGGGCCGAAGGCGGGACCGGCGATGCGGGCGCACCGCTCCGCGATGCGCCGCCAGGGCGAGGCGGCCGCGGCGCTCGGCGGGTCCGAGGCGCTGGAGGCCGTCCTCCACCAAGTCGCGGACGCCGACGCGGCGCGGGCCGAGCGGCGCCTCGCGCTCGTCCGCGAGGCCTGGACCGGGCTGCCCGGGGCGGGGGCATGAGACCTTCGGTCGGCCCACCCGACCGGGCTGGCGACAGGTCCCGGACGAAGCGCGCCGTCGGGCGGGCGCCGCCGCTTCTCGCCCCGGATTCAGACCGCCGCGTAAAGATTTGATACAGGATCTGGGATAAATTCGGGTTCAGCCACGCCGCGTCACACCGAGATCGATCGTCAGGGATTTGTGATGGACGACCAAGACAAGCAATTCATCACCCAGCAGATCCTTGACGTGGGCCGCCAGCTCTACGCCGCCCTCGACAGCAAGATCATGGCGGCTCACGCGCAGCAGCTCGCGCAGATGCAAGATGTCAGGCGCCTCGCCGTCGTGCAGCTCGCGCCGAAGAACAATCTTTGCCTCCTGACAGACCATCCCATTGCGTATGAAAGCAATGACCACACAGTTCCGAGAGGAACAAAGGATGACAACACGCGCAACCAGCGGTTTTGTCATTCCGTCGAGAGTCATTTCGGCCGCAAGGTAACCGCCCTGGATCTCGGCTGCGCGGGCGGCGGCCTTGTTTTCGATTTCCTCATCAGGGGCAACGCGGCCTTCGGCATCGAAGGGAGCGATTACTCCCTTCGCGCACAGCGAGCCGAATGGTCCATCATTCCCGAATACCTGAAGACATGCGACATCACGAAACCGTTCTCTCTGGTGGATCAGAGGACCGGGAAGAAAGCCAAGTTTGACGTGATCACCATGTGGGAAGTCCTCGAGCATATCGAGGAATCGTTACTCCCACAGTTGTTTGAAAACGTGAGATCTCACTTGGCCGATGACGGTCTTTTCGTCGGCTCCGCCGCAACTTACGATGATGTCGCCAACGGCGTGAGCTACCATCCTACAGTCAAGCCGGAGGCGTGGTGGCGCGACCTCGTCCGGCAGCACGGGCTCGAATTCGTCCCGATGACCATGTTTCAGTTCAAGGATTTCTGCCGGGGTTCCGGCAATGAGAACGCGTTCTACGATGCCGATTTCAGCAAGAACCCCGAACTCGGCTTCCACTTCGTGATGAAGCACCGCGCCGCTTGAGGCGGGGCTTCTGGACTCGACCGGTCGGGCGTCGCAGGCTTGAGCGGTCCGCCCGCGCGCACCACATGGGCGGGAGCGGCAGCGCGGGGCCGACCATGTACGACCTCATCCACACCCTCCGCCTCTGGCTCTGGCGCCGCCAAGTGCGGGCCATGGCGCGGGCGTGCCGGGTGCACGGGACCAGCGACGGGGACTGGATCGCCGCCACCGTCGCGGCCTCCGCGATGAGCTCGGGCCCGGGCGCGCCGGTCTCGTATTCGAGCGGCACCGGCCTGTAGCGGCGATCCCTCTCCGCGCGGGGCGGGTCAGCCTTCCGGAGACGGCTCGGCGGCGGCGGCACCCGGCTCGGGCGCCGGGCCGGTGTCGAGGGTGCCGCTGTGGACCAGGGCGCCGGCCCAGGCGCCCGCGATGATCCGGACCTGCTCGATGGCCTCGGCGCGGGTGAAGGGCCTGTCACCGCCTCCCGAACGGCCCTCGTCCCAGTAGACGTAGCCGGTGCGCCGGCCGCCGGCATCCTCGACGCAGGCGGCGTTCTCGAGGACGCAGATCCGGAGCGGGAGCTTGAGACCGAGTGTGGGCATAGGGCCCATATAGGGCGCCGATCCCGCAGGAAATCGGCGCGCCCGCCGCATGACGGTCGGTCTCAGGTGAGTCTCAGGTCGGTTTCGCCGCGTCGAGCGCCTGCTCCAGGTGCGCCACGACCTCGTCGCCCTTGGGCGGCGGCTCGGCCTCCTCGACCCGTCGGGCGACTTCCATGACGAGGTAGGTCACCGACGGCGGCCACGGCACGCCGTTGTCCAGGAGCATCCGGGCGGCGCTCACCAGCATCCGGAACTGGTCCGGCGGGATCGTGGTCCCGGCCTCGTGCTGCGCGAGGATGTGGTCGGCGATCGCGGCCGCCAGTCCGGCGACTTCGGCCATCTTGTTGGGCGGATCACCAGCCGTCATGTCAGGTCGCGCTCCGTCTGCGAAAGCACGGTGCGGAGCATCCGTCGCCTCTTCGGGGTCTCAGGCCGACACGGTTCCACAAGCAACCCTGGCGAGCAAGCCGTGCGGGCGCGGCACGCCTGCGCGGCCGTGGACGCCGCGGATTTCGATGGGCTGCGCACGCGGTCCGGGCGTTTCGCGGCCTCCAGTGCCGGGACGGCGGACCTGCTCCGCGGCGGCAACGCCGTCGGGATCGACCCGGGAAATCTACGCGGATGCCGGACAGTGACGGGGCGCGGTCACGCCGAAGACGGAGCCCCGGTTGCGCCGGGATCGCACGGCGATCGGGTGATCGAGCGCCGCGGCGGTCTGCCGGACGATGTGCAGGCCGAGCCCGAGACCGGCCCCGTCCCGGCGCCCGGCGCGGTCGAAGGCGTCGAAGATGCCCGCCAGCCGTTCGGGCGCGATGCCGGGACCGTCATCGTGCACCTCGATCGTGACCCGCCCCTGCCGGCGGCGGCATCCGACGACGACGCGGCCGCCCGGGCCCGCATACTTCACGGCGTTCCCGACGAGGTTGCGCAGGATGGTCGTCAGCATGGCGGCCTCGCTCTGGACCGTCAGCGCCGTGGCGCAGACCTGCACCCGCACTCCGACCGCGTCGGCGTAGGGCTGCCACTCGGCCGCCACCGCCTCCAGGAGCGGGACGAGGGCGACGGGACCGAGCCGGGGCGGCAAGGCGCCGGTCTGGGAGGAGCGGGCCAAGTCGTCGAGTTCGCGGCCCAGCCGCACCAGTGCGTCGCTGGCAAGGCCGAGCCGGGCCGCGGCCCGGGGGCCGACGCCGTCCGAGACCGCGCGGTCGATGGCCATGAGGGCCACCTGCAGCGGCTGCTTGAGATCGTGTCCGGCGACGGCGAGGAGCCGGGCCATGGCGCTGCGGGCGGTCTCCGCGCGGAGCACGGCCTCGTCCGACCCCGCACCGCTCCGGCTCGCCATCGTCAGTCCCATCCCCGCCTCCTCGTCCGGCCCGCGTGCGGCGCGCCCCTTCCATGGCGCGACCTTGCACCGTGGCCGTTCGCGCCGAAATCATACGGAGGTTTGATGTCCTAATCGGATCGTCCGGGCGCGCAGGCGCGTGACGGCCGCGCGCAGCCTGGCCGACGTTCACGCGGCCGATCCTCAGGCCCCGATCGCCTCTTCCAGGCAGCGGATCAGTTCGTCGGCCACGAGGGGCTTGCGCAGGAGATCGCGGGCGCCGCCGGCGAGGGCCCGACGCCGGAGCGCGTCGTCGGTCAGCGCGGTCATCATGATGACCGGCAGGGCAGGGCGCTGCTGCCGGACGCGGTCCTGCAACTCGATGCCACTGATCCCCGGCATGTTCACGTCCGTCAGCAGGCACGAGACGTCGCTGCCGGCCATGGAGCCCAGGAAGGCCTCGCCCGAGTTGAAGGCGCGCGCGTCGTAGCCCAACGCTTCGAGGAAGCTGGACGTCGCGTCCAGAACCGCCTCGTCGTCGTCCACGACCGCGACCGCTTTCTTCCCGACCGGCACGAATCTCCCTCCGGAGCCTCTCGGAGGCGCGTCGATCCCACCTGTGTGGGCCAGCGGCCGCGCCGACGATATTATACGATGGTTTGATGCGCGCGACGGACGCACATCCTGATGAACCGAGTCCCGCCACAGCAAAGCAGGCCTCGGAGCGCCGCGATGCGATCCGGTAGACATGGGTTTGGCGAATCTAGTCGGGACTTTTCCGCCGCCACTCGACTAGATCGTGTCGACGAAATCTGTCCCGTGTGGGTGCCAACGCGGTGATACCCGGCATCGTTCCGCGCCGATTGGCCCGGCCCGGGCCGGCGGCTGCGGGGGGCTTCGGGCTCAAACGGTCGCCCGGGCCTTGAGCAGCTCGGTCTTGCGCACGAGGTCGGCCACGGAGCCGGCCTCCATCTTCCGCATGACGTTGCCGCGGTGGATCTTGACCGTGATCTCGCTGATGCCGAGGGCGTAGGCGATCTGCTTGTTGAGCAGCCCCTTGACGACGTGCGCCATCACCTCGGCCTCCCGCGTCGTCAGGGTCGCGGCCAGCGCCTCGAGTTCGGCGACCCCCGCGCTCGAGGCGCGCCGGGTCCTGTCCCGCTCGATCGCGACCGCGATGGCGTCGAGCATGTCCTGATCGCGGAACGGCTTGGTCAGGAAGTCGAGCGCGCCCGCCTTCATGGCCTGGACGGTCATGGGGATGTCGCCGTGGCCGGTCATGAAGATGATCGGCATGCGGTTGCCCAGCGCGGCCAGCTTCGCCTGCAGGTCGAGACCGCTGGATCCCGGCAGCCGCACATCGAGGATCAGGCAGCCCGGGCGGTCCGGCAGCGTCGCCGCGAGGAGCTCGCTCGTCGCGCCGTAGGCGAGGGTGTCGAGGCCGACGGAGCGCAGGAGATCCTGGAGCCCCTCCCGGACGCCCTCGTCGTCCTCGACGATGACCACCAGCGGTGAGGCCGTGTCGGCGCCGGCTTTCGCCGCGCCACCCCGGACGTTGCCTGACATCGTGATCGACGAGCCCCCGCGCGCCCCTGCCAGGCTGTCCGCGAGGACAGTGCTTACAGGTTGAATCCGCGCCCGATCAAGCCGACCGTCTTCGGACGGCACAGCCGGTCCGCAGAGGCCGGACGCAAAGGCCGGGCGCAGAGGCCGGACGCAGGGGCCGCACCCGGCCGAGCCTATCGACTTGCGGCCAAGCTTGTGGCTATGAGCGGTTGCACTGCCCCCGGGACTGGCTCAACCTCCAACGCGATCAGCATGTCCCGGCCCCCGGGCTCGCGGGCGCCCCGTCCGGCCGTGCACCCGTATGGCAGGCTGCGGAGCGAGGCGCGGAGATGATTGCGGTGAGCAACGCGCCTCCCAGACAAAAGACGGCGCGCGTCCTCCTCGCGAGCCTGATCGGCACGACGGTCGAGTTCTACGACTTCTACATCTACGCCACGGCGGCGAGCCTGATCTTCGGGCCGCTGTTCTTCCCGGCGGCGCTGCAATCGGCGGAGCTGATCAGCGCCTACGCGAGCTTTGGCCTCGCCTTCGTGGCCCGGCCGATCGGCGGCGCGGTCTTCGGGCATTTCGGCGACCGGGTCGGGCGCAAGGCGACGCTTGTCGCCTCGCTCCTGCTGATGGGTCTCTCGACCTCGGCGATCGGGCTGCTGCCCACCTTCGCGCTGGCCGGCTGGCTCGCGCCCGTCCTACTCTGCCTCCTCCGGTTCGGGCAGGGGCTGGCGCTCGGCGGCGAGTGGAGCGGCGCCGCCCTGCTGGCGCTGGAGAACGCCCCGCCGGGCTGGCGCGCGCGCTACGCGATGTTCGCGCCGCTCGGGGCGCCCCTCGGCTTCTTCGTGGCCAACGGCCTGTTCCTCGTCCTGACCCTGACCCTCAGCGCGGAGCAGTTCGCGGACTGGGGCTGGCGGGTGCCGTTCCTGCTCAGCGTGCCGCTCGTCTGGCTCGGGCTCTGGGTCCGCACCAATCTCGGCGAGACCGAGGAGTTCGCCGCCGCCGTGAAGGACGCACAGCCACCGCGCGTCCCCTTCGTCGCGCTGTTGCGCCACCATGCCGGGCAGGTCGTCGCCGGGATGTTCGGCGTCGTCGCGTGCTTCTCGCTGTTCTGGACCGCCACCGCCTTCGCGCTCGGCTACGGCACGACGACGCTCGGTTATTCCCGGGCCTCGTTCCTGACGGTCGAGCTCGGCGCGATCCTGTTCATGGCCGCCGCCATCGTCGTCGCGAGCTGGTTGTCCGACCGGCTCGACCCGGCCCGCGTCCTGATCGTCGGCTGCGCCGGGACGATCGCCTCCGGGATCCTGCTGGCGCCGATGCTCGGCAGCGGCTCCCTCGTGACGATCTTCGTCTTCCTGGCCTTCGCCCTGTGGGTGATGGGCTTCGTCAACGGGCCGCTCGGCGCGTGGCTGCCGAGCCTGTTCCCGCCGCAGGTGCGCTACACGGGCACCTCCGTGGCGTTCAACGTCGGCGGCATCATCGGGGGCGCCTTCTCGCCGATGATCGCGCAGTCGCTCGCCGAGCGCAGCGGCCTGACCGCGGTCGGCTTCTACCTCGCGCTGACCGGCGGGATCAGCCTGATCGCCTTCGACACGAGCGCCCGCCAGCGCGCGCTGGGGGCACTGGCGCGGAGCGAGCGGCGCTACCGCGCGCTCTTCGAGCAGAGCCACGTCGCGCTGTGCGAGGTCGATCTCTCCGGGGCGCAGGCCTACCTCGCCGAGGCGCGGGCCGCCGGGGGGTCCGGGACCGACCTCCGCGGACAGGCCGATGCCGTGCTCGCCGCCGCCTGCGCGCGGCAGATCGCGCTGGTCGACGTCAACGACGCCACGGTGCAGCTCCTCGGCTGCCGGTCCCGCGACGCGGTCCTCGGCTCGATGAGCCGCTTCCTGCCGCCGGGCAACAATCTCGTCCTGCCGCTCCTGCAGCGGCTCGACCGGGCGGGCGGCCGGTTCGAGGCGCAGGGCCGCCTCGTTCGCGGCGACGGGCGGGAGGTGACCGTGATCCTCGTCGTGGCGCTGCCGGACGACCCGGCGGCCTTCGACCGCGTCGCCTGCGCGATGATCGACGTGACCGAGCGGGAGCGCGCGAAGGAGGCGCTGCTCGCCGCCCAGGCCGAGCTGGCCCGCGCGGGCCGGGTCTCGACCGTCGGGGCGATCTCCGCCTCCATCGCCCATGAGGTCAACCAGCCGATCGGCGCCATGGTGATGAGCGCCGAGGCCTGCCTGCGCTGGCTGCGGCGCGAGACGCCGGATCTGGAGGCGGCCGCGCGGGCGGCCGAGCGCGCCGTCCGCGACGGCATGCGGGCGAGCCGGATCGTGCAGCGGACGCGCGAGCAGCTCCGCCGCGACCGGAGCCAGCCCGAGATCGTCGACCTTCAGCCCCTCCTCGCGGAGGTCGTGGCGCTCCTCGATCGGGAGATCCTGGCGGCCGGGGCGATGGTGCGGACTCTGATCGCCGCGACCGAGGCGCGCGTCCTGGCCGATCGCGTCGAGATGCAGCAGGTCGTGGTCAACCTCGTGACGAACGGCCTGCACGCCATGCGCGATGCGCCCGAGACACGCCGCGAGCTGCAGATCGCGCTCAGCGCTCCCGCGCCCGGTCGGCTTCGGATCGCGGTGTCCGACAGCGGCACCGGCATCGATCCAGAGCAGTTGCCCAAGCTGTTCAGCCCGTTCTTCACCACGAAACGCGACGGGATGGGCATCGGCCTCGCGATCTGCCGGACCATCGTCGAGTCCCATGGCGGGACACTGACCGCTCGGAACAACGACGGTCCCGGCGCGACCTTCGCGGTCGATCTGCCGGCGGCCGAGCCGGACCAAGAGAGCCGCGCGGCGGAACCCGCCGCGGCGAGCGCCTGAACCGCGGAGAGCGGGTCAGGGAGTGGGTCAGGCGGCGGGCACGGCCGAGAACAGGCTGTTCAGCCCCTCCGCGGTGGTCGGGTGGGCGAGGATCGCGTCGCGCAAAGCCGTGTAGGGCAGGCCGGCGAGCATCGCGACCTGGACAGCGGCCATGACCTCGCCGGCCTCCGCGCCGAGCATCGTGAAGCCGAGAATCCGATCGTCCGGTCCGATGACGGCCTTCATGAAGCCCTCGGTCTGCCCGGTCGTCCGCGTGCGCAGCACGGCCGCCATCGGCAGCTTGGCGACCCGGACGGCATCACCGCGGGCGCGCGCCTCGGTCTCGGTCGATCCGACCCGCGCCAGCGGCGGGTCCGTGAACAGGCAGGCGGGCATCAGCCGCCCCGCGGTCGAGCGCGCGATCCCCGCGAGATCGTCGCGGATCACGCGGAAATCGTCCGCGGAGGCGTGGGTGAAGGCCGGGCTGCCCGCGCACTCGCCGATGGCCCAGACGCCCGGCGCGCTCGTCCGCAGACGGTCGTCGACCTTGATCACGCCCCGCTCGGTGAGGTCCACCCCCGCGCGGTCGAGGCCGATCCCACCGGTGTTCGGCGCGCGGCCCGCCGCGACGAGGATGTGGCTTCCGGCGATGACCGCCTCGCCGTCGCCACCGCGCACCGTGATCTCCACGGCGTCGCCCGAACGGCCGCTCACGCGCACGACCTCCGTGCCGGTGCGGATGGCCAGCCCCTCGGCCTCGAGGAGCTGCGCGAGCGCGGAGGCCACGTCCGGATCCTCGCGGCCCGCGATCTGCGCCCCGTGCTCGATCACCGTCACCGCGCTGCCGAACCGGCGGTAGGCCTGGGCCAGTTCGAGGCCCACGTAGCCGCCGCCGAGGACAACGAGGTGGGCGGGCACGGCGTCGAGTTCGAGCGCCTCGATATTCGTCAGCGGTTCCGCGTCGCGCAGGCCCGGGACGTCGGGGATGGTCGGGCGCGTGCCGAGGTTGAGGAAGATCCGCTCGGCCATCAGCGCGCGCGACCCGCCCGCGTTCAGCGCGACCGTGAGCGCCCTGGGACCCGTGAAGGCGGCCGTTCCCATGATGAGCTCCGCGCCGCTGTCGCGGTAGCGGTCGAGGTGCATGTCGACGAGGTCGCGGACCATCGCCCGCTTGCGCTCGACCACCCGGGCCATGTCCACCGCGACCGGGCCGGTCTCGATGCCGTACCGGTCGGCGTGCCGGGCGAGATGGGCGATCTCGGCGCTCCAGATCTCGTTCTTGCTCGGCAGGCAGTTGGTGTTGGGGCAGGAGCCCCCGATCCAGCGGCGCTCGACCACCGCGACCCGCTGCCCGGCCTTGGCTAAGTGCCAAGCCAGGAACTTGCCACCTTCGCCGCTGCCGATCACGAGCGCATCGTAGTGGTCGTCCATCGTCCATCCTCCGCGGATCCGAGATTTCGCAAACACGTAAAGGCATCGCGATCGGCCGGATATCATGCGTCGGTATGATAGACCGGTCCTGACCGGCCGGCGCACAGATTTCGTGCGCCCGCGGCCGCGCCGCGCGGCGCGATCCCTTCCGGCAGCAAGTCGAGCACGGACCCGCATGCCTGCGCTCGACCTCGGAACACAGATGTCTTGCCGAACCCACGGCCGCGTTCCGGTCGAATATCGGATGATCAGACCCAAACCTGCGTATGATTGAGCCGGATCGGCCCATCATCGAAGCTCATCCCATCGCCGCCGCCCGATCATCCGTCCCGGCCGGCGCCTCTGCAGGGTGGCCTCCCGCCGTCCCGCGCCCTCAGCTTCGAAGGATCAGATCCATGAACACGCAGGTTCGCCGCGCCCTCGGCCTCGTCTCCGGGCCTGGCTCGAACCGCCTCGGCCTCCAGGCCATGCGGGTCGCCATCGCGGTCGTCTTCCTCTGGATCGGCGCGCTCAAGTTCGCGCCCTACGAGGCCGACAGCATCACGCCCTTCGTCGCCAACAGCCCGGTCATGGCGTTCTTCTACGCCCATCCCGACCAGTACGCCCAGCACCTCACCCACGAAGGCGAGCTCAACCTCGCCGCCCGCGCGTGGCAGACAGCCAACCACACCTACGCGTTCTCCCGCGGCCTCGGCACGGTCGAGCTGCTGATCGGCCTGCTCGTCCTCGCCGGCCTGGTGTCGCGGCGGCTGGGCCTGGCCGGCGCGGTGCTCGCCTTCCTCACCCCGGTGGTGACCCTGTCGTTCCTCGTGACCACCCCCGAGGCCTGGGTCGCCGCACTCGGCGATGCCCAGCACGGCTTCCCCTACCTGTCGGGCGCGGGCCGCCTCGTCCTCAAGGACGTCACCCTCATGGCCGGTGCCTGGCTCGTCCTCGCCGACAGCGCCCGCGCCGTCCTGCGCGAGGCGTCCGCGCCGGCGGCCCGGGCCCCGGCGCCCGCCCTCGCCGCGAAGGTGTGAACGGCCGCCCGCGTGCGGCCGCCTGAAGCTTTCAGGACCGAGACCCGGGGCGATGGACTGTCTTCGGCCGGCCCTGATCTCGGATCCGGCCACAGAGAGGCACCGTTTCGGGTGACGACCCCTAACCTTCGTATGATTCCGCGCGGCCGGGAGCGGCTGTACCTCTCGCGATACAGCACACGACACAGGCCGCGCCTTCGGCCGCCCCCGGAGACACGTCGCCCGGCCGGTTCGCACGCCGAGACACGTCGCGCCGTCCCCCATTCCACGAGGTCGAACGATGGTCCAGCTCACGATCAATGCGCGCCGCTACACGGTGGACGCGGAACCGGACACGCCGCTGCTGTTCGTCCTGCGCGACAGCCTCGGGCTGACCGGCACGAAGTACGGCTGCGGCATCGGGCAGTGCGGCGCCTGCACGGTGCTCCTCGACGGCGCGGCGACCCGCTCCTGCCAGGTCCCGCTGGAGAGCGTCGGCGACCAAGCCATCACCACGATCGAGGCGATCGAGCAGGATCCGGTCGGGGCCCGGGTCGTGGCCGCCTGGGTCGGCATCGAGGTGCCGCAGTGCGGCTACTGCCAGTCCGGGCAGGTCATGGCCGCCACGAGCCTGCTCAAGCAGACCCCGAAACCGACCGAGGCCGACATCGCCGGCGCCATGACCAACCTGTGCCGGTGCGGAACCTACAACGCCATCGCCGCCGCCGTGCGGCAGGCCGCGGCCTGAGGAGGCGCACGATGAGCGACCGCTCGCCCCGCACCCGCCCGGACCGCCGCGAACCGGTCCGCAACCTCTCCCGCCGCGGCTTCCTGGGGGCGGCCTCGGGCGCGCTGGTCCTCGGGGTCGGCCTGCGGCTGGCGCCGGCCGCCGCCCAGACCCGCGCCGAGGGCCCGGCGGCCGTCGCCCCGAAACCCGGGACCCGCGTGGCGGCGTTCCTGGAGATCCGCCCCGACGACAGCGTGCGCCTGCTCAGCCCCTTCGTGGAGGGGGGCCAGGGCATCAACACCGGCCTCGCCCAGACGATCGGCGAGGAGCTCGACCTCGACCCGGCGCGCTTCGCGGTGGAATGCGCCCCGCCCGGCCCCGATTACGCGGTCGTCAACGGCCTGCGCATGACCGGCGGATCCTTCTCCACCCGCTCGAGCTTCGAAGCCATGCGCCGCCTCGGCGCCACCGCCCGCGAGATGCTGCTGCGGGCGGCGGCCGCCGAACTCGCCGTGCCGCAGGCCAGCCTGACCACCGGGAACGGCCGCGTGATCCACGCCGCCTCGGGCCGGAGCCTCGGCTACGGCGTCCTCGCCGCCGCGGCGCTCGCGCTGCAGCCGCGCGACGACGTGACATTGAAGGATCCGAAGGACTTCCGCTGGATCGGCAAGCCGGTGGCGCGCCTCGACATGCGCGACAAGTCCATCGGCCGGGCCGTCTACAGCATCGACATCCGGCTCGACGGCATGGTTCACGCCGCGATCCGGCACGCGCCGCATCTCGGCACCGAGCCGGAGGCGATCACCAACGCGGCGGAGGTCCGGGCGATGCCGGGCGTCCAGGCGGTCGAGCGCCTGCCGGGCGCGGTGGCGGTGGTGGCCGACACATGGTGGCGGGCCCGCACGGCCGCGGAGGCCCTGCAGGTGACCTGGAGCCGGCCGGCGCCCGACGGCGTCGCGAACGTCTCGGCCGGCTTCTCCTCGGCCGCGATGCTGGCCGCCCTCCGGGACGCGCCCGGCCCCGGCGTTCCGGCCGAGCAGGCGGGCGACCCGGACGCCGCCTTTGCGGGCGCGACCCGAGTCGTCGAGGCCGCGTACGACGCCCCCTACCTCGCGCACGCGCAGCTGGAGCCGCCCTCGGCGGTGGCCCGCTTCGCCCCCGACGGCAGCCTCGACCTCTGGGTGCCGAACCAGATGCCGGAGCTGTTCCAGCAGGTCGCCGCCAAGACGGCCGGGCTACAGCCGGATCAGGTCCGCATCCACTCGCCGATGCTCGGCGGCTTCTTCGGGCGCCACTTCCACTACGGGCCGGCCAGCCCGTTCCCGCAGGCGATCCTGCTCGCGAAGGCGACGGGCAGGCCGGTGCGGGTGCTGTGGTCGCGGGAGGAGGAGTTCGGCATGGACGCGCTGCGCCCCCTGAGCTTCGCCCGGTTCAAGGCGGCCCTCGGGCCGGACGGGATGCCGGTGGCGCTGGAGACCACCGCGGTGGGGGAGGGCCCGATCGGGCGCTGGTTCGGCGCGCTGTTCAAGGGGCCGGTGGATTCCTCGGTGGTGGAGGGCCTCGACCAGAAGCCCTACGCCATCCCGAACCGGCGGCTCACCTACGTGAAGGTGCCGCACCCGGTGACCATCGCGTTCTGGCGCTCGGTCGGGCACTCGATGAACGACTACTTCTACGAGAGCTTCCTCGACGAGATCGCGCAGGCCGGCGGCCAGGACCCGTTCGCCCTCCGGATGACGCTCCTGAAGGACAGCGCCCGCCACCGCACCCTGCTGCAGGCGGTGGCCGACCTCGCCGGCGGCTGGACGCGCGGGCCGTTCCAGGCGGCGGACGGCACGCGGCGCGCGCGGGGCGTGTCGATGGCCTCGCCGTTCGGGTCGGAGACGGCGACGATCGCCGAGGTGTCGCTCGAGAACGGCGAGGCCCGGGTGCACGATCTCTGGATCGCCATCGATCCGGGCCGGGTGGTCAACCCGGCAATCGTGAAGCGCCAGGTCGAGAGCGCGGCGGCGCTCGGCCTCTCGTCGACGCTGCTGGAGCAGGTGGTCTACGAGGGCGGGCAGCGGCAGGCGCGGAACTTCGACGCCTATCCGATCCTCGACCGGGCGCGGATGCCGCGGGTGCACGTGGCGATCGTCGAGAGCGGGGCGCCGATGGGCGGCATCGGCGAGCCGGGCCTGCCCGGCGTGCCGCCGGCGGTGGTCAACGCGGTGGCGGCGCTGACCGGCCGACGCCTGCGCAGCCTGCCCCTGGCCAAGGAGACCCTCTCGGGGGCCTGACGCCGGCGAGGCCGCCGCCCCGCGAAAGTCCCGCTTCGCGACTGGAAGCGGGATTTTCGCATGCCGTATACCGGGGGTGCGGCGGGCCAGCACTGGGGCCGGCCCCGGGAACCGTGGACATGAGCATCGGTCTGACGCCGACGGACGACCGGATCGTCGTGGCCAGCGAGGCCGACTGGAACGACGCGTGGTACCTCGTCTGCATGAAGGTCTCGACGATCGGCTTCGTCGTCGTCGATGCCCGCGAGCGGGTTGCCACCCTGGACGCGCTCCGGGCGGCCGGGATCACCGACATCGCCGCCCATCTCGACGCGCGTCCGGACGTGGCCGACCGCCTGCGGCACGGGATGGTCATCCTCGACGTCAACGAGGCGGCGGTGCGGATGTTCGGCGCCGGCGGCCGCGCGGACATGATCGGGCAGCGCACGCAGCGCTTCTTCGACCCCCTCTGCACCGCCCAGGTCAACTCCGCCCGGGCCTTCGCGGCCGGCGCGACCGCGTTCCAGCAGCAGGCGCACAGCGTCCGGCTCGACGGCTCGCGCTTCGAGACGCTGTTCTGCGTGGTCCCGCGGGCGGACGGCGCCAGCTCCGGCCTCTGGCTCGCCTCCTTCGTGGACATCACCGAGCACGTCGAGCGGCAGATGTCCCTGGAAGTCCTGCGCGACGAGCTCGCCCACGTCTCCCGGATCTCGACGCTGGGCGAGCTCTCGGCGTCGATCGCGCACGAGATCGGGCAGCCCCTGTCGTCGATCGGCATGACCGCCGGGGCGATGCTGCGCCTGCTCGACCGCGCGGATCTCGACCGCGACCTGCTCCGGCGGCAATGCCAGCGCATCGTCGATCAGGTCACGCGGGCCGGGGACATCATCGATCGCACTCGGCGCATGGCCGCGAAACGCGACAGCGTCCGCGCGCCCGTCTGCGTGGCGGAGATCCTGACCGAGGCCGCGCAGTTCGTGGCGCACGACCTGAACCGCGGCAAGATCAGGCTCACCGTCGTCCCGGCCGACGCGGCCGCGCAGGTCTCCGCGGACCGGATCCAGCTGCAGCAGGTCTTCGTCAACCTGCTGATGAACGCCATCCAGATCCATCGGCAGGCGCGGATGCCCGGGCCGGAGATCACGGTCGAGACCACCTGCCGGGACGGATCGATCACGGTGGACGTCGTCGACAACGGGCCGGGCCTCGATCCCGACGCCGTCGACCGGCTGTTCGACGGCTTCTTCACGACGCGGACCGAGGGGCTCGGCCTGGGCCTCCGGATCTGCCGGACCATCGTGGCGGCCCACGGCGGCTCGATCGACGCGCGTTCCCGCGACGGGGCGCCGGGCGCCCGGTTCACGGTGCGCCTGCCGCTCGCCCGGGCCTGACCGATCCGCCGAGGGGAGCGGGCAGGGGCCCCCGGTCGGGGCGCCCCCGCGGGCACCTCAGGCCGCGACGGCGCGCGCGCTCCGGTACCGGCTCGCCGGCGCCGACGCGCCGAGCTGGGCGGCGAGTTCGAGGCGCGCGGCGTCCAGCGCGGACCAGGCCGCGCCGTTCTCCAGGGGCGGGATCGTGACGACCTCGCCGGCATCGAACCCGGCCAGCGCGGCCGCGACCAGATCGGCCGGCGTCATGACGATGCTGGCCGGGAGGTTCCGGTGGCCGCCGACGCCGGCCACGGTCCAGAACTCCGTCGCCGTCGCGCCGGGCAGGACCGCCTGGATCCGGACGCCCTTGGGGGCAAGTTCGTGCTGCAGCGACTGGGTGAAGGCCAGGACGTAAGCCTTGCTGGCCCCGTAGACGCCGTTGAGCAGCTCGGGATTGAGGGCGACGGTCGAGGCGACGTTGATGATCGCCCCGTGCCCCTGCGCGACGAAGGCCGGCGCCGCCGCGTAGGCGAGGCGCGTCACGGCCGTGACGTTGACGCCGATCATGCGCTCCATCTCGTCCGGATCCGCCTGGAGCAGCGGGGCCGCCGAGCCGAAGCCGGCGTTGTTGACCAGCAGGGTGATCGCCGCTTCGCCCCGCAGCCGGTCCTCGACGCGCCGAAGACCGGCCCGGTCGTTGATGTCCGCCGCGAGCGCCTCGACGGTGCGGCCGGAGGCCCGACGCACCGTCTCCGCGACCGCCTCCAGGCGATCCGCGTTCCGGGCGGTCAGGATGAGATCGTAGCCGCGCGCGGCGAGCTGTTCGGCATAGATCGCACCGATCCCGCCCGAAGCGCCGGTGATCAGAGCAATTCCCTTGGCACGATCCGTCATGACAACTCTCCGTCTGCGCTGTTGGATGACGGAAAGTGTAGCGACCGGGACGGAGCCGGACATTTATACCGACGCGGGGCGACGCCATACCTTGGTATGACCTGGCCGGGCCGGTCCGACGCGCGTCAGGCAGTCGTCGGCGGGCGGTCGCCAACAGGCGCGGGGAGGCCGGCGCAACCCCGGCCCGATCGGCGGCACGCGGACGGCATCGGCACGCCGGCCCCGCCGCGCTGATCCGGGAGAGGTGCGCCCGCCGCCTCGCCGTGCTAGAACGAAAGCGGAACAGATCACAGGTGCTGGCCGGGCACAATCTGCGGGCGAGAAGTTTCTTCCGGGCCGGTGGACGAATGTGAATACGGCGCGAAAACACCTGTCGCGGGCGGCCCTTGGCCGGCCGGTAGGGTCGGTGGAGAACCTGTGACAAACCGGGGGACAGGACGGCGATGGCGATGAGGACGGCGTTCGTGGTGCAGCCCTTCGAGGTGCACCGGAAGCGGTTGCGACCGGCCCGGCAGGAGCCGGCGCAGACCGAGAGCGGGGCGGTGAAGAAGGCGGAGAACATGGCCAAGCGGATGCCGGGCGCGGCGGCGCTGAAGGTCGTGGCCGACGACGAGACCGGCGAGCTGGAGGGCGTCACGATCCTCGGCCAGTGGGGCGAGATCCCCGACGACTTCGCCGAGAGCCTGCAGGGCGCCTAGGCCCAGATCACCAGCGGGGTGGGAGAGCGCCATGTCGGCGGTTCGGCGGGTCGGGAACTTCCTCCAGGTGCAGGACGGCGACGGCTGCCGCCACCTGCTGCGCGTGACCAGCGTCCAGGCGCTGAGCGACACGGACCTGATGCGCAACGAGACCTTCATCACCGCGGCGGGTCGGACCATCCGGGTGACGCAGCCGCTCGACGAGATCGTGGACCTCGTGGTGCCGGGCGAGCGGGCAGGGAAGGGGTCACAGGAGGAGCCGTGGCCGTTCTAGCCGCGGGAGATCATCCCGCGCGCCATCTCCAGCAGCAAGCGGCGGTCCGACAGGGTGAGCGCGGACCAGACGCACAGCAAGTCCCCCGTCATCTCGATCGTGGCGAACGCCTCGGATTCGTCGAGAAAGGCGTCTTTGGGCGTTCCGAGTGCGTGCGCGATCTGCCGGAGCATCGATCTCTTGTCGTTCGGCCTACCTCTCTCATCCTCGAATTCAGGATCCGCCAACGCAATCTCCGGCAGACGCACGGCGTCGTCGCGACAAATCTTTGACACCTCTATAGCGCGCCAGTTCGAGAACTGCATCAACGAATTGTAATTGAATTTTACCGGTATAATTGCACCAATGGAAAGGGCGCCTATGATTATTTTAGATTGATTGCAGAACCTGACATAGCCAGAGCGGTCAGAATTCGATGGCCGGCCACGAACTTGCCCGACATCTGAACTGAAGGCGGCGTCGGCGCACCGCTCCGGGGCAGGTCAACGGCGCGGCGCTCACGTCCCGGTGCCCGCACGCGCGCCGTCGCCCGCCGCATCCGGACACCGGCAAAGGGACGGCGCACGGGCCCGCCCCGACCTGGCCGGGGCGGACTCTCAGGGAGCGGAGTCGGCGATCAGCTGCCGCCGCCGGCCTCGCCGCCCTTGCCGACCTGGGGTACGCCGCGCTCCGGCTGGCTGGCATTTCCGCCCGCGGCCGAGTCCGTCGTGACGGTCGCCGCCCCCGTCCCGGTGGGCGCGACGACGGCGGTGCTGCCCGGACCGCTGTTCTGGCCGCCGCCGGGAACGACGACGGTTCCGGCCGGGGTGCCCGGCGTCACCCGCTGGGGCGGTCCGGGCTGCCGGATCGGTGCGGGACCGCTGTCAGTCTGCGCCGAACCGGGCGACGCCGCGACCAGCGCGAAGATGGCGAAGAGGGCATGACGCATCATGTGCTCCTTGGCATCCCGGCCCTGACTGTGCCGCGCGCACGGGCCTCCATGCCCGAACGCGGGCGCGCGATCCGGGTTTCCGACGCCGCTCACCTTCGTGCCCGGCGGCGCCCGGCGCACGAAAAAGCCCCGCGCGGCGCTGCCGGCGGGGCTGAAGGTGGGTCTGCCTTCGGGAGGATGCAGGGGCGGATGCTTAGCCGGCGTTGCGCCGCGGCTGCACCGGCGACACGACATGCCGGCCACGCAGGCACTGCCGGTCACGACGGCGTTACGCTTGCATGCCGGGACAGCTCCGCCCCGTGCGGCGGGCGGCCCGGACCGTGGCGCCGCGCTAACCCCCTGGCCATCCTTGGATAACCATGTCGACCGCCGGCTTGTGGATGCCGCGGCGGCGTCATCGACAGCGTCGCGGCGCTGTGGTGCTGATCGGCGTCGAGGAGTCCCATGAAGCACATCATCGTTCTGGCGATCGCGGCCACGGCCCTGACGGCCTGCAACGCGGCGAACCGGCCCGGTCGCGGCGAACTCTTCATGAGCGAGGCGGACATCGCCGCGAAGGACGACGCGATCTGCCGGAGCTACGGCGCCGAGCCGGGAACGCCGGAATACGTGCAGTGTCGGGGCACCCAGGATCAGCGGCGCGACGCCGCCCAGGCACCGCGCCGCAGCGGCTGAACGTGGCGGCGTGACGCCGCCCCGGGGACCAACGCCCCGCTCGCGCGTTGTCCGCGCGGACCGCCTGCCCTGGAGCGCGTGATGCTCGCCCGATCCGCCCTGATGCTCATCGTCCTGACGTCGGGGGCCCAGGCGGCCGCCTTCGACGACCTGAAAGGCTACTTGGCGTCCTGCCTGCGGTTCGAGATGGGCGGCGCCCAGGCGGAACGCGGCGGCCCGCTGTCAGCGAAGGTCCGCCACGCCCTGGACCGGTGCTCCGACGACGTCGCGCGCCTCGAGCGAGCGGACGGGCGCCGGTTGCGCGGCGACGGCGGGATCAGCCCGTCGACCAAGGAGGTCATCCGGAGCGTCGTGGGCGGCGGGGCCGGCGGCGTCCGCACCGTCCGGTACTGAGCGCCGACGGACCACCCGACGGGCCGATCGGGTGGCGCCGATCACCAATCGTTAACCGTCCGGCCGCACCTCACGGGCGTTGCTCGCGAGGAGATCCCGGTGCCGAAGCGCCTGACCATCACCGTCCCGCACGCCCTCGGGGCCGCCGAGGTTCGGCGCCGCATCGACCTGCACATGGACTGGGCCTTCCGGCGCCTGGAGGCGGAGAAGATCCGGGTCGAGGCCGAGGACTGGCTCGGCAATCGCCGCGCCTTCTCGGGCAGCGGCTACGGGCAGACGGCGCGCGTCGCGATCCAGGTGGCCGACGACGCGCTGGAGGTCGAGGCGCTGGTGCCCTGGATGGCGAGCCTGTTCACGCCCGTCATCGAGTCGGTCGGGCGCCACTATGTCGGGCGCCTCCTGTCCGACGAGGCCGCCTGACGCGCGACGCGGCAGTCGCTCGACCGCGCGGAGTCGACCGGGACGGCGACCGGTCCGTGGGCGCCGGCGGGGCGGTTGTGGCCCGGTCGCGCCGGGGCTAAACGCGCCGGCTTGGTGGCGGCGCAGGGGCCAGGATGAGCGATGACGTGGCGGCCCTGCTCCTCGCGCTCGCGACCGAGAACGCCGAGCTGCGCCAGCAGCTCGCCACCGCGCAGGACATGCTGATGGAGACCGCCATCGATGCCGGCCACCTCCACGCCCGCATCGAGGCCCTGCAGGCCGAGCGCGACGCGTGGCAGGCGGAGGCCGAGCGACTGGCGCGCCGGCCCCCGCGCTCCGTGTGAGCGGTCGCGCCGCACGGCGGCCCGGCGTGCCGGGATCGTGCGGCTGGGCGAGCCCGAGGCCGCGGCGCGACCGGGGAGGGTGCCTCGGCGAGACCCCGCGCCGGGCGGGCTCACGCCTTCCTGGGCTGTGGGCGGGGTACGCGCACGTCGACCGTCTGGCCGGTGAGGGGGTTGAGGATCAGCATGGCGGCCGTCTCCGGTGGGTGTACCGGTAGAACGCCGGCCAAGGGCGCCGGGATCACGCCGCGGCGTGCCGTGGCGCACGGGCGGCGACGGGGGTCGCCGAACCCGGATCGGACCGGGAGCCCGGTTCCGGCACCGCCCGCGAGTCTCGCCAGGGTCGGCCTGCCGCCTACCTCAGAACGTGGCGCCCTGGCGGCCGCTAGGGGCAGAACACCTGGAGGATCGATATGGCCATCGATAGATCCGGTGAGCGTGCCGCGCTCGATGCCGAGGTCGAGGACACCCAGGCCACCATCGCGAAACTTCGCACGGCTGCCGACGGAACGCCGCCCGGACACGGTTCGCGCGTGGCGCTGAAGAAGGCCGAGGAGAGGCTGGCCGAGCTGGTCAAGCACATCACCCGGCGCGACCGGACGGGGTAGGGTGGCGCGCGGGACGCCGCGACGACGAACCCTTCCCGCCCCAGTGGCCGAGAGGGGCGCGCCGACGAATGTCTGCGCGTCGCTCCCGCCCGTCGGAGTCCGGCCCCGGGGGCCGACGCGGCCGCCTCGCGGCCCGGACGCCCCCGAGCATGCGGCCAGAACTTCACCAGTATTTAACCGAGTCGACTGAAGTTAATCGGCCATTTACCATGATTTTACCGACGCGGCGAAGCTGTGTGTCCGTAAAACTACAGCTATTCTGCTCAGAGCTTGGTAGTATTATCACCAGATCGAAACCCGGATCGCCCGTGATGACCAAGCTCCTCGCCTCCCTGACCGCCTTCACTGCCCTGACCGCCGCGGCGTCCGCCGCCGACCTGCCGCGCCGCGCCG
>NZ_BBUX01000058.1:0-40812 GCF_000974725.1 Methylobacterium sp. ME121
GGTAGACGACGCGGAACTCGAAATAGCCGCGGCTGTCGGTCCTGTGCGGGAACTGGCCGTCGAGCGTGATCTCCACCCCCGGATCGTCGGCGTAGCCGATGATCCAGAGGTCGCCGCCGGTGATCTTGGCGGCCTCGATGCGCATCTCCGCCGCCCGCGCCGGCAGCGCGCAGGCGGCCGACAGGGCCAGCATCGAACAGAGCGCCCAGCGCTCGCGCCACAGGCGCCTGGCAGATCTCATGGCAGGTCACACAGTCTTTTCGACAGTCAGAATGCCATAGCCTGCAAACTAGGCAATAAATTGCGGAGAAAGTTGGATGTGGAAAAGCGCGACCGGCCGAACGCCGTAATCCGAAATGGGTATTCGCAGGGCGCACGGCGGGGCCCGTAGCGTGCCCGCGCTGGACCGGGTCAGGCGCGTGCGGACCGGGCCAGCTGAGGGATGGCGTGCCCCGGTCCACCGGTCAGCGCCGCGCGAGCGCCCCGGGTCCGAGTCCGATCCGCGGTGGAGGGTTCAGCCGTGGACGACAGCGATCCGCCCTGGGACACGGACCCGCTCTGGTACGACCGGACCGAGTCCGGGGCGCCGCCGGGGCCCATCCTCGAAGCCCTGGCCTGGCTGTTCCTGCTGGCGATCGCCGGCTGCGCGGGGCTCGTGTGGCTCTACGGGATGCCTGACCGCCTGTGGCGCGCGGCGGCGCGACGGCTCCCGTCCCGCGATCCCGCGGATGCGGAGCGTTTCTGAGGGGGGCCGGCGGCCGTGACCGCTCCGCGCACCGGCGCCGGGTCAGGCGGCGGCGATGCGCGTGCCGAGCAGGGTGGCTTCCAAGTCTGCTACGGGCATCGGGCGGCCGAGGTGGTAGCCCTGCAGGAACGGGCAGCCCATCGCCTGCAGGATGTTCAGGTCCTCGGCCGACTCGACGCCCTCCGCCACGACGTCGAGGCCGAGCAGCCGGCCGAGGCCGAGGACGGCGAGGACGAGCCCGCGCTTGTCGTCGCTCGCCCCCAGGCCAGTGACGAAGCTCCGGTCGATCTTGATCCGGTCCGCCTTGAGCTGCCGCAGCGAGGAGAGCGACGAGTAGCCGATCCCGAAATCGTCCAGGGCGACCCGGATGCCGGCGCGGGACAGCGCCTGCAGCTTCCCCTGCACCGCGCCGATGTCGAGAGCCGTCTCCTCGGTGATCTCGATCTCCAGCATGGTGGGCGGCAGGCCGAGGAGGCTCAGCCGCTCGATGACGATCTCGTCGACCGGCACCTGTGCCATCTCCCGGGGTGAGACGTTCATCGCCACGCGGACGCTGCCCAGGCCGCGGCGATGCAGGATCTCCAGCATCGCGCAGACCTGCTCGAGGATGTAGCGGAGCAGCGACTCTGTCAGGCCCGCCATGGCGGCGGCGGCGATCAGGTCCGGGGGCGCGATCCAGCCGAGTCGCGGATGCTCCCAGCGGATCAGAGCTTCCAGCCCGACCAAGGTCCGGCCGTCGCCCGCGTAGATCGGCTGGAACCAGACCTTCGGGGCGTTCTCGACCAGGGCCTGCGACAGGTCGCGCTCCAGGTCCCGCCGCATCTGCAGCCGCTCGCGCAGGCTCGAATCGAACACGCGGTAGCGGTTCCGCCCGGCGGCCTTGGCGGCGTAGAGCGCCTCGTCGGCGCAGCTCAGCATCTCGGTCAGGCTGGGCTCCCGACTGGCGTGGACGCCGATGCTCACCCCGAGGCGACCCGCGTCGAAACCGTCGAACGGCTGCGACACCGCGGTGATGAGGTTCGCCGCCATGACGGCGTCGGGCACGCCCGACGTCACGGGATCGTACAGCACGGCGAACTCGTCGCCGCCCAGCCGGGCCGTGAGGCCGTTCTCCGGGAGCGCGTCGTTCAGCCGGCGCGCCACCTCGACGAGCACCCGGTCTCCCGCCTTGTGGCCGTAGACGTCGTTGACGAACTTGAACCCGTCGAGGTCGAGCATCAGCAGGCTGAGTGTCCCGGTGCGGAGCCGGTTCTCCGTCGCCTGGAGGAAGCCAGCGCGGTTCAGCAGGCCGGTGAGATCGTCGTGCGTGGCGCGCCACCGCATCTCGTCCACGAGGGCGCTCGCGCTGGCATGGGCCTCGGCGCGCGAGCGGGCGAGGGCGTGGGCCTCGTTCTTGAGCCGGCTCGCATCGCGGAACACCGCCTCGCTCCGGAACGCCGTGTGCGTCAGGGCGAGGAAGTAGAGCAGCACACAGGCGGCGAGGCAGTTCCGGTCGAAGTCGCCGGCATAGGCGAGGCAGGCCGTGACCGACAGCAGCGGCAGGGCGATGAAGGCGAGCGGGATGCGCGCGTAGGCGGTCCCGTGCGTCACCGCCCCCGCGGTCACGCCGCAGGTGATCGTTAGATAGAACAGGGTCTCGGCGGTGGTGTAGCCGTCGCACAGGAGCGGCTGGCAGGCCCAGACCAGTCCGGAGAGGAATGCGGCGAACGTGCAGGCGCGCAGGTGCCGGTCGACGGAGCGCGCGGCGGCCGCGGCGAGGCTCGGCGTCATGTCGGCGGTCAGCGCCAGGCCCAGGCAGGGAATCCGGCAGAGGGCGATGCGCAGGAGATTGACGCTGGTCGAGGCCGCGAACCAGACGGCCCCCACGGTGCCGTGCCCGCTCCGATAGGCGACCAAAATGCTCGCCAGGCCGAGCAGCATGTTGACCGGTATGGCGGCCAGCACGCTTCCGCGCATCGCGTCCAGCTGGTCCCGCCGGATCAGCGCGTTCCACCTCGGATCCGCAGGGTCGAGAGAATCACCGGAGCCGGATGAACCCGGCACGGACCTCTCCTGGTCCCGAACGATCATTGCACGTCCACTCGAAGATGAGGGACTCATGGCAGCGAATCGTAAGATATCGTTGAACGATCAACGTTCGCCGCGCGCGATCCCGCGCCTTTCGCGCGCCGCGGGGACAGAGACGACCGGTCGCAAGGCATTCCGGCCGCGTCGGCGCGCACCATATCGGGTCCCGGGCCGCTTCCGGGCCCCGGATCGTCCATGGCCCTGACCCGCGACCTGCTCGACATCCGGACGATCTATCACGAGCCCGCCGTGGGCGACTTCCCGCTGGGCCGGGAGATCCTGGCGCGCTTTCCCGACGCCGCGCGCATCGTCGTGCCGTCGCACTGGAACATTCCGGAACTCCACGGCAACGCGGGCTCGGTGGAGGATTGGGTGAGGATCAAGCGCTCGACCCTCGTCCTCGGCGTGAAGAAGGGCCTCACGATGCGCCCGAACGGCCGCAGCGCCCACTTCATCGCGCCCTCGACCTCCAACGGCTGCGCCATGGCCTGCGCCTACTGCTACGTGCCGCGCCGCAAGGGCTACTCCAACCCGATCTCGCTGTTCGTCAACGTCGAGCAGGCCTGCGCGGCGATCGCCCGCCACGCCGGGCGCCAGGGGCGCCTCCCGGAGCCGGATCCGATCGATCCGGAGTACTGGGTCTACGATATCGGCGAGAACGGTGACCTGTCGGTGGACGCGGCGGTGAGCGACGGCGCGCGCGCCCTGGTCGCGCTGTTCCGCACCCTGCCCAACGCCAAGGCCTCCTTCGCCACGAAGGCCGTGAACCGCGACCTCCTGGCCTACGATCCGCAGGGCAAGACGCGCATCCGCTTCTCGCTCATGCCGGCGCGGATCGCCCGGATCGTCGACGTGCGCACCGCCCCGATTCCCGAGCGGATCGCCGCCATCGACGACTTCGTGGCCGCCGGCTACGAGGTCCACGCCAACTTCTCGCCCGTGATCCTCTACGAGGGCTGGGAGGCGGACTGGCGGGCGCTGTTCGCCGAGATCGACGCGACGCTGTCCGACGCCGCCAAGGCGCAGCTCAAGTGCGAGATCATCATGCTGACCCACAACGCGGATCTGCATGCGGTCAATCTCGGCTGGCACCCGAAGGCCGAGGACCTGCTCTGGCGGCCGGACATCCAGGAGGCGAAAGTCTCGGAGAGTGGCGGCGCCAATCTGCGCTACCGGGCCGGCTGGAAGGGCCGGTGGCTCGCGCGGTTCAAGGCCCTGCTCGCCGAGACGATGCCCTACTGCACGGTGCGCTACGCGTTCTGAGCGCGGATGGCTGAACTTCCCGGCATGCGCGGCGTTGGCGCGCCAGGGGAGGAAAGCTCAGCCATGTCGACGCACGAGGACCACATCCGCGAGGCGGTCGCCCTCGCCGCGGCCAATGTCGAGGCCGGCGGCGCGCCCTACGGCGCGGTGATCGTGCGGGACGGCGCCGTGCTGGTCCGCGCGGCGAACACCGTGCACGCGACCAACGACCCGAGCGCCCATGCCGAGATGGTGGCCCTGCGCGAGGCCAGCCGCCTGCTCGGCCGCCGCGACCTCGGCGACTGCGTGATGTACGCCAGCGGCCGTCCGTGCCCGATGTGCCACGCGGCGATGCGGCTCGCGGGTTTCAAGGAGGGCTACTTCGCCTTCTCGGCCGAGGAGGCCGAGACCTACGGTGCCGGCAGCGCGGCGATCTACGCCGAGCTGTGCCGACCCCTCGACGCGCAGCCGATGCGGGTCACCCAGATCCGTCCGCCGGGCGATTCGCCTTACGCGGCCTGGAGGGCGCGCCGGGAGGCCTGACCCGGCCGCGCGGAGCTCAATGCGTCCAGGGGGCCGTGCGGTTGAACTTGAAATTGTCCGAGTACGACAGCCCCTTGCGGTGGGCCGGCTTGGCCGGCTGCTCGACGCGGAACGCGATCCCCTCGCGCTTCGCGTAGGCCACGGCCTCTTCCTCGGTGTCGAACTCGAGGCGCACCTGCTGGAGCATGTCGGAGGACCCGTTCCACCCCATCAGCGGATCGATCTCGCGCGGGCTGGTCCGGTCGAACTCCAGGATCCACTGCTTGGTTCGGGCGAGGCCCGACTGCGTGGCATCCCGAGACGGACGGAAGATGCGGGCGCTCGGCATCTGACTCGACAAGCTCCTGATCGAATGGTCGGGGCGATAGGATTCGAACCTACGACCCCCTGGTCCCAAACCAGGTGCGCTACCAGACTGCGCCACACCCCGACTGCCACACGGCCTCAATGCCGTAGCGGTTCCGCCGTTCCCCCGCAAGGCGCGGCGCGGTGCGCGCGCCCTGTGCCGGCGGCGGCTTCCCCGCACAGAGATCGCGCGGCGCCTCACTTGTCAGACAAATGGGAGGGCGTTAGCGTCGGTTCCCGGACGAGGGCTGGGCCTCCCCGCCGTCGAACCGGCGCCTGCCACCACTGGGGGGTGGGGGATGGTGCGCTCGGATCGGCGTGCCGGGTGGTTCCGGTCCTCGTCGCCGCGGCGTAGGTCCGCGCCCGCGCGGCGGGTCTTGCCGGCCTTCGCGGAAACGGTGACGATCACCGCGAGCGACATGGATTTGACCGTGTGGACACCGAGCCCGCGCTACCCCGACCCGGCGGTCGAGATCCTCGACGCCGCCTTCGCCCGCTACCGGGTGTTCAACGCGGCGGTCGAGCGCCTCGCGACCGGCTTCCGCTGGTGCGAGGGGCCGGTCTGGTTCGGCGACGGTCGCTACCTGCTCTGGAGCGACATCCCCAACGACCGCATCCTGCGCTGGGACGAGGAGAGCGGGGTCGTCGGCCTCTACCGGAAGCCGTCGGGCTTCGCCAACGGCAACACCCGCGACCGGCAGGGGCGGCTCGTCACCTGTGAGCACGGAGGACGTCGCGTCACCCGCACCGAGCATGACGGCGCGATCACCGTCCTGGCGGACACGTTCGAGGGCCGCCGGCTCAACTCGCCCAACGACGTGGTGACCGCGGCCGACGGCGCGGTCTGGTTCACCGATCCGCCCTTCGGGATCGGCGGCTTCTACGAGGGCGTCCGCGCCGAGCCCGAGCTGCCGCAGAACGTCTACCGGCTCGACCCGGTCACCGGCGTGCTGGAGGCGGTGGCCACTGACCTCGCCGGCCCCAACGGCCTGTGCTTCTCGCCCGACGGCCGCGTGCTCTACCTCGTGGAGTCGCGCGGCCGGCCGACCCGGCGGATCGTCGCGTACGACGTGGTCGCCGGCCGCGCACTCGGAGACCGGCGGGTCCTGATCGACGCCGGGCCCGGCACGCCGGACGGTCTGCGCTGCGACGTCGACGGGAATCTCTGGTGCGGCTGGGGCATGGGCGACGACGCCCTGGACGGCGTCATGGTGTTCAACCCCGATGGCCGGCCGATCGGCCGCATCCGTCTTCCGGAGCGCTGCGCGAACCTGTGCTTCGGCGGCCGGCACCGCAACCGCCTGTTCATGGCGGCGAGCCAGTCGCTCTACGCCGTCCACGTCGACGTCCAGGGCTGCGCTGGCGGGTGAGGCCCCGATACCGGGGCCCGAGCCCGCCGCCGGGCTCATGCTTGACCGGAGCGCCGCGCCGACCCACTTCCCGTCCGCCGGGGGCATAGCGGGACACCGACCGATGATCGAACTCCACTACTGGCCGACGCCGAACGGCCATAAGATCACGATGTTTCTCGAAGAGGCGGGCATTCCCTACCGTATTCACCCAGTCAATATTGGTAAGGGCGAGCAGTTCAATCCCGATTTCCTCAAGATCGCGCCCAACAACCGGATGCCGGCGATCGTCGACGACGAGCCGGCGGGCGGCGGCGCGCCGGTCTCGCTGTTCGAGTCGGGGGCGATCCTGCTCTACCTCGCCGAGAAGACCGGGCGCTTCATCCCGGGCGACCTGCGGGGCCGGGCCGAGGTGCTGCAGTGGTTGTTCTGGCAGATGGGCGGCCTCGGCCCGATGCTCGGCCAGAACCATCACTTCTCGCAGTACGCGCCGGAGAAGATCGACTACGCGATCAAGCGCTACGTCAACGAGACCAACCGGCTCTACGGCGTCCTCGACCGGCGGCTGGCCGACCGCGCCTTCGTCGCCGGGCCGGACTACTCCATCGCCGACATGGCCTGCTATCCCTGGATCGTGCCGTGGGAGAAGCAGGGTCAGAACCTCGACGAGCACCCGAACCTCAAGCGCTGGTTCACGGCGATCGCCGAGCGGCCCGCCACCAAGGCGGCTTATGCCCGCGCCCCGGAGGTCAATCCCGACTTCGGCAAGACCATGAGCGAGGATGCCAAGAAGGTGATGTTCGGACAGACCGCCTCCAGCACCAGGCGCTGACCGGACCATGACCGAGACCCTGCCCGCGCTGCCGCTGGAGGTGATCCACCGCGGCTGGAACACCTTCGGCATCGCCACCCTGACGCTGCCGGATGGCAGCGCCGTGCGGCGGGCGCTGGAGGATCACGGGCAGGCCGCCTGCGTGCTGCCGTACGATCCCGAGCGGCGCGTGGCGCTGCTCGTCCGGCAGGCGCGGGTCGGGCCCGCGTTCTGGGGGGAGTCGGCCGAGTTCGACGAAGCCCCGGCCGGCGGACTCGACGGGGACGCCCCCGAGGCGACCGCGATCCGCGAGGCGATGGAGGAGGCGGGCGTTCGGTTGACCCGGCTCGAGCCGGTCGCGCACGCCTACAGCATGCCGAGCGTGTCTTCCGAGCGCCTCTGGCTCTACCTCGCGCCCTACGGCGCCGCCGACCGGGTCGGTCCCGGCGGTGGGCTGCACGCGGAGGGCGAGCAGGTGATGGTCGTGGAGATGCCGCTGACCGCGCTGGCGGAACAGGCCCGGGCCGGCCGCCTGCCCGACCTCAAGACCCTGGCCCTCGTCCAGGCCCTGATGCTCCGAAGCCCCGAACTGTTCGCCGCATGACCCTCTCGCCCACCGCACCCGCGCCGGATGTCCTCGCGGCGATGCTCGCCTTCGCCGAGGAGGCGGCCCCTCTGGCCCTCGCCATGCGGGCGGGCGGCCTCGCCATGAGCAACAAGGGCCCCGATCTCGGCCAGGCCCTGACGGAGGCCGACCTCTCCGTCAGCCAGCTGATGCACGCGCGGTTCGGCCCCGACCTGATCGAGGAGGAGACGGCCGAGGATCTCGGGCAGGCGGCGGCCCGGGCGCTGCTCGCCCGCGACGCCTGGACCTTCGTGGGTGACCCGATCGACGGGACCCGGCCTTTCGCGGGCGGCCTGTCGGGCTGGGGCGTCATGGTGGCGGCCTGCCGCGCGGGCTGGCCTCGAGCCTGCGTCATGAGCCTGCCGGCCTGGAACGAGGACCGCTCGGCACCGGCCCGGGGCACTCCGGCGGAGGCTACGGAGGGGCTCCTGCTGGCGGCGAGCGAGGGCCGCGCCTTCTGGGCACCGACCCGCGGCGGCCGCATGACGACGGCGCTGCGCCCGCTCGAGCGCGCGGCGCGACGGACCGGCCATGTCGGCTGGCTGTCGGTCACGGCGCAGCGCTACACCCTGGATTACGGCCGCGGCTGGTTCCCCTGGAGCGAGGGCGGGGCGATCTCGGACGCCGCGCTCCTGGCGACCGGGCGCCTCGACGCGACCCTCAGCAACAACCGATTGTGGGACCTGGGTCCGATCCTCCCGCTGTTCGAGGCGCTGGGCTTCCGCCTGTTCCACTGGCCGGACCTCGGAGATCCGCCGGCGGACTTCGTCGACCTGTTCGACGCGGAGCTGTCGGCCCACGACGACCTCTGGCTGGTGTGCCGGGACCGTGCCCAGGCCGCCGATCTGGCGACGGCCATCCGCCGCGCCTAGGACGGGGCCCGTGAGGGCCGCGCCCGGGCGCAGGGCCCGACGAACGGGCGGTTCTCCCGGACCGCGACAGGATTCGGGCGGGCTCTCAGAGCGCCGCGATCAGCGTCCGGATCCGCGCCCGCGACGCCTTGAGTCCGCTCTCGGCCTCGGCCCGGGCGGCGGCGAGCTTCGCCAGCTCGTCCTCCTGGCCACCCATGCGGGTAAGGTAGCGCCGCGCCAGCTCGCTGTCCTTCGGAACGGCGCCGAGATTGCTGCGGATGCGCTCCTGCTCCGCCTGCACCTTCTCCTCGCGCTCGGCGATCTCCTCGACGGTCCGGGTCGCCGCGGCGACCTCGGCGCGGGCCCGGGACAGGGTCTTGAGCTTGCCGCCCAGCTCCGGGTCGGTGGCGAGGGCGGCCCACCGGACCAGCAGCGCCTCGTCGGCGTCGACGAGATCGTAGGCGTCGATCTGGACGTGCTCGAGCACGGCCCGGGTCTCGGCCGTCCCGCCGGCGGGGACCGCGACCTTGAGCCGATAGGCCGTGGGGGTCTCGCTGTCGCGGGCGGAAGCGGTGAGGGTCCAGCCCTCCCGTCGGGGATGCTCGATGATCACGGACCGGGCGGCGTCCGGCGCGCCCTTGATCGTGTAGGTCGTGACCTCCCGGGCGATCACCGTCGCGCGCGCCACGCCGTCGACCACGGTGATCTGGGTCAGGGCTTGGCTCGGCTCGGTCTCCGCCTGGACGGCGACCTTGCGGTCGAGGGCGAAGCTGGCGAGCCGCTGCTCGCCGACCGGCGTCGCGGGCAGGCGGGCATCTCCCAGGTAGCCGGCCTCGCGGTCGTAGAGGGTGATGAGGCCCGCCGGCAGGGTCGCGGTGGCGCTGTTCCGGATCCGGAAGGCCGCGGTCGGATGGATCCCTCGGCCCGGCTGCCAGAGGGCGACCCGCTCGGCCTCGATCTCGGTATCGATGAACGGCACCGACAGCGTGCTGCCGGCGCGGAGATCGACCGGATGCGGCAGCGTGAAGTTCGCCGCCACATCCCCCTCGCTGGCGGCGGCGCCCGCGGTGGCGGCCGCGGCGTCGTAGCTCGGTTCCGCTGACTCCGCCCGGGTGTCCATCCGCGCCATCGGTGCCGGAAGGGGCGCGGCGGCGGGCGCAGGGGCGCGCAGGCGCGCGACCGACCTCGGGGCGACCGTGCCTGGGTCGAGGTCCGGCATGCCGACATCCTCGACCATCACCGGCGCCTCCGGTCTCTTGCGCCAGTAGCGCCGGTGCAGGCGCTGGAGAAGCGCCACCGGCGAGCCGGACGAGAGGGTGACGTCGACGCCTGCCCAGTCGGCCCCGAGGGCGTTCTCGATGATGGCCCAGGCCTGCAGGTTCGCGCGGCCGCCGCCGCCGTCGACGATGCGGTAGCTCGTCTTCCAGACCGGTGCGGCGACCACGTAGGTCAGCCGGATCTCGCGCTGGCCACGCCCCGAGACATCGACCTCGACCCGGTGGGCGTCTCCGACCTTGGCCGTCCCGGCCGCCGCGATCGCCTCGGCGATCTTGGCCGCCATGGCCGAGTCCTGGATCGTGACGGCGGCGCCGTCCTCGATCGACACGGATTCGAGCGTGCCCGTCCCGGTCAGCACGGTCAGGATCGCGACCTCGCCGCTCTCGGTCCCGGCGTTCCGCTCGGACACGCCGAGCACTCGCCCCTCGAGTGTGCGCCCGCCGCTCTGGATCCTGATCGGAACGCCCTGCAGCTTCCCCAGGAGGCGTGCCGGCCCGGACAAGTCGTCCGCGGTGAACGGCATCGTCCGCAGCGTCTCGTCGGCCTGATCCAGCCCGTCCAGGCGCAGGGCACCGACGGTGCCGACGGGATCCCGCACCACGAGGCTCTTGAGGATGTCGTCGATCTGCTCGGAGCGAGCGTCGAGCCCGATCGTCGCGTCGCCGTCGACCGGGTGGACCTGGGTGACTTCCGCGAGGCCGCCGCTCGACAGGGTGACGGCGCGGATCCGCCCCGGGGACGCCGCCCTCAGGGGCGGCGCGGCCGCGATCATGCACAGCAGAACGCCCGCCCACACGACATGAGACGTCACCAAATCGCCTGCCTCCCGTTCGAGCGCCGTCCGCCGCGGCGGTCGCGGATGTGATGGCGGGTTCGAGCCGCCGGCACGGCACCGTGACGCCCGCTCCCACGCGGTCGCCGACGGGGAGCCGGCAGCCCGCGCGCCTCGGCCTGCGCGGCAGATCGCCCGTCTCCGCGGCAGCCGGTGATACCGCGAAGCCGGGAACCGCGACGGCGCGACGCGTGCCGCCAGGATTCTCCGTCCCGTCGGCGCTGTCCAGCCAACTAGGTCATCGCGGTGCCGCAACTCCGGACCCGATCCCGGGCGCCGTCGGCCTGGCGTCCGGGGCGCAAAAGAAGGCGGCGCGCCATCGCGTGGCGCGCCGCCTCGGTGTTGGGTCTCGGGCGATCAGTTCAGCGTCGCGTTGACCGGCCGCCGCTCGGCGCCGACCGTCACGTCGCCGATCATCAGGCCCATGGGCCCCAGCCGGACCGGCACCGTCTCGCCGTCGTGGACCTTGCCGGAGAGCACCAGCTCGGCCAGCGGATCCTGGACGTTCTTCTGGATCACCCGCTTCAGCGGCCGCGCCCCGTAGGCCGGGTCGTAGCCCTTGTCGGCGAGCCAGTTCTTGGCGTCCTCGTCCACGTCGAGGGCGATCTTGCGGTCGTCGAGGAGCTTCTGCAGGCGCCCGAGCTGGATCTCGACGATCGCCCCCATCTCCGACCGCGCGAGGCGGTGGAACAGGATGATCTCGTCGACCCGGTTCAGGAATTCCGGCCGGAAGTGACCCCGCACCACGCCCATCACCTCGTCGCGGACCGCGTCGGTGTCCTGGCCCGCGGGCTGGTTCACCAGGTACTCGGCCCCGAGATTCGAGGTCATGATCAAGAGCGTGTTGCGGAAGTCGACCGTCCGCCCCTGACCGTCGGTGAGCCGCCCGTCGTCGAGAACCTGCAGCAGGACGTTGAACACGTCCGGATGCGCCTTCTCGACCTCGTCGAACAGCACGACCTGGTAGGGCCGGCGCCGCACGGCCTCGGTGAGGGCGCCGCCCTCCTCGTAGCCGACGTAGCCCGGAGGCGCGCCGATGAGCCGGGCGACCGCGTGCTTCTCCATGTACTCGGACATGTCGATGCGCACGAGCGCCGTGTCGTCGTCGAACAGGAAGCCGGCGAGCGCCTTGGTCAGCTCGGTCTTGCCCACGCCCGTCGGGCCCAGGAACATGAACGAGCCGATCGGCCGGTTCGGATCCTGTAAGCCCGCGCGGGCGCGCCGGACCGCGGTCGAGACCGCCTCCACCGCCTCGCGCTGGCCGACGACGCGCTTGGACAGCGCCTCCTCCATGGCCAGCAGCTTCTCGCGCTCGCCCTCCAGCATCTTGTCCACCGGCACGCCGGTCCAGCGGGAGACGACCCCGGCGACGTGGGCGGGCGTGACCGCCTCCTCCATCATCGCGTCGCGGCCGTTCTCCGCCTTGGCCTCGATCTCGGCGAGCTGCTTCTCGAGGCCCGGGATGACCCCGTAGGCGAGCTCACCCGCGCGCTGGTACTGGCCCTGGCGCTGCGCCGCCGCGAGGTCGTTGCGGGCCTCGTCGAGCTTCTTCTTGAGGCCGGCGGCCGTGCCGAGCTTGTCCTTCTCGGCCTTCCAGCGCGCGGTGATCGCCGCCGACCGCTCCTCCAGGTCGCCGAGCTCCTTCTCGAGCCGGACCAGCCGGTCGCGGGAGGCGGAGTCGGTCTCCTTCTTGAGCGCCTCGGCCTCGATCTTCAGCCGGACGATCTCGCGGTCGATGTTGTCGAGCTCCTCGGGCTTCGAGTCGACCTGCATGCGCAGGCGCGAGCCGGCCTCGTCGACGAGGTCGATCGCCTTGTCGGGCAGGAAGCGGTCGGTGATGTAGCGGTTCGACAGCGTCGCGGCCGCGACCAGGGCGGAATCCTGGATGCGCACGCCGTGGTGCTGCTCGTACTTCTCCTTCAAGCCGCGCAGGATCGAGACCGTGTCCTCGACGGTCGGCTCCGACACGAAGACCGGCTGGAAGCGCCGCGCCAGCGCCGCGTCCTTCTCGACGTGCTTGCGGTACTCGTCGAGCGTGGTCGCGCCGACGCAGTGCAACTCGCCGCGGGCGAGCGCCGGCTTCAGGAGGTTCGAGGCGTCCATCGCCCCGTCCGCCTTCCCGGCGCCGACCAGCGTGTGCATCTCGTCGATGAACAGGATGATGCCGCCCTCGGCCGCCGTGACCTCGGAGAGCACGCCCTTCAGCCGCTCCTCGAACTCGCCGCGGTACTTCGCGCCGGCGATCAGCGCGCCCATGTCGAGGGCCAGCAGGCTCTTGTCCCGCAGGGACTCGGGCACGTCGCCGTTGACGATGCGCAGCGCCAGCCCCTCGACGATCGCGGTCTTGCCGACGCCGGGCTCGCCGATGAGCACCGGGTTGTTCTTGGTGCGCCGGGACAGGACCTGGATGGTCCGCCGGATCTCCTCGTCGCGGCCGATCACCGGGTCGAGCTTGCCGTCCCGTGCGGCCTCGGTGAGGTCGCGGGCGTACTTCTTCAGCGCGTCGTAGGCGTTCTCGGCCGAGGCGTTGTCGGCGGTGCGGCCCTTGCGCAGCGCGTTGATCGCGGCGTTGAGCGAGGCGGGGGTGACGCCCGCCGCCTGCAGCGCGCGGCCGGCCTCGGAATCCTTCTCCACCGCGAGGGCGAGGAGCAGCCGCTCCACCGTCACGTAGGAATCGCCCGCCTTCTCGGCGGCCTTCTCGGCGGTGTCGAACAGGCGCATCAGCTCGCGCGTCGCCTGCGGGGCGGCGGCGTTGCCGGAGACCTTCGGCTGCTTGGCGAGCCACTGCTCGGTCTGAGCGAGCGCCACCCGGGACTGACCGCCCGCGCGGTCGATCAGACCGGCGCAGAGGCCTTCCGGATCGTCGAGCAGCACCTTCAGCAGGTGGCCCGGCTGAAGCTGGGGATGTCCCTCGCGCATCGCGAGGTTCTGAGCCGCCTGCACGAAGCCGCGGGCGCGCTCGGTGTACTTTTCGAAGTTCATGCACAACCCTCCCGTACCGGCATCCGCCGCCCGATGAGAGGCGCGGCGCCACCGAAACGTCGCCCTCCGGCTATCCGCCGCGCGAGGGCCCCGGCGCCGCTGGTGGCCGCCGGTAGACCCGATGTGGTGTTGCAATTCAGCACCACAAGGGGCGGCGAAGCTCTTGCGCCCCGGATCATTTCAGGGCCACGCTCCGTGCATGACCGCATTGATTCATGTCAGCGCCCTGTATCGCTATCCGGTGAAGGGCCTGAGCCCTGAACCCGTCGCGCGGGCGGAACTCGAGACCAGCGGGTTCTTCCCGGGCGACCGGCTCTACGCCATCGAGAACGGGCCGTCAGGTTTCAACGCAGTGGCGCCCCGGCACCAGCCCAAGACCAAGTACCTGATGCTCATGCGCGACGAGGCGCTCGCCCGCCTGCGCACCCGCTACGACGACGCCACGGCGACGCTGACCGTCGAGGGGCACGGTGAGCCGCGGGCCTTCCGCCTCGACACCGAGGCGGGGCGAGAGGGGCTCGCGGAGCTGATGCGGCGCTTCGTCCCCGAGAGCCTGCGCGGCGAGCCGAAGGTGCTCGCCGCCCCGCCGCAGTACCGCTTCACGGATTCGCCGACCGGCTACGTGTCGCTGATCAACCGCGCGAGCGTGGCGGCGGTGGAGGATTACCTCGGCGCGCCCGTCGACCCGCTGCGCTTCCGCGGCAACCTGCTGGTCGAGGGGCTCGAACCCTTCGCCGAGCTGGAGATGGTCGGCCGGGTGATCGAGGCGCCGAGCGGGCTGCGGCTCAAGATCACCAAGCGGACGGTGCGGTGCGCGGCGACCAACGTCGACCCGGTCAGCGGCGTGCGCGACTGCGACATCCCCTGGACCCTCGACGCGCGCCTCGGCCACCGCGACCTCGGCGTCTACGCGGAGGTGATCGCCGGCGGGACGCTGGCGAAGGGTGACGCGCTGCGCGTGGTGGGGTGACGAGCTAACTCTTCCCTCCGGTGCTGCCGTCGTCGCGGTCAGAGGGAGGTCGTGTCAGAGCCGCGACACGTAGGCCGCGAGATCCTTGATGTCCGCCTCGCTCAGGCCCTGCGCGACCTCGTTCATGGCGGGATCGTAGCCGGGCCGGGCGTTCGACTTGTAGGCGGCGAGCGCCTTGGCGAGGTAATCCTCCCGCTGCGCGCGGATCCGCGGGATCGCGTCGCGGCCCGCGAGGTCCGGTCCGTGGCAGGAATTGCACTGGTGCTTGGCGACGAGCGCCTGCGCGCGCGCCGCCAGAGCCGCGTCGGCCGGTGGCCCGGCCCAGGCGGGCGGCGGCAGCGTCGCCACCGCGTCGGCGTAGCCGCGCAGGTCGTCGTCGGAGAATCCGGCGGCCACCTCGTTCATCGGCGGCGCCTCCCGCTGCTTCTCCCGGAACTGGAAGAGCTGCGTGACCACGTAGTCCGGGAGCTGCCCGCCGAGCGAAGGCACGCCCTCCGTCGCCGACGTGCCGGCCCCGTGGCAGCCGATGCAGGGAGCGAGGCGCTCCTGCATCGCCGCGTCCGGGGCGGCGCGCGTCGCGCCCGTGAGCAGCAGCCCGCCGAGGGCATAGACTAGCCCGCGGATCAAACGGAGATGGCGGCGCATCACCGGCCGTAGCTGACGCGGTAGATCGCGCCGTTGTAGTCGTCGGAAACGAGCAGCGATCCGTCCTTGGCGACCAGCACGTCGACCGGCCGGCCGACATACTTGTTGTCCTGAAGGAAGCCGGTCAGGAACGGCTCCACCGCGGCGGTCTTGCCGTCCGGTCCGGGCTTGGCCACGACCACGTCGCCGCCGAGCTTGGTCGTGCGGTTCCACGAGCCGTGCCGGGCGACGAACATCGCGTCCCGGTAGGCCTCCGGAAACTGCGTTCCGGTGTAGAACCGCAGGCCGAGCGAGGCCGTGTGCGGGCCGAGGAGCGCCGCCGGCGCGGTGAATTCCGAGCAGGCGTGGCCCCAGCCGTATTCCGGATCCGTGAACGTGCCCTGGTGGCAGTACGGATAGCCGAAATGCTGCTTGCCCGGCTCCGTGAGCACGTTCAGCTCGTCGTTCGGGATGTCCTCCGAGACCCAGTCGCGGCCGTTATCGGTGAACCAGAGCTGCTTGGTCTTCGGGTTCCAGTCGAACCCGACGGTGTTGCGCACGCCGCGGGCGATCACTTCGGCGTTCTTGCCGTCGAGGTCCATCCGCCGGATCTGCGCGTGGGTGTCCGGCGGCATCACGATGTTGCCCGGCGCGCCGACCGGGACGTAGAGCTTGTTGTCCGGGCCGATGGCGATGAACTTCCAGCCGTGGGCCTCGTCCTTCGGAAGGTCGTCGTAGACCAGGGTCGGCTTCGCCGCGCCATCGAGATGGTTCGCGATGTCGTCGTAGCGCCAGATCTTCGAGAGTTCGGCGACGTAGAGCGCGCCGTCGTGGTACGCGACGCCGTTCGGCCGGTGCAGGCCCGTCGCGATGGTCTTCACCGCGCGCTTCCCGTCGCCGTCCGGCTTCGGCAGCACGGCGTAGACCTTCCCCACCGTCCGGGTGCCCACGTACAGCGTGCCGTCCGGCGCCTGGGTCATTTCGCGGGCATTCGCGAGGCCGCTGGCGTAGACCTCGATCTTGAAGCCGTCCGGAACCGTCAGCTTGTCGAGCGGCAGCTTGGCGGCCGCGGTCGCCAGCGGCGGTCCGGCCACCGGCGCGAGCTTGGCCGCGGCGCCGCCCTCGGGGCGGCCGTAGAGGGCCGAGCCGCGATCGACCTGGACGCTGGGCGGCGGGGCCGCGGTCGCGGGCGTCTCCTGCGCGGCGACCGGGCCGGATCCCATCAGGCCGAGACCGAGTCCGGCGAGGGCGGCGGTGAGGCTGCGGGTCAGGATCGGCTGGCTGATCGGCGTCATGATGTCTCCCGGTGGGGGCGGCCCCGCGGACCGTCCGCTCGCTCTGCACTCTTTATTCAACGGTCGGCCGGAGAGCGCGACCGGGCCGGGCGCCGCGGAGGCGACACTCCGCGGCCGCCGTAACGCGGGCCGAGATCAGGTGCGCCGCCGCGCCCTCCAGGGCCATCGCCGGCTGTCGCGTCGGCTCACCTTGCGTTTTGGGCGATGATCTCCGAAAACGCCCCCCGTCCGGGAAGCTTAGGCTTGGCCGGGGATGCCGGCCGTCCGCCGGAGCCCGGCCGACGCGGCGTTCCGATCCGGTTCGAGGACACGTATCGATGATCGATTACGCGCAGGCGCGGCGGATGATGGTCGACTGCCAGTTGCGGACCTTCGACGTGAACGACAACACAGTGCTCGACGCGTTCGACACCGTGCCGCGCGAGGCCTTCGTGCCGAAGGGCCGCGAGCCCTTCGCGTATATCGACCAGACCCTGAACCTCGGCGAGGCCGACGGCGAGACACGCTGCATGCCGGCCCCGATGGTCGTGGCCCGGATGATCCAGGCCCTGCGGGTCCGCCCGGGCGTCGCCGCCCTCGACGTCGCCACCGGCTACGGCTACGCCGCCGCCATCATGGCGCAGCTCGGCGCGCAGGTCACGGCGCTGGAATCGGTGCCCGATCTCGCCGCGGCGGCGCGCACCCGGCTCGGCGCCTCGGCCCAGGTGATCGAGGGCCCGATCGCCGACGGCGCCCCCGAGCAGGGCCCGTTCGACGTCATCCTGATCAACGGCCGCGTCGAGGTCCGGCCGCAGGCGCTGCTGAACCAGCTCAAGGACGACGGCCGCCTGATCTGCGTGTTCGGCCCGCATCGCAACGCCAAGGTCACCCTCTTCGTGCGCGCCGGCGACGCGTTCGGGGCCCGCCCGCTGTTCGACGCGTCGCTGCCCAATCTGGAGGCCTTCGCGGCGGAAGCCGGCTTCGCGTTCTGACACCGCGCCGAGGCGGCGCACGCGTGCGCCCCGATCAGCCGAGCCTGTAATCCCTCAGCCGGGCGCGGCGGGCGCTCCGGCGATAGGCCATGACCGAGTCGGGCCAGAGGGTGCTGTTGCGCCCGGTCGCGTCGAGGTACCAGCTGCGGCAGCCCCCGGCCTGCCAGATGCTGTCGGCCATGCGGCTCTGGAGCCGGTCGACGAACCGGGCCTGAGCCTCCGGCCGGACCTCGACGGTCTTCGTCCCGCGCCCGAGCGCTGTCAGGCAGTCGAGGACGTGCTGCACCTGGATCTCGATCATCGAGACGACCGAGTTGTGGCCCAGCCCGGTATTGGGCCCGAGCAGCATGAAGAAGTTCGGGAACCCCGCGACCGTGATGCCCTGGTAGGCGCCCACGCCGCCGGCCCAGGCCTCGGTCAGGCTCCGGCCGTCGCGGCCGACGAGGTGCATCCGCGCGAAGGTCGCGGCCACGTCGAAACCCGTGGCGTAGACGATCACGTCGAGCTCGTGATGCCGCCCGGTCTCGGTGGTCACGCCGGTCTCGGTGATCCGGGCGATGCCGTCCGTCTCCAGGGTGACGTTCGGGCGCTGGAGCGCGGGGTAGTAGTCGTCGGAGATCAGCACCCGCTTGCAGCCGAGCCGGTAGTTCGGCGTCAGCTTCGCCCGCAGGGCCTTGTCGGGGACAGCCTTGGCGAGATGGTGCCGCGCGAGGGATTCGGCCTGGCCGGTGAGCTTCGAGACCTTGGTGAAGCCGAGCAGCGCCCGCACCTCGTGCAGCCAGAACAGCCGCGCCCGCTCGAGCCGCCGGCTGAGCGGCAGGCGCCGGTAGCGGTCCCGGGCACGCTCCGCGATGGCGTGATCGTTCTTGGGCATGATCCAGGGCGGGGTGCGCTGGAACAGCGTCAGCTGGGACGCGACGGCGGCGAGTTCCGGCACCACCTGGATCGCGCTCGCACCGGTGCCGATCACCCCGACGCGCTTGCCGGCCAGCGCCGCGGAGTGATCCCAGGCCGCCGTGTGGAAGGCGGGGCCGGCGAACGCGTCGCGGCCCGGGATGTCCGGGAAGGCCGGATGGTGGAGCCCGCCCATGCCCGCGACGATCGCGCGCGCCGTGATCCGCCCCCGGTCGGTCTCCACGTGCCACAGGGCGCGCTCCGCGTCCCAGGTGGCTCCGGTGAAGGTCGTCCCGAGCTGGATCAGGGGCATCAACCCGTTCCGCTCGGCGGTGTCCTGGAGGTAGGCCAGGATCTCCGGCTGCGGCGCGTACATCCGGCTCCAGTCGGCCTTCGGGGCGAAGGACAGCGAGTAGAGGTGCGAGGGGATATCGCAGGCCGCCCCCGGATAGGTGTTGTCGTGCCACGTGCCGCCGATCCCGTCGGCCTTCTCGATCACCCGCAGCGGCCCGATTCCCGCCTGCCGGCAGCGGATCGCCATCGCGAGCCCCGAGAAGCCGGCGCCGACGATCAGGACGGCCAGGGTCTCGGACGCGGGCTCGGTCATCGCTGAGGGCTCCCGAAGGGGGCGTGGGGCGCGTGCGCCGTCAAGAAGGCCGCGGCCTCGTCGAGGGAGGTTCGCGCCTCGGGCAGCACGCCGGCGGCGAACTGCCAGGCGTGGGACACGACCGGGAAGAGCTTGAGCTCGGTCTCGACGCCGGCTGCGCGGGCCCGCTCCGCCATGCGCACGGAGTCGTCGCGCAGGACCTCGCGGGCGCCGACATGGAACAGCAGCGGCGGGAAGCCGGTCGGGTCGCCGAAGAGCGGCGAGACCCGCGGATCGGCCGGATCGGCGGCGCCCAGATACATCGGCCGGATCGCCGCGAGCGCCTGCGGGTCAAACATGGCGTCGCGCCACGCATTGGTCACCCGCGACCCGTCCTCGGAGACGAAGTCCGTGGCCGGCGAGAACAGGGCCGCCGCCCAGGGCATCGGCAGGCCGCGGGCGCGGGCTTGGCCCATCAGCACGAGGGCGAGGTTGCCGCCGGCCGACTCGCCCGCCACGCAGGCGGCACCCTCGGCGCTGAACGCCGCCCAGGCGGCGGTCACGTCGTCGACCGCCGCGGGGAACGGGTGCTCGGGGGCGAGGCGGTAGTCGGGCGCGAAGATCGTGAAGCCCCGGTTCGCCAGCGCGCCGGTGATGGGACGGTGCGTGCGCGGCGAGCACGCGATGAAGCCGCCGCCGTGGATGTAGAGCATCCGCCGGCCGGGCCCGGCCTTCGGCCGAACCCACTCGCCCTTCACGCCGCCGACGATGCCCGGCTCGTAGGTGACGCCCTTGGGGTCGGGGAAGGTCGGCGCCTCGAAGATCCGGCGGAACGCGGCCGCGTCCCGCGCCCGGGACAGGGGGCCCCGAACCCGGCTGCGGACCATGTAGGCGCCGAGATACGCGCGCAGGCTCGCCATCTCAGAGCGTCCCTCCGGACAGGCGCACGATCGTCTTCCAGTAGCCCACCGGCATCAGGCGCTGGATCAGCGCGGCGTTCTTGGCGTCCTTGCCGACGACGATCCGGGGCGCCCGGGCCTCGATGCCGCGGATGATGGCGGCGGCCGCGTCGGCCGGCGCCAGGGTCAGGAGCTTGCCGAACGCCGCCCGGGCCTTCTCGTCCTCCACGGCCGCGCGCTTCGCCGCCTCCGGATCGGTGGGCGGCCGCCGGCCGCGGGCGTTGCGGGAGATGGCGGTGGCGACGCCGCCCGGATGGACCACCGTCACGCCGAGGCCGGTGCCGTCGAACTCGTGCCGGAGGGCCTCCGAGAAGCCGCGCACCCCGAACTTGCTGGTGCAGTAAGCGACCTGCCCCGGCGGCGCGATCAGGCCGAACAGGCTCGACAGGTTGACGATCTGCGCCGCCGGACGGGCGCGCAGCATCGGCAGGAAGGCGTGACACATCCGCACGACGGCGCGCAGGTTGATGTCGAGCAGCCACTCGAAGTCGTCGAGATGCGTCTCGTCGAACCGGCCTCCGAGGGCGACGCCGGCATTGTTGATCAGCAGGTCGAGGTGCCCGGACTGCTCCGCGACCCAGTGGGGCAGCGCGCGGATCCCCTCGGCATCCGTGAGGTCGAGGACGCGCGTCGCGACCGTGACCCCGCGGATCTGGGCAGCGACGGCCGCGAGGCCGGTCTCGTCCCGGTCCACCAGGAGAAGCGTGCAGCCCTTCGCGGCCAGGCCCTCGGCCAGTGCCGAGCCGATGCCGCTCGCCGCGCCGGTGATCAGGGCCACCGCGCCCGCGAGTTGGAACCGCTGTGCCAAACCGCGCCTCCCCGTGCCGCCGATCCGGATCGACTGTTCTCGGGGGATAGGCCCGGCCGGCCGGATTGTCTAGGGTGAGCACCCTAGACGGGGACGGGATCATGTCGCGGGGCGAGGTTCGGAGGGGTGAGCGCGGGGCGGATGTCGATCCGGAGGCCGATCTCGCCGCCGCGTCCCCCGATACGCGCACCCGGATCCTCGCGGTCAGCCTCGCGCTGTTCAATGCCCGCGGCCTCGGCCACGTCACGACGGCGGAGATCGCGGCCGCGGCGGGGATCCGCGAGGGCAATCTGCAGTACCATTTCCCGCGCAAGCGCGGCCTGGTCGAAGCCCTGTTCGCGGCCTTCGAGACCGAGGCCGTGGCGGTCGCGGGTCGGATGCCCGCCGACCCCGCGGCGCCGGAGGCGCTGCTCGCCTATCAACGGGCGTGGTTCGACCTGATGTGGCGCTACCGCTGCGTCTACCGCGACGGCATCGCCATGGTGGAGATCGCGCCGGCCCTGCGCGCCCGGGTCCATACCCTCCGGGCCGAGACCCAGGCGCTGGCCCGCGGCGTGTTCGAGGCGGCCGTGCGGGCAGGGCGGCTGCGCGTCGCCCCGGACGCGCTCGGCCGGCTCATCGACAATGCCTGGATCGTGTCCAGCCACTGGATGAGCCACCGCCTCCAGGGCGGCACCGCCCTCACGGAGGCGGACCGGGACTGGGGCTTCGCGCAGGTGCGCGACCTCTTCGCGCCCTATCTCGTGCCGGAAGGTCCCATCTGACGGCCCCTGGCCCGATCCTTCCATGCGCCCCGGCCAAGCTCGGACCCGAAGGACGCGATGCTCGACCGCCTGACCCATGCCGGCCTCAGCCTCCTCGTGCTGCTCGCCGTCGCGTTCCTGTTCTCGACGAACCGGCGGGCGATCAGTCCCCGCGTGGTCCTCACCGGCCTGGCTCTGCAGGTCGGCCTCGGCGCCCTGGTCCTGTTCCTGCCCGCCGGCCAAGCCGCGCTGCGGGCCGCCGCCGCCGGAGTCGTCACCGTGCTGTCCTACGGCGACCGGGGCACGGCCTTCCTGTTCGGCGGGCTCGTCGAGCCCAAGATGTTCGAGCTGTTCGGCGGCTCGGGCTTCATCCTGGCGCTGCGGGTCCTGCCGCAGATCCTCTACGTCTCCGCGCTGATCGGCGTGCTCTACCATCTCGGCGTGATGCAGGCGCTCGCCCGCTTGCTCGGCGCGGTGCTCCGGCGGATCCTGGGCACGTCGCCGATCGAGTCGTTCTCCGCGGTGATCACGATCGCCATCGGCCAGAGCGAGATCGCCGTCGCCCTGCGCCCGTTCCTCGCCTTGCTGACCGGGGCCGAGCTGTTCGCCGTCATGTCGAGCGGTGCCGCGTCCACCGCGGGATCGATCCTGGCGGGCTACGCGGCGCTCGGCGTACCCATGACCTACCTGCTCGCGGCCTCCGTGATGGCGATCCCGGGAGGGCTCGTCTACGCCAAGATCCTGATGCCCTCCACGGAGCCGACCCGGATCGCGACCACCCGGGTGGAGTTCGGCGAGACACGGGCGGCCAACATCATCGAGGCGGCGGCGGACGGCACCCAGAAGGGGCTCGCGGTGGCGGTCTCGGTGGGGGCCATGCTGATCGCCTTCGTCGGGCTGATCGCCCTGGCGGACGGCCTGTTCGGCACCCTCGGGGCTTGGATGGGCTACCCGTCCGCCTCGTTCGAGGGCGTGCTCGGCCGGGCGCTCGCCCCGCTGGCGTGGCTCCTCGGCGTGCCCTGGGACCAGGCGACCCTGGTCGGCGGCGCGATCGGCCAGAAGCTCGCCTTCAACGAGTTCCTGGCCTACGCCAACCTGTCGCCGGTCCTGAAGGCCGGCACCCTCGAGCCGCGGGCGCAGGCGATCGTCTGCTTCGCCCTGTGCGGCTTCGCCAATTTTGCGTCGATCGCGATCCAGCTCGCGAGCTTCTCGAGCCTCGTCCCGGAGCGGCGCTCCGAGGTCGCCCGGTACGGGCTGCGGGCGATCCTGGCGGGGACGCTGTCGAACCTCACGAGCGCGGCGATCGCCGGGCTGTTCGTGGCGTGACGGATCAGGCGCCCTTGCGCGCCGCGAGCAGCAGCGCGTTCGGGCGGGTCCGCTTCGGCACCGGCAGGACGCGGTCGAGGATCGCGCCGACGCCGTACGCGAAGGCGAGCGCCGCCGCCCAGGACCACGTCCGCCGGAAGAAGCGGTCGCGGCAGCGGACGGGGCTGACCTTGGCCATCCAGTGGATCAGCGAATCGTGCCGGTCCATGCCGATGGCGTGGACGGCCTCGGGCGTGCAGCCGAGCGTGCCGGCCAGCGCCTCTAGGGCGGTGGGCGTCCACCACGTCAGGTGGTGGGGCGGCGCGTTGATGACGAAGTTCGGGATGGTGGTGTTGGGCGAGGGCCAGAGCGGCGTGCCGATCAGGACCACGCCGCCCGGCTTGACGCAGGCCGCGAGCGCCTTGGCGAAACCCAGCGAGTCCGCCACGTGCTCGATCACCTGGAACGCGCAGGCGACGTCGTAGACTGGGCCGACGCGTGCCGCGTGCGCCTCCACGGTCTCGTCGAGGATCGCGCCGGTCGGGTCCTCGGCGGAGAAGTTCGGGTCGAGGCCGGTATAGGTGGCGTCCGGCACGTAGGCGCGGAACCCGCCGTGGCCGCAGCCGACATCGAGCACACGGGCGCCCGCGGGCACGTGCGCGGCCGCTTGGCGGAACTCCAGGCGCTCCGTCTCCGGCCCGGCGAGCTTATCGTGCGCGGCGATCCGGCCGTAGAACGCCCGGTAGAAGGCCGCGTCGCCGGCGACCGGCGGGTCGAAGAAGATCAGCCCGGTCGGGGATTCCCAGAGGCGGAACGTCCCGGCGGGACGCAGCAGCGGCCCGACATCGACGCCGCCGGAATAGTGCCAGAGAAGCGTCAGGAAGGCGGCGTCCAGGCGTTCGACGCAGCGCAGGGCGGGTGCGCCGGTGATCGGGCAGGGGGGGATCGACTGATCGGCCGCTCGCGCGCTGTCCGCCAAACTGATCCTCGCTCGCTCCGCAGGCCCGGACGGTCCGGGGACGCCGCAGCGGCACAGGTTTGGTGTGGCCCGTCAAGCCGAGGCGCGACTTCCCACGTGCGCCCAAAGAAAAGGGCGCCGCTTCGGATGAAGCGGCGCCCGACACCGTCGGAGCGACGTCTTAGTGGAAGGTGTCGATCTCAGCCGACTCGTAGCTGGTGACTTCCATGCCGACGCAGATCTCGGAGACGACGGGGGCAGACCAAGCCATGATTTCCTCCAGGTAAATTGATGCGTGGATAGAGAAGCCGCAGGGCCGGAGCGACGCGCGCTCCAGGCCGGGCGCGACTTAGTGGAACGTGTCGATCTCGGCCGACTCGTAGCTGGTGACTTCCATGCCGACGCAGATCTCGGACACGATCGGGGCAGACCAAGCCATGGCGTTTCTCCTCGCTGTTGGTGCGATCCATATAGGCAATATCTTGGACGCAATACAAGCGAGCACAACACTTATATTTCTCATAGGGAGCTCGGCCGGGCGCCGCGCGCAACCCTCCCGTGGCCGCGCGGCCACCCGCCGGGGCGCCGTTCGGCATCGGCTGCGGATGGGCACGGTTTCGGCTTGACGGGCTCTGCGCGCGGGCGCACGACGCACCCGCGCGACGGTGTCCTCGACGGTGTCGCGCTCCCATTCCAGCAGCGACCCGCGAAGCGACGTGCCCGACCGATCGTGCCTGCCGTGCCCGGCCCCGTGCCGTCGTCCCGCCTGAGCCGCTGAGAGGCCTGGCCGCGGGGCGACCGACGCGGCGGCCGGTCACGGCCCTGACCCAGGATGACCGGCGACGCGTCGCCTCGTAATGCACGAGGCGAGGCCATGAACGAGATCGCCCCCTTCGACACGCGCGTCGATCCCTCCGTGTTGGCCGCACGCCTGTCGGACGAGCGGGCGCCCGACATCGTCGAGGCCCTCAACGACGAGGCCCCCGAGGTCGCCGCCGCCATCCTGCTCGGCCTGCCGATGGAGCGGGCCATCGAGGTGCTGGACCAGCCGGAGCTCGACTGCGCCGCCGACATCATCGAGATGCTGCCGCGGGACCGGGTCGCGGGCTACCTGTCGGGCATGTCGGCCGACCGGGTCACGGACGTGTTCCGCGAGATCGAGGAGCCCGGCCGCTCCGACCTGCGCGCCCGCCTCGACGCCGAGACCCGCGGCGCCGTCGACCGGCTGTCGGCCTACGGCGAGGAGACCGTGGGCTCGCTCATGACCACCGAGTTCGTCACCGTGCCGGGCACCTGGACGGTGGGCCAGACGCTGGAGCACATCCGCCACGTCGAGAAGACCCGCGAGACGATCTACGCGATCTTCGTGCTCGACCCGCGCACCCGCGCGCTCACCAAGGCGGTGCCGCTGCGACGCCTGATCTCGGGGGATCCAGGCGACAACGTCCTCAGCGTCGCGCCGGGACGCCGGCCGCTCGCGGTCTCGCCGACGGCCAGCCGCGAGGAGGCGGCGCGGCTGATATCCAAGTACGACCTCCTGGCGCTGCCGGTGGTCGACGCGGTCGGCCACGTGATCGGCATCGTCACCGTCGACGACATGATCGACGCGATGATCGAGAAGCAGACGCAGGACGTGCAGCGCTTCGGCGGCATGGAGGCTCTGCCCGAGCCCTACATGGATATCGGCTTCTTCACGATGATCCGGAAGCGGGCCGGCTGGCTGTGCGCGCTGTTCCTGTCGGAGATGCTCACCGCCTCGGCCATGCAGGGCTTCGAGGGCGAGCTGGAGAAGGCGATCGTCCTGACCCTGTTCATCCCGCTGATCATGAGCTCCGGCGGCAATTCCGGCTCGCAGGCGACCTCGCTGCTCATCCGGGCGCTGGCCCTGCACCAGATCCGCCTGCGCGACTGGTGGCGGGTGGCGCTGCGCGAGTTGCCGACCGGGATCTTCCTCGGCGCGATCCTCGGCGTGATCGCGGTGATCCGGATCGTGGCGTGGCAGAAGCTCGGCCTCTACGATTACGGCGAGCACTGGCCGCTGGTCGCCGCCACGGTCGGTGCGGCGCTCGTCGGGATCGTGACCTTCGGGTCGCTCGCCGGCTCGATGCTGCCGTTCCTGCTCCAGCGCATCGGCTTCGATCCGGCCACCGCCTCGGCGCCCTTCGTGGCGACGCTGGTCGATGTCACCGGCCTCGTCATCTACTTCTCGGTGGCGCTGCTGATCCTGCGCGGGACGCTGCTGTAGGCGCGCCGACCCTCGCGGTCGGACGCTGCGCAGCCCGGCCAATGCCGTGGATGAGCGCGTGCGACCGGCCCCTTATCCCGTGCGGGAGCGGGGACCCGCCTCCCGTCCGGATGGCGTTTGAGCCCGCGTCAGCCCGCCACCGCCTCGGCCAGCCGCTTCCGCTGAACCTTGCCGTTCGCGGTGCGCGGCAGGGCATCCAGGAAGCGGATCTCGCGCGGGCGCTTGTAGGCGGCGAGCCGCTCGGCGCACCACGCGAGCAGGCCCTCCGCGTCGGGCTCGACGCCCGGCTGGAGCACGACGAAGCCGCAGATGACCGAGACGTCCGCACGCACCGGCAGCTCGGCGACGCCCACCTCTGCCACGGACGGGTGGGTCGACAGCACCGCCTCCACCTCGTTGGGCGAGACCCGGTAGCCCATCGCCTTCATCAGGTCGTTGTTGCGGCCCTCGAACCAGAGGTAGCCGTCGGCGTCGAGACGGGCGAGGTCGCCGCCGACGAACCAGTCGCCGCGCGTGACCTCGGCCTCTTCTTCCGGCCGGTTCCAGTAGCCGAGCATCAGCGCCGGCTCGGTCCGGTGGACGGCGAGGAGCCCGCTCTCACCGGCGGGAAGCGGCACGGGCTCGCCCGCGACGGGCAGGATCGCCACGCGCCGGCCCGGCTGCGGCTTGCCGGGCGAGCCGGGGCGCACCGGGATGGTCGGGCCGCTGGAGATGTAGGTCGAGATCTCGCTCATCCCGAGCGCCTCGTAGAGGGGCTTGCCGGTGGCCTGACCCCAGGCCTCCAGAAGCTCCACCGCGAGGGGCTCGCCGGCCGTGCAGCCGTGGCGCAGGCTCGACAGGTCGTGGGCGCCGAGGTCGCCGTACTTGAGGATCTGGCGGTAGAGCGTCGGGACGGCGGCGAACAGGGTCGCGCCGTAGGCGGCGATCAGGCGCGGCCACACCCCGGGATCGCGCGGGCCGTTGTAGAGCACCGCGGTCGCGCCGACCGACCAGGGATCGCTCAGGCCGACGCCCAGCGTGTAGGTCCAGTTCATGGTGCCGGCGTGGAGCATCACGTCGGACTCGGTGAGCCCGAGCCAGTGGTCGAGCATCGGGCGGCGGCCGTAGGCGGCGCGGTGGGCGTGCAGCACGCCCTTCGGCCGGCTCGTCGTGCCGGAGGTGTAAATCAGCATCGCCGGGTCGTCGGCGGCGGTGTCGGCGTAGTCGGGCAGGGGCGGGCCCGCCTTCAGGGCGGCGACCGCCGCGGCGTCGAGCAGGAGGCGCCCGCCCAGAGCCTCGGGCGCGACTGTGCTGCCGCTCCCGACGACCACGGCGGCGGCGCCGGAATTCTCCATCAGGAAGGCGGCCTCGCCCTCCGTGAGCTGCGGCGAGGAGGGCAGCGCCACGAGGCCGGCCGCCAGGGCGCCGAAATAGACGAGGACGTAGTCGGCCTCGTTGCCCATGCGGATCATCACCCGGTCGCCGGGCTTCAGGCCGAGGCCGAGAAGGCCCGCCGCGATGCCGCGCACCGCGCGCTCGACCGCGCCGAAGCTGAGGCGGTCCGCGGTGCCGTCGCCGACCATCACCAGGGCGGTCTTGTCGGGGCGCAGGCGTGCGTTCTCGGCGAGGCAGTACCGCGCCGCGTTGAAGCGGGCCGGCGGACGGCGATCATCGTGCTGGCTGTCGGACACCGGGCGCTCCCCCGCGGGCGGGCTTTTCGCCGGGTGTCCCGCCTGGGCGCGCCTGCGTCAACAGGGGCCGCCGCCGCGCACGGCGCGAGGTCCGCCGGCGACCGTGACGCCGGGGGGCGCGCAGTGTCAGCGGAACCAGGCCCTCACGTCCGCCGCTGGGCCTGGCCCTCCTGCTCCTCGAAGCCCTTGAGCATCTTGTCGAGGGTCATCGGGTAGTCGCGGACCCGGATCCCAGTGGCGTTGTAGATCGCGTTGGCGAGCGAGGCGCCGGCGCCGCAGATGCCGAGCTCGCCGAGCCCCTTGCTCTTCAGCGGGTTCGCCTTGTCGTCGAGCTCCGGCAGGAACACCGCGTCGATCTCCGGGAGGTCGGCGTGGACCGGCACGTGGTACTCGGCCATGTCGTGGTTGACGAAGTAGCTGTAGCGCGGATCGACCACCGCATCCTCCATCAGCGCCGCGCCGACGCCGAAGGTCATGCCGCCGATCGCCTGACTGCGCGCGGTCTTGGCGTTGAGGATGCGGCCGCCGGTGAAGACGCCGAGCATCCGCCGCAGCCGGATCTCGCCGGTGTCGACGTCGACGCCGACCTCGGCGAAGTGCGCCCCGTACGAGTACTGCGAGAACTTCTGCTTCATCTCGCCGGGCTTGATCTCGCCGGAGGCCTCCAGCCCGGTCTTGGCGAGGTCGGTGAGCGACTCGGTGCGGTTGCCGGACGTCACGGCGCCGTCGCGGAACGTGGCACCGTCCGGGTTGAGGTCGCCGGCCTTGAGCAGGGCCTGCCGGAGGTTGTCGCAGGCGACGTAGAGCGCCGAGCCCGCCGAGCCGGCGCCGAAGGATCCGCCCGAGCCGGCCGCGAACGGGAAGTCGGTGTCGCCCATCTCGACCCGCACGCGCTCGGGCGGCAGCCCCAGCATCTCGCCGGCGATCTGAGTGAGGATCGTGTAGGTGCCGGTGCCGGGATCGGTCATCGCCATCCGCACCACGAGCACGCCGTCCGGTCCGAGCCGGACCTTCGCGGAGGACGGCATCAGCGGGTTGAGGCGCGCGGCCGCCGACATGCCCATGCCGACGAGCCAGTTGCCCTCGCGCCGGGAGCCCGCCGCCTGCCTCTTGTCCCAGCCGAACAGACGCGCGCCCTCCCGCATGCAGGGCACGAGCTTGCGGGTCGAGAATGGGACCTTCTTCTCGGGATCCTCGGCCGGCTCGTTGCGCACCCGGAGCTCGATCGGGTCGATCTTCAGCTGCTCGGCGAGCTCGTCCATGGCGCACTCGAAGGCGAGCTGGCCGACGGCCTCGCCGGGCGCCCGCATCGCCGAGGCGATCGGCATGTTGAGGTTCACCAGCCGATGGCGCGTCACGCGGTTCTGCGCGGCGTAGAGCGACCGGGTGACGTTGGCCGAGGTCTCGAAGAACCCGTCGCCCTCGGCGGTGTCGGACCACGATTCGTGGCTGATCGCCGAGAGGCGGCCGTCCCGGTCGGCGCCCAGGCGGATCCGCTGGATCGTGTCGGTCCGGTGGGTCGCGACGTGGAATTCCTGCTGCCGGGTGAGCGCGACCTTCACGGGGCGCTGGATCACCTTCGAAGCCAGGATCGCGAGCGTCGCCTCCGGCTGGACCTGCAGCTTCGAGCCGAAGCCGCCGCCGATGTAGGGGCTGACGATCCGGATCTTCTCGGGCGGCAGCTTGAGGACCGAACCGAGGGATTTCTGACCCCGGTTCGGCATCTGGTTGGCCGTGTGGAGCACCACCCCGTCGCCCTCCCAGGACGCGATGGTGGCGTGCGGCTCCATCTGCACGTGGATCTGGTTCGGTGTGACGTACTCGACGTCGAGCTTTACCGGCGCGGCCGCGAAGGCGGCGTCGAAGTCGCCGAGCTTCGAATCCGGCGGCGAGTTGACCGGCTTCGGCTCGTAGGCCGCCGCCAGGCTGTCCTTGAGCAGCCCCTTGGGCTTGGCCGCATCGTACCGGACCTTGACCAGCATGGCGGCGGCGCGGGCCTGCTCGAAGGTCTCGGCGACCACGAAGGCGACCGGCTGCCCGTAGAACTTGACCTCGGTTCCCTGGAGCTGGGGCCAGACCTGCTCCTTCTTCTCGCCCTGCTCGGGCACGTTCTCGTGGGTCATAACCAGGATCGCGCCCGGCGCCCTGCGGGCGGCCTCCGCGTCGATCGACCGGATCGTGCCGGCCGCGATCGTAGCCGGCACGATGAACCCGTAGGCCGGATTCGCCAGGGCCCGGGTCTCGTAGGCGTAGGGCGCGTGGCCCGTCACCTTGAGCTTGCCCTCCACGCGGTCGAGTGGCTTGCCGACGAGGCCGTCAGGCCGGTCGTCGAGGGGCGTCCGGCCGATCGGCTGGTTCATCTCCATGGGACGGTCCTTGAGCGAGGGCTACGCGCGCGTCGCCTGCGCCACGACGGCGCGCAGGGTCCGGCGGGTCAGCGGGATCTTGAAGTCGTTGCTGCCGTAGCCGCGGGCGCCCTTGAGCACCGCGTCGGCGGCGGCATCCGCCGAGCCGGTCTGCACCAGGGCCGTCTCGGCCTCGGCCACCCGCCAGGGCTTGTGGGCCAGGCCGCCGAAGGCGAGGCGCGCGGCCTGCGGCTTGCCGCCCTCGGCGCCCGCGATCACGGCGGCCACCGACACGGTCGCGAAGGCGTAGGATGCGCGGTCGCGGACCTTCCGGTAGATGTGCGTGCCGGCCACCGGCTTCGGCAGCGTCACGGCCGTGATGATCTCGCCTTTGCGCAGATCGGTTTCGATCTGCGGCGTGTCGCCCGGCAGCCGGTGGAAATCGGCGATCGGGATGCTGCGCGCCTGCCCGTCGGGGTTCACGGTCTCGACCGTCGCGTCGAGGGCGCGCAGGGCGACGTTCATGTCGGACGGGTTGGTGGCGATGCAGGCCTCGCTCGCCCCGACCACCGCCATGATGCGGTTAAACCCGCCGATCGCCGAGCACCCCGAGCCGGGCTCGCGCTTGTTGCAGGGCATCGCCGTGTCATAGAAATAGTAGCACCGCGTCCGCTGGAGCAGGTTGCCGGCCGTGGTCGCCTTGTTGCGCAACTGGCCCGACGCACCGGCGAGCAGCGCCTTCGCCAGCACGGCGTAGTCCTTCCGGACCCGCGGGTCGGCGGCGAGGTCGGCGTTGCGCACCAGCGCGCCGACGCGCAGGCCGCCGTCCTGCGTGGCCTCGACCTTGTCCAAGGGCAGCCGGTTGACGTCGATCAGGGTGGCGGGCGTCTCGACCTGCAGCTTCATCAGGTCGAGGAGGTTGGTGCCGCCGGCGATGAACTTGGCGTTCGGCCGCTCGGCCGCGAGCTTGGCGGCGTCCTGCACGGTGGCGGGGCGCTCGTAGGCGAAGGCCTTCATCTGCGCCTCCTCAGAGGTTGCTGGCGGCGGTGTCGCGGATCGCCGCGACGATGTTCGGGTAGGCGCTGCAGCGGCAGATGTTGCCGCTCATCCGCTCGCGGATCTCCGCGTCGCTGAGGGTCGGCGTGGACGCGACATCCTCGGTGACGTGGCTCGGCCACCCCGCCTTCGCCTCGCTCAGCATGCCGACCGACGAGCAGATCTGGCCCGGGGTGCAGTAGCCGCACTGGAAGCCGTCGTGCTCCAGGAACGCCGCCTGCATCGGGTGGAGCTTGTCACCGTCCGCCAAGCCCTCGATCGTGGTGACCGAGTCGCCCTCGTGCATCGCCGCGAGCGTCAGGCAGGAATTGATGCGCCGGCCGTCGACCAGGACCGTGCAGGCCCCGCACTGGCCGTGGTCGCAGCCCTTCTTCGTTCCGGTGAGGGCCAAGTGCTCGCGCAGGGCATCGAGGAGCGTGGTGCGGGTGTCCAGGACGAGATCGTGCGACTGGCCGTTGACGGTGAGCCGCACCGGCATGGTCTGCGGAGCCGGATCGCCCGGCGCCGACGCCGCCACTGCGGGCGCGGGGCGGAAGCCGAGGGCGCCCAGAGCGCCGGCCACGGCGCAGCCCTCCACCACGGCCCGCCGCGTCAGGGCGAGCGGCTTCGTCGGAGTCGCGTCTGTCATGCTACCATCCCGCCCGTGCACCGCGCGTGGGACGCCGCGCAGCTTGGAATCTGGTGCGCCAACGTGCATCCGCCTCGATTAGATCCGGTCCAGACTGCGCCCGTTCAGCGCGGGCGGATAGCGTCCCGTCATCGGGAGCGCAGCGAACCCACCCGGGGCAGGACACGCTGCGCAGGCATCGCGCCGCGCTGGATTGCTCCGCTCCGCTCGCAGCGACGTGCCGCTTCGGCGTGCCGCTTCGGAACGTGTTGCGCCGACGCCGTTTGGGTTGAGCGACAGCCGTCACCGGAGACACGCCGCATGGCCGCAACCGCCCCGACCCTCGCACTGAACGACGGGCGCCGCATCCCGCAGATCGGCTACGGCTGCTGGCAGCTCTCGGACGCGCAGGCTCCGGACCTGGTCGGCCAAGCCCTCCACGCCGGCTATCGGCTGATCGACACGGCCGCCGCGTACGGCAACGAGGGGGGCGTCGGGCGCGGCATCCGGGACGCGGGGATCCCCCGCGCGGAGATTTTCCTCACCACGAAGCTCTGGAACGACCGCCAGGGCCGGGACGAGGCACGCCGCGCCTTCGACGAGAGCCTGCGGCAGCTCGGTCTCCCATATGTCGACCTGTACCTGATCCATTGGCCGTGTCCGCAGCGGCGCCTGTTCGTCGAGACCTGGAAGACGCTGATCGAACTCCGGAAGGAGGGCCGCACGAAGTCCATCGGCGTGTCGAACTTCACGCCCGAGCATCTCGCCACCCTGATCGGCGAGACCGGCGTGGCTCCGGCCGTCAATCAGATCGAGCTGCACCCCTATTTCCAGCGCGAGGAGCCGCGCGTCGAGGACGCCCGTCACGGTATCGTGACCGAGTCATGGAGCCCGCTGGGCAGGGGCAAGGAGCTGAACGACCCGGTCATTCTCGCGATCGCGAAGGCGCACGGGAAGACGCCCGCTCAGGTGGTGCTGCGCTGGCAGATCCAGATCGGCTGCGTGGCGATCCCGAAGACCGCCACCCCGCGACGCATCGCCGAGAACATCGCGCTGTTCGATTTCGAGCTCGGCGCCGACGAGATGGCGCGGATCGCCGGTCTCGACAGGCCGGACGGCCGCATCGGGCCGGACCCGGCGACCTTCTGCTGATCGCTTCGGCCTTCGGCGGCGCAGCGTAACATCGCACCGCAAAAGATTTATGCTCACAGCTAGCATATCTGGACAGGCGCGCGCGGCCCCCATAAGTTAGACGGCGCAATGCTCAAACTGAGCATAATGGAGGACGCCATGGCGGCGACCGTTGCACCCGTCTCCCGCACGACGATCCCGGGGCTGCCCCTTCCGGATCTCTACGCCCGCGTCAGCCGGCACGTCCCCGCGATCGAGTGGCCGGCGCTCGCCCCCGACATCGAGGCGATCCTGCGCCTGAAGCGCGAGCGCAACGCCGTCATCCTGGCGCACAACTATCAGGCGCCGGAGATCTTCCACACGGTGGCCGACATCGTCGGCGACAGCCTCGCGCTGGCCCGCGAGGCCGTGAACGTCGACGCCGACGTGATCGTGCTGGCGGGCGTCCACTTCATGGCCGAGACCGCCAAGCTCCTGAACCCGAGCAAGACGGTGCTGATCCCCGACATGGGCGCCGGCTGCTCCCTGGCCGATTCGATCACCGCCGCGGACGTGCGCGGTCTGCGCGCCAAGTACCCGGGCGTGCCGATCGTGACCTACGTGAACACCTCGGCGGCCGTGAAGGCCGAGTCCGACCTGTGCTGCACCTCCGGCAACGCCGTCGCGGTGGTGAAGTCGCTGAACGCCCCCCGCGTTCTGATGATCCCCGACGAGTTCCTCGCGCAGAACGTCCAGGCCGAGATCCCGGAGGTCGAGATCCTCACCTGGGCTGGCCACTGCGAGGTGCACGAGCGCTTCACCCCGGCCGACATCCGCGACGTCCGCGACAGCTATCCCGGCGTCACGGTGATCGCGCACCCGGAATGCCCGCCGGAGGTGGTGGCCGAGTCGGATTTCTCCGGCTCCACCGCGATGATGATGGACTTCGTCGTCGAGAAGCGGCCGAAGCAGGTGGTGCTCGTCACCGAGTGCTCGATGGCCGACAACATCGCGGCGCAGAACCCGGACATCGAGTTCATCAAGCCCTGCAACATGTGCCCGCACATGAAGCGGATGAGCCTGCGCAACATCCGGCGGTCGCTCGAGACGATGACCCACGAGGTCACGGTCGATCCGGCGCTGGCCGACCGCGCCCGGGCCGCGGTGGAGCGGATGCTCCAGGTGCGCACGCGATGAACGCCGTCTCTCCCAACAACGTCGACCGCGTGGTCGTGGTCGGCGGCGGGGTCGCGGGCCTCAGCGTCGCGCTGCGCCTCGCGCCCCGCCCGGTCACGCTGGTCACCGCGTCGGCGCTGGGCCTCGGCACCGCCACCGGGTGGGCCCAGGGCGGCATCGCCGCCGCGGTCGGCGCCGACGACGCGGCGGCGCTCCACGCCGCCGACACGGAGGCCGCCGGCGCCGGGCTGACCGAGCCCGACGTGGCGCTGCGGGTCGCCGAGGAGGGGCCCGCGCTGATCGACTGGCTGGTGCGGATCGGCGTCCCGTTCGACCGCACCGACGACGCCGCGCTGGCCCTCGGGCTTGAGGCGGCGCACGGCCGCCGCCGCATCGTCCGCTCCGGCGGTGACGCCACCGGCGCCCGCGTCCTCGAAGGGCTCGTGCGGGCCGTGCTGGAGGCGCCCTCCGTCGAGATCGTCACCGCGCGAGCGTGCGATCTCCTGCGGGACACGAATGGGGCAGTGGCGGGCATTGTCGCCGAGCGCGACGGCGCGCTGTTCCGCATCCCGGCCCGCGCCGTGGTGCTCGCCACCGGCGGCGTCGGCGCGCTCTATGCCGCGACGACGAACCCGCCGGGCGCCGTCGGCCGCGGGCTGGCGCTCGCCGCCCGGGCCGGCGCGGTGATGCGCGACATGGAGTTCGTCCAGTTCCACCCGACCGCCATCGCGGCCGGCGCCGACCCGATGCCGCTCGCCACCGAGGCCCTGCGCGGCGAGGGTGCCCGCCTCATCGACGAGACCGGCGCCGCCGTGATGGCCGGCATCGCCGGCGGTGACCTCGCCCCCCGCGACGTGGTCGCCCGCGGCATCTTCCAGGCGCTGCAGCGGGGCCGCACGGTGTACCTCGACGCCCGGGGCGCGCTCGGGGCCGCGATGCCGACGCGCTTCCCGACGGTGGCGGGGCTCTGCGCCGCCGCCGGCATCGACCCGGCCGTGCAGCCGATTCCCGTCCGTCCGGCCGCGCACTACCACATGGGCGGCGTGAAGGTGGACGCCCACGGCGCCACCTCGGTGCCGGGCCTCTACGCCTGCGGCGAGGTCTCCTCCACGGGCCTCCACGGCGCCAACCGGCTTGCCAGCAACTCCCTGCTGGAGGGCTTGGCCTACGCGCGCTTCATCGCCGACGGTCTCGACGCGCCGCCGCCCGCCGCCATCGTGCCGGAGGCCGTGTCCGCGCGCGCCGCCGGCGATCTGCCGGCGATCCGCGCACTGATGGAGAGCAGGGTCGGCGTCGTGCGCGACGCCGGGGGGCTCGCCGAGGCCGTCGCCGTTCTGGAGCCTGGGGCGGAGACCTGCGACGCCGCCCTCGTCGCACTGCTCATCGCTCGCGGCGCGCTCGCCCGCCGGGAGAGCCGCGGCGCCCACTGGCGCAGCGACTTCCCCCACCTCGCTCCGGCCGCGCACACCGAAGCGACGCTGTTTGACGCGATCGCCGCGCCCCGCGCGACTTCGTCCACCGAGGAGGTGCTGACGCCATGATTCAGTCGGTTCTCTCCGAAGAGATCCTTCCCCTGCCGCGGCTCCTCGTGGAGCCGGTGGTGCGCGCCGCCCTGCTGGAGGATCTCGGCCGGGCGGGTGACATCACCACCGACGCCATCGTCCCGACGGGCGAGCGGATGCGCGGCGTGATCGCCTCGCGGCAGGACGGCGTCATCTCGGGCACCGACGCCGCCGCCATCGCCTTCGCGCTGGTGGACCCGGCCGTCACCGTCACGGTCGAGCGCGGCGACGGCGCCCGCGTGGCGCCGGGCGACGTGGTGCTGCGCCTCGAGGGGCCGGCGCGGGCGATCCTCACGGCCGAGCGCGTGGCGCTGAACCTGCTCTGCCGGATGTCGGGCGTGGCCACCGCGACCCACGGCCTCGTCGAGGCCGCGCGCCCGCACGGCAAGGCCTCGATCGTCTGCACCCGCAAGACCACGCCGGGCCTGCGCGCCCTGGAGAAGCACGCGGTCCGCGCCGGCGGCGGCTCGAACCACCGCTTCGGCCTCGACGACGCGGTGCTGATCAAGGACAACCACGTGGCGGTCGCCGGCGGCATCGTCCCGGCGATCGAGCGTGCCCGGTCCCGGGCCGGCCACCTGGTGAAGATCGAGTGCGAGGTCGACAGCCTGGAGCAGCTGGAGGAGGCCCTGTCGGTCGGGGTCGACGCGGTGCTCCTCGACAATATGGGGCCGGACCGGCTCACCCGCGCGGTTGCGATGATCGACGGTCGCGCCCTCGCCGAGGCGTCTGGCCGGATCACCCGCGAGACCGTAGGCGCCGTCGCAGCCTCGGGCGTCGACCTGATCTCCTGCGGCTGGATCACCCATTCGGCGGCGATCATCGACCTGGGGCTCGACGCCGCCTGATCGGCGGGCCCCGCTCGCCACCGGCGCGGCGGGGCTCCCGCGGGCGTTCGACTGTCATCACGTTCGGGTGACGAGTCTTCGTCGCGATCGCTCGCGAGATCTGCCGAGTCTATCGCCGAACGCGCGACTCGCTAAGATTTCGCCCAACAGCGACGCCATCGACCGGACCCGACCGTGAGCCAAGCTCTGCCTTCCGCGGCTGCCCAGGCGGTCGATCTTCCGGCGGCGCCGGTGGCGCGCAAGCCCGGCGCGACCCGCCACGGGCCGGGCGCCGCGCTCATGCTGGGCGCGCTGGGCGTCGTGTACGGCGACATCGGCACGAGCCCGCTCTACGCGTTCAAGGAGGCGGTGAAGGCGGCGACCGCGGGCGGCGCCTCGGTGCCGGCAGCCGCCACGGGCGCGGTGTCGCTGATCCTGTGGGCTCTGATCCTGATCGTGTCGCTGAAATACGCGGTGCTGATCCTGCGGGCCGACAACCGCGGCGAGGGCGGCATCGTCGCCATGCTGGCGCTGCTCGGCGCCCGTCAGGCCCGGCCGGGCACGTGGAAGGCGCTGCTCCTGGTGGTCGGGCTGGTGGGCGCGGCCCTGCTCTACGGCGACGGCGCGATCACGCCGGCGATCTCGGTCCTGTCGGCGATCGAGGGGCTGAAGGTCGACGCGCCGTCACTCGGCCCGTACGTCGTGCCGATCACCCTGGTGATCCTGGTCGGGCTGTTCCTCGTCCAGCACAAGGGCGTGGCCGCCATCGGCCGGGTCTTCGGACCCGTCATGCTCGTCTGGTTCGTCGTCCTGGTCCTGCTCGCTCTCCCGAGCATCCTGCGCGCGCCGGAGATCCTGTCGGCGGCCAACCCGTTCCGGGCGGTGGACTTCCTGATCCATGCCGGCTGGCACGTCAGCTTCCTGATGCTGGGCGCGGCGTTCCTGGCGGTGACCGGCGGCGAGGCGATGTACGCCGATCTCGGCCATTTCGGCGCCCCGGCGATCCGGATCGCGTGGTTCGGCCTCGTCCTGCCGGCGCTGCTGATCCACTATTGCGGGCAGGGCGCGCTGATCATCGCCGACCCGAGCGCGATCGAGAACCCGTTCTACCGCCTCGCGCCGGACTGGGCGCACTACCCGCTGGTGGCGCTCGCCACGATGGCGACGGTCATCGCCTCGCAGGCGGTGATCTCGGGCGTCTACTCGCTCACCCAGCAGTCGATCCAGCTCGGCTTCATGCCGATGATGCGGGTGGTGCACACCGACCAGGACGAGCGCGGGCAGATCTACGTGCCGGCGGTGAACTGGCTGCTCGCCGCGGCGACGCTGACGGCCGTGGTGGTGTTCGGCTCCTCCGACGCGCTCGCCGGCGCCTACGGCATCGCGGTCTCGGCGCTGATGGGCATCACGACGCTGCTCGCCGCGCTGATCGCGCTCCGCTGGGGCTACAACCCGCTCCTGGTCTTCGCGGTCAACGGCTTCTTCCTCGGCATCGACCTCGTGTTCTTCGCCGCCAACAGCGTGAAGCTGTTCGAGGGCGGCTGGTTTCCGCTGCTGCTCGCCGCCGCGGTCGCCTTCCTGATGCTGACCTGGATGAAGGGCAACCTCGTCCTCGAGTCGGTCCGGCAGACTATGCGCATGTCCGAGGCGGCCTTCCTGTCCAGCCTCGGCTCGCACCCGCCGGTGACGCTGCCCGGCACCGCGGCCTTCCTGACCGCCGCCACCGAGGGCATCCCGATGGCGCTCGGCCGCCTGCTGGAGCGCAGCCGCTGCCTGCACGAGCGGATCCTGCTGATCACCGTCGTCTACGAGGAGGAGCCGGTGATCCCGGCGAGCGAGCGGGCGCAGGTCACGCTGGTGGCGCAGGGGATCCGCAAGGCGATCTCGAAATACACGCCCGGCATGGAGCGCGTCGTGCTGCGCTACGGCTTCATGCAGACCGCCTCGATCCCCGAGGGCCTGCAATGCGCGGTGGCGAGCGGGCTGCTGCCGCCGGAATACCTGGAGGACATGACCTACTTCGTCGGCCACGAGGTGGTGATCCCGTCGCCGACCCATCCCGGCATGGCGCCGTGGCGGGAGGGCCTGTTCGCCTTCATGAAGCGGAACGCCGAGCGCACCGGCGCCCATTTCGGCCTGCCGACCCGGCAGATCGTCGAGGTGGGCACCGAGATCGAGATCTGACCGGCCGCGGCGCGCGCGGGGGCCACGCTGCGGAGGCCGAGGCCGGCCGTCTTTCGCATTGAAAACGGCCCCGTTCGCCAGCATATCGCCACCGCAATTTCCCCCACAGCGGAGGCATCACCCGTGAGCGAGACGATCGAGCGGCACGAGTTCGGGGCGGAGGTGGGTCGCCTCCTCGACCTCGTCGTGCACGCGCTCTACTCCGACCGCGAGATCTTCCTGCGCGAACTCGTCGCCAACGCCGCCGACGCCATGGACCGGCGGCGATTCGAGGCGCTGACCTCGGCGGCGAGCGCCCTGCCGCCGGAGGCCAAGGTCCGAATCGCGCCCGACAAGGAGGCGCGGACCCTGACCGTTTCGGACGCCGGCATCGGCATGACCAAGGAGGATCTCGCCACCAACCTCGGGACCATCGCGCGCTCCGGCACGCGGGCCTTCTCGCAGACGCTGGAATCCGCCAAGGCCGAGGACCGGCCGAGCCTGATCGGCCAGTTCGGCGTCGGCTTCTACTCGGCCTTCATGGTCGCCGACCGCGTCACCGTCACGTCGCGCCGCGCCGGCAGCGACGAGGCTTGGACCTGGGCCTCGGAAGGGCAGGGCAGCTACACGCTGGAGCCGGCCACGCGGGCCGAACCCGGCACCGACATCGTCCTGCACCTCAAGGCGGATGCCGACGAGTACCTCGAGCCCTACCGCCTCGACCATCTCGTGCGGAAATGGGCCGACTTCATCACCGTGCCGATCGCCGTCGTGCGCGACGGCAAGGACGAGTCGGCCAACCAGGGCACCGCGCTCTGGCGCAAGGCGAAGTCCGAGGTCACCGAGGAGCAGTACGAGGAATTCTACCACTCCATCGGCATGAACTTCGACAAGCCGTGGGCGACGCTTCACTGGCGCGCCGAGGGTCAGCTCGAGTTCTCCGCCCTGCTCTTCATCCCCGGCTCGAAGCCGTTCCAGGCCCTCGAGAACGAGCGGCAGAGCAAGGTCCGGCTCCATGTCCGACGGATGTTCATCACCGACGAGGCCGAACTGCTGCCGCCGTGGCTGCGCTTCGTCCAGGGCGTGGTCGACACCGAGGACCTGCCGCTGAACGTCTCCCGCGAGATGCTGCAGTCGACCCCGGCGCTCGCCCGGATCCGCCGCGCGGTTACCGGGCGCGTCGTCTCCGAACTCACCACCCGCGCCAAGGACGCGGAGGGCTACCAGTCCTTCTGGGAGAACTTCGGCCCCGTCCTCAAGGAGGGCATCTACGAGGATTTCGAGCGTCGGGGCGAGATCGCGCCGCTCCTGCGCTTCCGCTCCTCGGCGGTGGAGGGCTGGACCTCGCTGCCCGACTACGTGTCCCGCATGAAGGACGGCCAGGAGGCGATCTACTACCTCGTCGCCGACGATGCCGAGGCGCTGAAGTCGTCGCCGCAACTGGAGGGCTTCCGGGCCCGCGGCCTCGAGGTGCTGCTCCTCTCCGACCACGTCGACGCCTTCTGGCCCGATCAGCTCGGCACCTTCGACGGGAAGCCGCTCCGCTCGATCACCAAGGGGGGGCTCGACCTCTCGAAATTCGCGCTCGAGGGCGAGCAGCCTGAGGCGCCCGAGGGCATCGACGCCTTCGTCGCCGCCGTGAAGACGGCCCTCGGCGCCGAGGTCTCGGACGTGCGCACCACCGACCGGCTCGTGGATTCGGCCGTGGTTCTCTCGGCCGGCAGCGGCGGGCCCGACTTGCAGATGCAGCGGCTCATGCGCCGGGCCGGGCGGGCCGGCGCCGGGCAGCCGGTTCTGGAGATCAACCCGCGCCACCCGCTGATCCGGGCGCTGGCCGCGGCGCCCGAATCGGAGGTGCCGCAGGCCGCCGGCACGCTCCTCGACCTCGCCCGCATCCAGGACGGCGACAGCCCCCGTGACCCGGCGGCCTTCGCCCGCACGGTGGCGGCGGCCCTCGCGGCCGCGCGGGGCGCGTAGGACTACGGAGACCCGCGCCGCGCGCCGCCGGGAGGCCGCGCGCGGCGTGTGTCTCCACACACCTCCGTTCGGGATGATTGTGGGTTCGGTTGATCATTCGGAAATGGTCAAGCCATAACTTCGCCACCGGTCGGGATCATTGCCCGGCCGATGGCGCGGGCGCGGTGGGGGCCGCAGGCGTCTGAGCCGAACCCTCTCGCGCGCCTCGGGCGCGCCTCACGGACGCTGCATGAACCCGGTCGAGGCTGAAGCCGGCAACGGACAGGCGGTCGCGGCGGCGCGGACCCGGGC
>NZ_BBUX01000057.1:0-40925 GCF_000974725.1 Methylobacterium sp. ME121
AAGCGGCAGCGGCATCGGCAGCGGCATCGGCAGCGGCATCGGCAGCGGCAGCGGCCTGGGCTGCGTCGGCGCCCGCGGCGCCGAGGAGCTGCTCGAGCTCGGCCAGGATGGCCTCGCCGATGATGGGCGCGCTGGCCTCGGGCTCCTCGATGAGGCCGCGGATGAAGTCCTTGGCCGAGAGGGAGACGTTGACGAGGTCGCGGCCGACCGGGACCTCGCCGCGGCGGACGCGGTCGAAGGCGGTCTCGAAGTCGTGGGTGAAGGCGGCGACCTGCTCGAAGCCGAACATGGCGCCCGAGCCCTTGATGGTGTGCAGGGCGCGGAAGGCGGTGTCGATCAGGGCCCGGTCCTCGGGCCGGTCGCCGAGGTCGAGCAGGGTCGTCTCCAGGCAGGCGAGCAGCTCGGCGGCCTCGGCGCGGAAGATCTCCGCGGGATCCAGGGCAGTCATGGGACGATCGGACCCTCGCACGCGAAATGCACGGACAGAGCGGAGCGCGCGGACTGCAGCGAGCGGATGTCTCCGGTGCTGATCCGCGCGAACCTTGCCGAGACCGGGACACCCGCGGGACTGCCTTGGCCATCATCTCCCGTCAAAGGGAGCAGAAAGCCACGCAGTTCAGAGTCACGATCTCTATAAACATCTATAAGCAGACCGCAAATTTTGAGTTAACGACATATATTGTGCGCTCTCGTCGATCGTCTCTGACGCAATGACTCGAATATATTCATGTTATACTGAGATATATGGAAAGGTGGATCACAGGATCGAGGGAGCGGCCGGCGATCTCGCGTGCCGGCCGGCGCATGGCGATCTCCGGGTTCTATGACGGACAGGCGGTCCACCGCGGATCGGCCCGATCCGCGGTGGGCCTGGATCACGGCCCGCGACGTCGGCACCGCCGGCGATGTCGGCAGTAGGCCCAGCGCCTTCTGAAGGTTGACCGCGGTGCCGGCGTCCGGCGGGAGATCCGAGGTGATCGCTCTCCGGGGCCGGACGCGCCGGTCCTCATATCTCCGACTGTTGCCCGAGCCGGCCCCGCGCTCCTCCCGCCGCTACATCTCGGCATGCCGATCCAGCATCGCGCCTCCGAGCCGAACGGTCGTGGCGCAAGCCTCTCGCGCGTTGCATGTCCGGCGCGGGACCGCGTCTCAACGCGACGGCGGCTTCGACGTCGACGAGACGGAGGACTCGGGCGTCTCGACGGGATGAACAGCGGCGATCTTCGACCAGTCAGTCACGATCAGGAAGGTTCCTGCGGAGAGGGCAGAGGCGCAGATCGCTAGACTATCGGGCTTCAGCCGTAGGCGATCCTCAGGCAGCGAATATTGTCCAGATCGCGCACCGCAGGTATCCGTCCGATCGCGCGCCAGCGGCGCTGTCAATCCGCGGGCACGAGCCGCACGGGGATGCCCCAAGGATCGCGGACGACGAGCGTGCCGCCGGCTCCGCCAAGCACCCCGGCGGCCTCGCGCAGCCGGTCTCTTGCCGATGCCAGGGTCGGTCCATCGACCAGCAGGGCCACCTCGGCGAGGCCCGTCAGCCCCTCGGATCGGACGGCCGCACCTCGGCTGTTCCAGACGTTGCCGGCGAGCTGGTGGTGATAGCCGCCGGAGCCGAGGAACAGGGCACCGGGATAGCGGCACATCACGTCGAAACCGAGCAGCTTCGCGTAGAAGCGCTCCGCAGCTTCGAGCGCGCCCACCTGGAGATGGACGTGCCCGACGCGGGCAGCGGCCGGCATCTCCGACCAGGGACGTGTCGCGGCCGCGACGAGCCCGGCCTGGTCGAGCCGTTCGTTGCGCATCACGACCGTACCGTCCGAGGCGCGCTGCCACGCGGAGGCGGGGCGGTCGACGTAGATCTCCACGCCGTTGCCTTCCGGATCGTCGAGGTACACGGCCTCGCTCACGAGGTGGTCGGCGCCGCCGGTGAGCGCGATGCCGTGTTTCTCCGCGTGCAGGAGCCAAGCTCCGAGGTCGCCCCGGCCGGGGAGCAGGAACGCCGTGTGGAACAGGCCGGCCTCACGTGGCGCCCGTGGCCGCGCATCCGGGTCGTGCCGAAGGACGAGGAGCGTGGCGTCGCCCGTCCCGAGCTGCACGGCACCGTCGGCTTCCGAGAGGATGCGGAGCCCCAGGATGTCCCGGTAGAACCGCGTGAGCGCGCCGAGGTCGCGCACGACGAGGGTCACCGTACCGATCCGGTACGGCGCCTCGGCCAGGACGCGGTCCGGTCCGACCGGGGGCTGGCTTGAAGCTGGCGTCGCCATGGTCCGTCTCCAGAGTGCTCGGCCCGTTTGAGAGACGGGATTGCGGCCGGCCCTCAGCGGGTTCTCGTCTCCCCGGTGGCGGGCATCCGTGTCCCGGTCGGGGTCAGCCTGCTCGACGGCGTGCCGGTGCGGGCCCTGCGTCCTTGCCGCTCAACCTCTACGGCGGGTACGACCTGCCGCCGGGCCGCGTTCCAGGCCTGACGCTCACCGGCCGGGTGATCGACACGTCGGCGCAATACCACGACCGCGCCAAGAGCCAGAAGATCCCGGACGGGGCGACCCGCGATGTCGGCCTGCGCTGCGCTCCCACGTTCCGGGACCGGGCGCTGACCCTGCCGGCGAACGTCGTCAACGTGTCGGGCAACCCCACTGGGCGCCGACCGGCAGGGACGTCCTGGGCCAGGGCCTGCCGCGGACGGTCCTGCTGTCGGCCGCGATCGACTTCCGACGCCGTAGATCCGTCCGCGGCACGGTGCGGCTGAGGGCCGTCCTCGGCACCGGCCCGCTCATCGCCGCCCTGCATCCGCCCCTGCGCGCAGTCTGCCTGGACCCTGCGCGCAGGTGTCGTCGTCGTGTATCAGCGGATGCCGCCGCTGGCGGTGATGTTCTCGCCGGTGAGCCAGCGCGCGTCGTCGGACGCGAGGAAGGCCACGACCGTGGCGATGTCGTCCGGCTGACCGGCACGGCCGAGCGGCGTCTGCGCGACGAGACCGGTTTCCATCTCGGAGCCGACGACGCCCGCTGTGTGCGTGCCCTCAGTCACCACGAAGCCCGGGCTGACGACGTTCACGCGTATCTTGCGCGGGGCCAGCTCGTTGGCGAGCACCCCCGATATGGCGTTCACCGCGCCCTTGGTGCCCGCGTACACCGCCGCCGTCGGCGTGTGCACGTGCGTGATCGCCGAGGAGATGTTCACGATGCTCGCGCCCGCGCCGAGATGCTTCGCGGCCGCCCGCGTCGCCAGCAGGATGCCGAGCACGTTGACGTCGAATTGGCGGCGATAGTGTTCCTCGGTGACCTCCTCGATCGCCGCGAACTCGTAGATGCCGGAATTGTTGACGAGCACGTCGAGCCGCCCGAATTCCCGCACCGCCGCCTCGATCACCCCCTGCGCCTCGGACGCTCTGGAGACGTCCCCCTGGACCGCGATGGCCCTGCCGCCGGCCGAGGTGATCGCCGCCACGACGGCGTCGGCCCCGGACTTGCTGGACGCGTAGTTCACCACCACAGCGGCGCCATCCTGTGCCAGCGCCTTGGCGATCCCCGCACCGATGCCCTTGGATGCCCCGGTCACCACGGCGACCTTGCCCGCAAGCTTCGACATGTGTGCTATCTCCGATATGGGCCGGCTCCGGTATGGCAGCCATCGACCCATAGTTCGGAACTTCGGAACTAACGGAGCGTCGTTCAAGACCCCATAGGGACGAAATATGAGACCGCTGTTTCACCCCGCTATCGAGGACGTGCGTCCGGAGGCGATCCTGCACGCGCTCGCCGACCCGAGCCGGGCAGCCATCTTCGCCAAGATCATGCAGGCGGGCTGTGTCGAGGCCTGCTCGGCCGTCTCGGCGGTCGGGGACCGGGTCATCCCGAAATCCTCGTTGTCCAACCACTTCAAGGTGCTGCGCGAGGCCGGTTTGATCCGCAGCGAACGCCACGGCGTCGAGGTGCGCAACCATTCCCGCTGGCTCGAGGTGGAGGCACGCTTTCCCGGTCTGCTGGCGGGGATCATCAACGCCTACGCCTCGGACGCGGGCTCCGAGCTGCAGGCCGCGAAGACCACCGCGTCGCGCTGAAGACGCGGCCTGGGTCCGCGTCGGGAACCGCTCCTGGCCCTGACCCGGCAGACCGGTCCGCGTTGAGGGCGAATTTTCGGGTGATCCCGGATCCCGATGGGGATGGATGCCGTGCCGCCCGACCACCTCGCGAGGCAGCCGATCGCTTCCGCCCTGCGGCAGGCGGGGAGCGGTGCGATGGCGGACGCGGTCTGCCGGAGATCCGGCGGCCCCGACGTGGTCTGGGTGATGGACTTCAGGTCCGCCCGTTCGACGGGCGTCCGCTCCGGATCCCGACGGTCGTCGATTGCCGCACGCGAGAAGCGCTCTCGCTCAATCCGAGAGCCGACTTCAGCCCCATTCCGGTGACGAGACTCTGGACGCGGTGGCGCACCTGCGTCCGGCGTGCCGGAAGGCCTCGCCGTTCCGACCCTGGCCGAGGGCCGTGAGGGCGCCCGGGACCGGAGGCACCCCGACAGCGACGATCGTGCCGATGCGGCTCAGGGCGGCTCGACGCCTCGCAAATTCCGACCCGGCCGCCACGGCTCGCGAGCGCGCGTCGGAGGTGGACCACTGACAGGAGCAACTCCGGGAAGTCCCGGAGGCTCCTTGACGCCCGGACCAGGTTCCGGGGGAGGCTAGATCTCACCCGCGTGAGGCGGGCTGGGCACAGCTCAGGCGAGGGTCGGGACCGCGCCGGGGAAGCCCGCGGCCGGCCGGTCGTCGTCGAACTGATTGGCCAGCGCCACCACGAGCGCGAAGTTGGCGATGGCGGCGAAGGGGAGAAGCGCGAGAGCGGTGAAGAGGGTCATCGGCGTCCTGTTGTGCGGTGCGTGACGGCGATATCGCACTGCACACGCCGTCTTGGTATGCCACATTCCTCACGCCAGGCATGCGGCGCCTGCATGTGCGTGCCGGGATTAGGAGCGGCGGTCGCCGGTGCTCGGCCCGACGATCATGCGCGCGAGGACGGGGTGAGGAGGCTCGCCGACGCGAGGAGGCGGGCTCCCCGCTCGACGGGCCGAGATCCCGTAAGCCGTGTCGGGACCTGTCCGACCCGGCAGCGATGCATCGCGGCTACGTCACCGCCGGCCGCTTCACGAGAAGTGGCGCCCCACGACAAGGGACACGGCCGACCACGGCCAGCCCTTTATCCGCGCGGGCGATGCTCGACGTCGCCATTCCCAGCGCCAGCTAAGCCCAAGACCGACTCCGCGACCCGTCCCCGCTGGCGCTCATCGACCGGATCACCGCGGCCGAGGAGGCCGCCCTGACGACCACGCAGCCGGGAACGGTGCCGAACCGCGTGACCGCCGCACCGGCGGACGGGCGCGAGATCGGCCGCCAGGCCGACGATGGCACGGGCTTCGTGGCACGGCCGATGACCCGGGATGCCGTCGAGCGCGAGGTTCGCATGGATGCCGGTGAGCGTCTCGGCACGCGCGCGGTTCGCCGTATCCTCGACGCCGTCTGGACGATCGAGGAGCGGCCCGACCTCACCGGCCCGCTCCCGTCTCTGTCCTGAGCAGCGAGAAAGGGAGCGGCCGTTCCGCTCTCGGCCGGCCGGCGCAGCGGCTTCGCGTCCAGGCCGCGATCCCGTCGCCTCACCGACCCGCGTTCAACCATCTGGCGGGCCAACGGTATCGGCCGCATGGGCCTCGCGGGACCCGAGCGGCTTCGGCGGCCCGGTCGTGCTGTCGCGCGCGGTCTGACGTTCGATCTCGGCGTTCAACTTGGCCCCGAGAAGCACGATCACGACCGAGAACCAGATCCACGTCATGAATCCGATGCCCGCGCCGAGCGAGCCGTAGATCCTGTTGTAGCTGTCGAAGCTGGCCACGTACCACGAGAACGAGACCGAGGCGCAGACCCAGGAGACGGCCGCGGCGGCGCCGCCCCAACTCACCCAACGCCACTTGGCGTCGCGCCGACTGGGTCCGTACCGATACGTCACGGCCAGGCCCAGGCTCACGAGGATGAGCAGTCCCGGCCAGCGCACCAGACGCAGCAGAGCGTCCGTCAGGGCGCCCAGACCGAGCTGGTTGAGCGCGATCGGAAGGACGACGACCAAGCTGGTGGCTGTCAGGGCGAACAGGATGCCGCTGAGCGTGAACAGGAAGGTGGTGGCGTAGAAGCGCATCAGCGAACGCTTCTCGCGCTCCCGGTAGATCACGTTGAGCGCGTCGAAGAGGGCGCTCACCCCCGAATTCGCGCTCCAGAAGGCGATCAAGACGCTCACCAGCGAGGCTGTGCTGAGCGCACCGGTGCTCTGCTGGGCAACGCGTATCAGCTGGTCGGACAGGAGGTCGAGGACGCCGCTCGGCAGCACGCCCGCGAGGAGGCTCACGTGCTGGCTGATGGCGTGCGGGTCGGCAAACAGACTGTAGACCGACACGACGGTCGCGAGGGCCGGGAAAGTCGCCAACAGCGCGAAGAAGGCGACGCCGCCGGCCGTGGCGAGCACGCGATCGCGCGGGAACGAGTACACGACCCTGAAGAGGACGTCCTTCCATCCCACAGCCGGGATTTGGGCAGGATCATCTGCGGTTCGACCGCGCCCGGGTTCGCGCGCGCGGCTCTGGGCGAGGCTGAGGCTTCTCGGGTCGGGGCGGCGCGTGCTGACGGAGCGCCAATCGTCGCCCTCATCCTCGTCGTGGCTCTCGTCCGGGTTCACGCGGGATCCTGCGCGGCGGTCTACGCGGGCGCACGAGGCGCTGTCCGGGCGTGGTGCCAGCCGCGTCGGCCGTCTCGCCGCATCACGTGGCGCGGCTCGGCCTCGCGCCCATACCACCCGCTCCGGAGGCCTTTTGCAATCTCCGAGAGCGGCCATCCCCCGGGCGGCTCTCGTCCCGAGAACCGGCGCCGTTGCGGCTTCCGGCGCCACCGTGACCGATGCGCCGCGGTGATGGGAACCCCTGGCTGACGAGGCCGAGCGCGATTCGCGGCCCGAACGCGATCCCGCGTTGTCCGAGCCTGCGTTCTGAACCCGTCGAGCGTCGGGGATCGATCGTCACATGCCGAACATGCTCGTCGTCGGAGCATGCAGCGTGAAGGCATGGCCCTCATCGATCCAGCCGCTTCCGGCGTGACCTTGCTCGATGTAGCTGATCTCGTCGGCGCTGGAAGCGTAATAGTGGCGCCCGCTCTCGGTGTTGACGAACCGCTCGATGTTCAACGCGCCCGGTCCGGCGGCAGCCGAACTCGCGTAGGCGTCGAACGCAACGCCGTCATAGTGGTAGCCGGAGCCGTCCGAGAGAAGCCCGTCGCGCTCCGCGGTGCTGGTCGTGTAGAAGTGGTCGCCGGTCGTCGGGTTGGTGAATCGAAAGACGTCGTCGGTGGCCGACGACGACACCGGGGCGGCCCAGCCGACGCCCTGATAGGCATAACCCGACTGGGTGCTCTCCAGATGCGCGCGTTCTGCCGCGCTCGCCGTGTAGAAATGCTGCCCGGTGGCCGCGTCATAGAAGTGGAACACCGGCTCCAGCGCCGCGGGGGCGCCCGGATTAGCCTGATAGGCGCGCATGTAGTCGATGTTCATCTGCGCGGGAAACGGCGTCGTCGCGTCGGCGTCGCCCGGCCACGAGCCGCCGATGGCCAGGTTCGCGATCATGTACATGGGCTTGTCCAGACCGGCCGGCGTCGGTGTCCGGTAGATCTCCTGTCCGTCGAAGTAGAAGGTCAGCGTGTCCGGCTGCCAATCGACGCCGTACGTGTGGTAGCCGCCGCTCATGTCGGCGACGGCGGAGATACCCTGGCTCACGGTGTGGTTGCCGGGGGTCTGGCCGGGCGCCAGGCTGTGCACCGTGGTGTAGAGCGTGCCGGGATCGTGGCCGAGCATCTCCATCACGTCGATCTCGGGCGGCCAGGAACCGTCCTCCGGGAGCAACCAGAAGGCGGGCCAGAAGCCCTGACCGGCGGGTAGCTCGGCCCGCATCTCGAAGTAGCCGTAGGTCTGGCTGAAACTGTGGGAGGTATTGATCATCCCCGAGGTGTAGGGCTGCCCCCCCAGCTCCTGGAGGTGAGACGGGTCGGACGGCGCGGCGGTGATGCTGAGGATGCCGTCGTGAACGCTGAACGGGCTCGCGAGCGCGCTGCCGGCGGGCTGATCGGCGCGGACATACCATTGCTGCTCTTGATTGAAGGGGAGCGTTCCGGTCGACGTGACGTGGATGCTCCATTGCGGGCCGCCGGACGTGTCGAGACCCGCGGTGCCGTCCCAGAGCGTCAGCCTGTCGAAGTCCTCGCTGTACGTGAGGGTCGCTGTCTGGGCGAGATTGCTCGGATCGATACCCACGGGTCACCTGCACAGTCGCCGCACGCACCGGAGCGGTTGTACCGGATTGTACAATCATAAGCTGTAATACGGGAACCGTGGGCCGGTTCCGGCCGTGATGGCGCGCACGGTTTCGGGGACGGCACGGCACGCGGGGTGCCGCTGTCGCTGCGCGCGGAGCGACGGCGCGCGCGGGTTCTGTGCGGCGATACTCTGCGTTGGATGAGGCGCCGGCTCGGGCCTCAGGGCGACAGGCGTCCCGCCCGTTTGAAGCGAGCACGCGTATGACCCCGCCCACCTCCAGTATCAGATCGCTTCGGAGACGGCTCGCAGGAGTCAAAGGCTTCGTTGAGGAGGCGGGCAGTCTCGGGCTGAGGCCGAAAGTCGAGAGGGTCGGCCGGCTCCGTCCATCGGCCTTCCGAAAGGCAGCGCGCAGCAACGGGAGGCCCCGGCTCGGTAATCACTACTGACGCGCGCTTTTGCAACCCAAAATTGTACTGCCGGTTACGCATCAAAACCGGAGGTGCTCATGACGTCGTCCTCGCTCGCCGCGCTCAACCCGTCGTCACGCTCGCTCGAATGGCTCGTCGGGTCGAGCGCACTGTTGTCCTCCACCGCACTCTCGACCGGGCAGCTGACGAGCCTCGGCCCGATTGCCTCCCTCGTCGAGAGTGCCGTCGATGTCGGCGCCGCGGACGAGGGTGGGTCGCTGCTCCCCGACGCGCTGACGGACACCGCCAACCGGATCGTCCTCGACACGCATGCCCAGCTCGAGGACACGGGTCATCAGATCGCGGCGCTGAACGGTCCGCTCCACGGGCTGACTCATCTCGGCGAGACGATCGGGCTCGGTCATATCGGCGAGCGCGGCAACCTGATCACGGATCTGTCTGGCGCCGTCGCCAACCCGACCGAGAGCGGCGCCGTCGTTCCGGTGCTGAGCGATGCCGGCCAGGCCGCCGAGGCTGCCGGAACCTTGCTGAATACCGTCACGGCACTGCCCGTGGCCGGCAACGGGCTCGTCGGCTCCGGCGGCACGCTGGCGCCGGTGACGGGGATCCTCAACCAAGCCGTCCTCGACCTGCACACGACGCTCGAGGATGCCGGCCACCAGATCCCGGTGCTCAACGCGCCGATTCACGCCCTCACCGGCCTCGGCGAGACGGTCGGCCTCGGTCACATCGGCGCGGCAGGCAATCTCCTGACGGACACGCTCGCCGTGCCGGGATCGATTCTGAGTGGCGGCGGCCTCGCCTCGGCCAGTCCGGTCCTCACGGATCTCGGTCCCGTTCTCGGAGCGACCGACACGCTGATCACCGCCGTCACAGGCACCGCGACCGCCGGCGGCCTGCTCGCGCCGGGCGGCCTTCTCGCCCCGATCACGAACCTCGCGAACACCGCCGTCCTCGACGTCCACATGACCCTCGAGAACCTCGGGCACGAGATCCCGCTGCTGAACGGGGCCGTCCACGGCCTGACCAATCTCGGCGAGACCCTCGGCCTCGGCCATCTGGGCGAGGCCGGAAACCTGCTGACCGACGCCGCGGCCCTGCCCGGTGCCCTCCTGGGCGGCCAGGGGCTCGGGGCGCTGTCCCCATCCTCGGCGATGTCGGCGCGGTGGCCGGCGCTGCCGGCGGCCTGCTCGGCGGCGTCACCGGCATCGTCGGCGACCTGGGGGGTGCGGGAGCGCCGGGCACGGGGAGTCTCCTCGCCCCCGTCACCGCCGCGGTCGACGGCCTGCTCGGCGGCGTGACCGGCGGCGCCCTGGACGGAACCGGGGCTCTGCTCGGGCCGAACGCACCGCTGCAGCCGGTGGGCAATGTCGCCAACACCGTGATCGACGCCGTTCACGCGACGCTGGAGCAGGTCGGACACGATGTGCCGATCCTCAACGACCCGCTCCATGCGGTGATCGCGCTGGGCAACACGGTCGGGTTGGGTGAACTCGGCGACACCCACAATCTGCTCACCGACACCATCAACCTGTCCGGCGCGATCCTGACCGGAAACGGGCCTGGCGGCGTGGCTCAGGTCGCCGACGATCTCGGGCACGTGGCGGACGCGCTGGGCGGCGTTGTCGGCGCGGCGACCGGTCTCCTCGACACGGCCGGCGGCGGTCTCGGAGCCGGCCTGCCGAGCGGTGGCCTCCTGGCACCGGTCACCTCCGCGCTCGGCGGCCCCACGGGTGGCCAGGGTACCGGTGCCGTCGACGGTCTCCTGGGCGGCCTGAACGGCGGCACGGGCTCCGGCGTGACCGGTGCGCTCCTCGGGACGGACGCGCCGCTGCAGCCGGTCGGGGATGTCGCCAATACGCTGATCGACGGCGTCCATGCCGGCCTGGAACAGGTCGGCCACGCTGTGCCGGCCCTGAACGACCCGCTCCACGCCGTGATCAATCTCGGAACCGCGGTCGGCTTGGGAGAACTCGGCGAGTCGAGCAATCTCGTGACCGATGTCGTCAACCTGCCGGGCGCGGTGCTGGCCGGCGACGGGGCACCCGCGGTGGCGCAGGTGGCGAGCGACGTCGGATCCGTGACCGGTGCGGTCGGCAGCGTGCTGGGTTCGGTCGCGGGAATCCTTCCTGCAGCCGGCGGGGACGGTCACCAGACCGGCACTCCGGTCGACGGCGGCGTCGCGGCCGTCACCACGGTCCTGGGCGGGGGCGATGCCGGTGCGGCGGGCGGCGCCGTCGGGAGCCTGCTCGGCGATCTCACCGGCGGCCCATCGGGTGAGGCGGGAGCCGGGACCCACCCGTTGATCGACGTGTCGGCGGGGCCGACCACCGCGACCCCAGTCGCGGACGTCGCCGTGCTCACGCCCTCCGCCGATCCGGCGCACGCCGTCGAGGTGAGCGCGATCGCGGTGAGTGCCGATCAGCCGAGTTTGGCCACGGCGAACCTGCTCGGCAGCGACAGCATCCACCTGCCGCAGACCGGCGGCGGCGCCGATTCCCTCGTCGGCCACCTCGTGGACGCGGTGTCGGCGACATCCGCCGCGCCGGCCGGGGCGGGTGCCGCTCAGGGCGTCAGCGTCGATCTCGGCATCGCCACGATCGATCTCGGCGGCCACGCCGAGGTTCAGCACGCGGACCCGACTCCCCACGCGGCCACGAGCGGCCTGCATCTGCTCGGCCTGTGAGATCCGGCCCCGCCGCTTCCGCGGCGGGGCCGTCCCGACGCTGCGGCCCGCGTCGCGTCGGCCTGAACCGCTTCGCTGACCTGCAAAGCCGAGGGATCGATCTGTGACCGACGAACGCGTGTTGCGTGTCGCGAGGCGCCGGGAGTTCTGGTCCGCGGTTCGGGCCGGACGCACGTGCCTGATCACCGTGATGATCATCAGCGGTCTCATCAACCTGCTGATGCTCACGGCCCCGATCTTCATGCTGCAGGTCTACGACCGGGTGCTGCCGAGCCGGAGCATCGCGACGCTCGTCGGTCTCGCCGGCATCACGCTGATGCTGCTCGTGATCCAGAGCATCTTCGAGATCTTCCGGGCCCGCATCCTGGCGCGCTTCGGTCGCCTCGTCGACGAGCGCCTGGGGCCGCGGATCTTCCGGGCCCTGCTGGCCCGCGGCGCCGAGATGCCGCGCGGCGACGACGGACCCCAGGCCCTGCGCGATCTCGATACCGTCCGCGGCTTCGTGTCGAGCATGGCGGTCAGCGCCTTCTTCGACCTGCCCTGGGTGCCGCTCTACGTCGCGGTCTGCTTCCTGTTCCATCCCTGGCTCGGCGCGGCGGTGGCCGGGGGCGCCCTGTTCCTGTGCGTGCTGACGGTCCTCACGGACTGGGCCTCGTCCACCTCCACTCAGGAAGCCGTCCGGACGGCCGGTGACCGCCGGTCCTTCACCGACATGGCGCACCGGACGGCACCGCTGCTCTCGGCCCTCGGGATGCGGTCCCGCATGGCGGAACTCTGGCAGGTCCGGTCCCGGCGGAACCTCGACGTCGCGGCGTACGGGAACGATCTGGCCATCGGCTTCGGCACGACGGCACGCCTGCTGCGCACGGTGCTGCAATCCAGCATCCTCGGTCTGGGAGCCTTCCTGGTGGTGCGCGAGGAGGCGACGGCCGGCGTGATGCTGGCCGCCACGATCCTGTCCGCCCGCGCCCTCGCGCCGGTCGACCTGGCGATCGCCAACTGGAAGTCGTTCTCGGGCGCCCGACAGGCCTGGGGCCGCCTCGTCGCGTTCCTGCCCCGGCGGGAGCCCGCCGCCCTCACGCCGCTCCCGGCGCCGCGGGAGAGCGTCCGCGTGACGGCCCTGTCGATCGCGGCGCCCGGAACCGACACCCTGGTGCTCCACGACGTCAACGTCGCCCTCGCCCCCGGCAGCGCCCTCGGCGTGATCGGGGCCAGCGGCTCCGGCAAGTCCACCTTCGCCCGTGCCCTCGTCGGGCTGGCGCGCCCGAGTCGCGGCGTGATCCGCCTCGACGGCGCGTCGATCGATCAGTGGGACTCCGATGCCCTCGGGCGCGCGGTCGGCTACCTGCCGCAGGACATCGAGATGTTCGACGGCACGATCGCCGAGAACATCACGCGCTTCGATCCCGAGCCCAACCCCGAGGCCCTGCTCGCGGCCGCCCAGGCCGCCGGCGTGCACGAGGTCGTGCTCCGCCTGCCGGGCGGCTACGATGCCCGCGTCGGTTCCGGCGGCCTGGGCCTCTCCGGCGGTCAGCGGCAGCGGATCGCGCTCGCGCGGGCGCTCTACGGCGATCCCTTCCTCGTGGTCCTCGACGAGCCGAACTCGAATCTCGACGTCGACGGCGACCGCGCCCTGTCGGCCGCCGTGCAGGGCGTGCGCGCCCGCGGCGGCATCGTGGTGGTGATCGCCCACCGGCCCAGTGCCCTGGCGGCGGTCGATCGCATCCTGGTCCTGGGGGAGGGGCGCGTGCAGCTGCACGGTCCGCGCGACGACGTTCTGTCGAAGCTCAATGCCCTGACGCGACGGACGCCCACGAGGGTTGCATGACGACGGGTCACACGCCTATCGGGCCGGGGGCGGATCCGACCCGCGAGACGCGGCGCTCCTTGCGGCGGCACGTCGCCGGCGTCGTCGCCGTGATCGTCGTCGCCACGGGCGCGGGAGCCTGGACGGCGGCGACCGAGTTGTCCGGCGCCATCATCGCCACGGGGTCGCTGGTCGTCGAGAGCAACATCAAGAAGGTCCAGCATCCGACCGGCGGCGTCGTCGCCGAACTGCCGATCCAGGAGGGTGCGCGCGTCCAGGCGGGCGACCTGCTGGTGCGCCTGGACGCGACCACCGCCCGGGCCACCTACGACAGCGTCACCAAGAGCCTGTGGGAGATCGCGGCGCGCAACGCCCGACTGGAGGCGGAACGCGACGGCCGCGACAGCCTCGCCATCGCCCCCGAGCTCGAGGGAGCCGGACCGGAAGTGGCCCGGATCGTCGACGGCGAGCGCAAGCTGTTCCGCTTCCGACGGGACGCGCTCCAGGGCCAGAAGGCGCAGCTTCGCGAGCGGATCGGTCAGCTGAACGAGGAGATCAAAGGTCTGGCCGAGCAGGCCGCCGCCAAGGAGCAGGAGACCGCGATCATCGGGCGGGAATACGAGGGCGTCGAGGATCTCTGGAAGAAGAACCTCATCCAGCTGACCCGGCTCACGAGCCTCCAGCGCGACATGTCCCGCCTGAAGGGTGAGCGCGGCGTCCTCGTCGCGAACATCGCGCAGACCAAGGGCAAGGTCTCGGAGACCGAGCTTCAGATCATCCAGCTGGAGCAGAATCTGCGCAGCGACGTCGCCAAGGAACTGGCCGAGAACCGCGCGAAGGCCGCGACGCTGACCGAGCAGAGGATCACGGCCTTCGACCAGCTGCAGCGCATCGAGATCCGCGCGCCGCAGACCGGCTACGTGCACGAACTCGCGGTCCACACCCGTGGCGGCGTGATCTCCCCGGGCGAGCAGATCATGCTGATCGTGCCGAATGCGGACTCGCTCGTCGCGGAGGTTCGGGTCGCGCCGCAAGACATCGATCGGCTGCAGACCGGCCAAGCCGCCGGACTTCGCTTCCCGAGCTTCGACCAGCGCACAACGCCGGAACTGAACGGCCGGGTCGTCCGGATCGCCGCGGACGTGAGCGAAGACAAGCGGACCGGCAGCTTCTACTATCTTGTTCGCCTGGGCGTGACGAAGGAGGAGTTGAATCGGCTGGACGGGGCCAAGTTGATGCCCGGCATGCCGGTAGAGGCCTTCATCCGAACTGCCGACCGAACCGTTCTCTCCTACCTCACGAAGCCGCTCGTCGATCAGGCCCGACGCGCTTTTCGTGAGAAATGAGGCTCTCCGACTCCCCCGCGAAACGCGTGTCCCCGATCCGGTCGAAGGCTCCCGCCACGCCCTCCAGGATCAGCTCCGTGCCGTAGCTCCGGCGCGTCGTCGCCTCCGGATTGATGGCGACACCGCTCTCGACCCAGCCCCAGGCCCGTCGCCGGCATCCGCGCCGGTCGAGGACGACTCCCAGGTCGCGTCGAGTCGGCCGGTCTCGACCGTCAGCGCACCGGACTCCACCGCATCGGTGGTCAGCTCGTGCAGGGCCAGGGCGAAGCTCTGGATCTGCCGCGCCTTCCGAGAGACCCGCGGTCCCGCAATCGTCGGTCGGTCCCGGGCTCCGCTCGCGTGCGCCGCCACCTCAGCCCTGATCAGCGCTCCGACCTCGACGGTATCGCCCCCCGCATGGCTGAGCAGGGCCCGCGCCCGGCTGAGCGCCCGCAGCCCTCCTCGAACGCCACGACCGGACCGCCCTGTCTCACCGTGCGGCAAGGATTGGGCAGGCTGCTGCGGACGTCCTGATCTGACGGCGGCGACGGTTCGAGGCGTCGGAACGGGTGCCGCACCGGCGACGGCCGTCGTTGGTACACCGGCCGCCGCATCGAGGCGGAGGCGGCCGTCGCGAAGGTGAACATTGCCTCGACCCTGGCCTGCCCGCGCCATGCGCCCCGCGTCCAGCGCGTTGCCGGGACGGTCTCGCGAGCATGAAGCCGTGGATGGTCGCCCCGATCACGCGCCGCCGATCCGCTCGAGACGACCTATCTCCGTCGCCACACCGCGTTCTCGTCGATCCTCAGGAGCAGCGTGACCGGCACGAGACCGATCATCACGATGAGAACTGCGGCGACGGCGCCATCCTCGTACGTGCCGCGCGCCGCCTCGCCGTAGAGAAACGTGCTCAATGTCTCGACGTTGAGAGGGCGCAGGAGCAGCGTCACCGGCAGCTCCTTGGCGATGTCGACGAACGCCAGCAGCCCGCCGCTCAGCATCGCGGGCCAGGCCAGCGGGATCTGCACGGTGGCGAGCGTGGCGAGCCGCCCGCGCCCCAGGACCCGGGCCGCGTCCGATATGGTGTGCGGGATCCGCGCCAGGCCGGCCTCGCTGGCGCCCACCGTCACGGTCAGGAAGCGCAGAGCGTAGGCGATGACCAGGGCTGCGCCCGTCCCAAGCCCCACCGAGACGGTGGCGAAGCCCGCCTCGAGCAACCCGGAATCGATCAGCGCCAGGGGGCCGAGCAACCCCACCGCCAGCACGGTGCCGGGCATGGCATAGCCGAGCCCCGCCGCGCGAATCAGCGCGCGCCCGGCGCGGGCGCTCAACAGGAACGGCGCCGCCGCCACCAGCAGGCCGACCACCACCGTCACCCCCGTCGCGAGGCTCGCGTAGAGGATCGTGTTGCCGGTCTGGACCGCCAGCGTGTCGGGCCACCCCCCGCCCGCGACCCGCCGCCATGCCTCGCAGGCGAGGTGGCCCGCAGGCAGCAGAAAGCCGAGGACGACCGGCGTCGCGCCGAGGGCCACGGCGGTTCCGGCGCGCCAGCCGGAGAGCCGACGCCGCGTGACCGCCGCGTTCCGGCGGGCGCTGCCGGCATAGCCGCGCCCGCCCCGGGCCAGCCGCTCCAGGCCGACGAGGGCGACGACGCAGGCGAGCATCACCAGCGCGATCTGCGCCGCGCCGGGTAGATCGGAGCGGTTCACCCAAGTCGCGTAGACCTGTACGGTCAAGGTGCGCACGCCCAGGAACTCGGCAGCACCGACATCGTTCAGCGCCTCCATCAGGGCGAGGCCGGTGCCGAGCGCCACCGCCGGGCGGGCAAGCGGGAGGGCGACCCGCAGGAAGCTGCGGAACGGCCCGGCGCCGAGCACCCGCGCGGCCTCCAGCAACGTGCCCGCCTGCATCAGGAACAGCGCCCGCGTCGGCAGGTAGACGTACGGGTACAGGACGAAGCCGAGGAGCAGGATGCAGCCCGGTAGCGAGCGCAGGTCCGGCAGGGGCAGGTCGCGGGGGCTCGACAGGCCGAGCAGGCTCCGCAGCCCGGCCTGAAGCGGCCCGAGGGGATGCGACAGGTCGAGATAGGCGTAGGCCACGACATAGGTCGGCATCGCCAGCGGCAGAAGCAGCGCGCCTTCTAGGACGCGGCGGCCGGGAAAGTCGAAGGCCGAGACCAGCCACGCGGCCCCGGTCCCGAGCCCGATCACCAGGAGGCCGACGCCCGCCAGCAGGAGGGCGGTGTCCCGGATCGCCTGCGGCAACACGTAGGCGGCCAGATGCGGCCAGAGTTCGCTGCCGCCACCGAGGGCCGCGATCCCCAGGGAGATGACCGGCGAGAGCAGCAACGCCGCCAGCGCCGCCGCGCCCGCCCAGCCGAGACCGCGCGTCGCCGCCATCCTCGTCCGCACGGGCTCAGTTGTCGAAACCGACCTTGTCGACGAGCAGGCTCGCCGCCTTGCGGTTGCGGGCGATCTCTAGCAGCGGCGTCTGATCGATCGTCAGGGTGCCGAGGCTCGCGAGCAGCGGGTCGATCGCGGCGCCGGCCTTCACGGGATACTCGTAGTCGGCGTTGGCGTAGACCGCCTGCGCCTCGTCGGAGACGAGATATTCGAGGAGCTTCACCGCCTCCTCGCGATTGGGCGCCGCCTTGGCGACGACGGCGCCCGAGACGTTCACATGGGTGCCGCCGCCCTCGAAGGTCGGGAGCACGACCTTGATCGCCTTGCCCCATTTCTGCTGGTCCGGTCCGCCGCGCCCCGAGCGCATCAGCCCGACATAGTAGGAATTCCCGAGACCGACCTCGCAGAGGTCGGCGGCGATGTCCCGGGCCACGTCGCGGTCACCGCCCGCCGCCTTCCGGGCGAGATTGGCCTTCAGCCCGCGCAGCCACGCTTCGGTCTTCTCCGCGCCGTGGCGGACGAGGAAGGCCGAGATCAGGGCGGTGTTGTAGGGGTGCTGTCCCGAGCGCAGGCACACCTTTCCCGTCCACTGCGGATCGGCGAGGGACTCGTAGGTCGCGGCGGTGAGGCCCGAGAGAGTCTCGTCGGCGTAAAGCACGCGGGCGCGCATCGAGAGGGCGAACCACCGGCCTTCGGCGTCGCGCAGGGGCGCGGGCACCGCCGCCTCCAGCGCGGGCGAGCGCACCGGCTGGGCGAGATCGCGGTCCACGAGTTCGATCAGGTTGCCGATATCGACCGTCATGAGGATGTCGGCGGAGGAGCGGGCACCCTCGGCGGCGACGCGCTCGGCGAGGCCCTTCTCCACGAAGACGGTGTTGACCTTGACGCCGCTCTTGGCGGTGTAGGCTTCGAGCAGGGGGCGGATCAGGCCCGGTTCCCGCGTCGTGTAGAGGTTCACCTCCGCCGCGTGGGCAGTCACGCCGAGGCCGAGCGAAAGGACGAGGCCAGACCAGGCGAACTTTCCGGAGAGAGACGACACGGCAAAACCCCCTTCATCAAACGATGCGTAGGGCGGTATACGTGTAATCATTATATCGCAAGAAAGTTTTGTTTTTAAATATTCTAATTCAGTGCAGGCTCGTCTTCGCTGGCGCCTGCTGCAGGGAAGATGTGAGCCTGTTCCGGCACAAGGTGAATGCCGACCTCGTCTCCGGGAACGGCCGCCGGCGGGAGGTGCAGGCGCAGCGGCGCGTCGAGGCCGGTCACCGCGAGATCCAGGCGCAGGCGCGGTCCCGCGAAGGTGCGGCCGAGGACGGAGGCGCGCACCCCGTTCCCCGCCGGTCCGCGCGAGGCCTTCAGACGGATCGCCTCCGGGCGAAGGCACACCGTCACATCCCCGTCCGGCAGGGCGGCAGGCCGGGGCAGCGGACCGAGCGGCGTCGCGATGCGGTCGGCCGCCGCCCGGCCCGGAATCTCGATGATCTCGCCGAGCGCCCTGGCGGCGAAGGGCGTCTCCGGCGCGCCGTAGATCGCCTCGGGCGTGCCGGATTGGACGATCCGGCCGCGGTGGATCAGGACGATGCGGTTCGCGAAGGCCACGGCCTCCGCAGCGTCGTGGGTCACGAGGAGCGCGCCGGTCCGGTCCCGGCGCAGGACGGCGAGGGTGTCGGCGCGAACGCGATCGCGGTTGCCGGCATCGAGGTTCGAGAACGGCTCGTCGAGGAGCAGGACCCGCGGGCGCGGTGCCAGGGCGCGGGCGAGCGCCACCCGCTGCGCTTCGCCGCCCGACAGGGTGCCCGGATAGCTGTCGGCCCGGTGCGCCAAGCCCACCTGCTCGAGCCGCTCGCGGGCGACGCGCTCCGCCCCCGCGCCACCGAGATGGGCGAGGCCGAAGCGAACATTGGCGAGCACGGTGAGATGGGGAAACAGCGCGTAGTCCTGGAACATGAGCCCGACGCCGCGGGTCGCGGGCGACTCGTTGCGGCCGCGGCCGGCGACGCGCCGGCCGCCGATGGCGATCTCGCCCGCGTCCGGCGCGTCCAGGCCGGCGATGAGCCGCAGCAGCGTGCTCTTCCCGCAGCCGGAGGCGCCGAGCACCGCCACGATCTCGCCCGGCTCGAGGGTCAACGAGACGCGGTCCAGGGCGAGCGTCCGGCCGAACCGCCGGCTCACGCCCGAGACCACCAGCCGCGAGGCGGCGGGACGGGAGGCAGTGTCGAGCGTCGGAACCGTGCGTCGTCGAAACAAGGATGGGCAATCCCGGAGGCGGGCCTTGCAGGAGAACGGCCGACACCGTCCTTCTCATCCAGCAGTGGTCATGGCGCTCAGCTCAGGCTGACGAACCGCCTGCGACCACCTCTCCGGACAACGTCTCCGGAGCGGATGAGCCCCTTCCGGCAAGCTTCGACGGGCGCCGATGCGCCGCCGGGCGTCGCCGTCGGGTGGAGGTCGAGCCGACGGCTTCCGGGGTGCGGGACGCCGATCGCTGTCATCGTGGGCCGACGGACTCGTTCTCGAGAACGATGATGGATCGAGAACGCGACCGGCCTCTCGGCACCGGGGCTGGCGGGGGTTCACGGCCTGAGCCGGAACAGAGCCTCCGATCAGGAGGGGCTTCGGCCCACCTAGACCGGGCCAGCCATCGTCGACGCCGCGACGCGTGGCATCGACGCAGGGCAGGGCAGGGCAGGGTAGGGCGCCGCGCGATCCCGATAGGATTCGAATATCGCGAAAGCCGTGCCGAGCCCGCGCGGAGGTCCTGGAAACGGCCGGGCGGGGTGGAGAGCGGTTCAGCAGCTCGCGGTGGGATCGGGATCCGCCGCCCCGCACACTCAGGAGCGGCCCTGGCGGTGCCGATGGGCTGCGATGTCCGTCAAACAGCCATCCGGCCGGCCTGGCATGCCGCGGCCCTTCTCAGCGCGGAGCGGACAACGAGGATGTGCCCGGGCATGATGGCCGCGAGATAGGCGTGTCCGAGGCGGTTACGGCAGCGGACGACCGTGGTGGCGACGAGGTCCTCCCGCCCGTCCGGGCGCTGGCTGAGAAGAAGCGACAGGCGAAAATCGAGGTGGCGGTCGTCCTCTCCCAGGACGATCTCGCGCTCAGACCGAGAGAGTACCGGAAAGAAGTCGATCCGGTCCCGGCCGTCGGCCTTGAGGCGGACCCTCATCGCCCCCGACGTCTCAACCCCGAAGAGGCGCACAGCCGCGTCGCGCAGTGCCATGGCTGCCGTGATCCAGGGGGCCGGGTTCAAGAGCGCTTCTTGAGCCAGCCTTGACAGGTCATGCGGCCCCGGCCCGGGCAGCGTCACCGCGAAGGCGTCCACGAGATCCGCGCCCGGATACCGAGAGGCCACCGCGCACTCGGCCGGCGGCATCATCGAGCGAACGTGGGACAAGCGCTCAGCTGGCCTGTGTCCTGACGCGCCCAACACCGGCGAGACGGCGCAACGAGCGGCGCTGACAGCGGCGTAGCGCGACGGCAAAGCTGATTCCGACCCGTCCGCTTCTGGCCTCTGGCGCCCAGAAGCGGACGGGCAGCGTCCCACCCGGAGCAGTCGATCCAAGCGGTCCGGTGTGGGTGCGCGTTTCATGAACAGAGCCGCGCCCTCAGCCCGGTTGCGAAGGGCCGGGCCCGTTTCTCGAGACTACGCGACGGGGCCCGCCACCTTCAAGGCTCGTTGGCTACGGCTTGTTGGCCGGAGCCGGGTTCGTCGTCGTTGCCGGAGGCGCAGGGTTTGCCGGCGCCGTGCTGGCAGGAGGTGGCGGAGGCGGGGGGGCCTCGGCCTTCTTCTCGTCTTTGCAGGCCGTGAGCGTGAGCAAGCCGACGAGCGGCAGCAGATGGCGAATACGCATGACCGTTCCTCCTGTTTGGCCAGTCTAGGCGGTGAGGAACGTCGCCCGGTCGCTGTTCGATCCAGCGCGCCGTGATTCCGGCATCGAACCTGATGCCGGCTCATCGTGGGCATCGACGCGGCGAGCCAACGCCATCGGTCGGGTCCGGCTGTGCCGTGAGACCTCGCAAAGCGACGTTCTCGATCGAACCGGTCGTAGCAGGCCGACACGTCGGAACGACGCGAGGCGGACGTCGGGAGGGCCTGCTTCGGGTCGGGACAGGCGTGGCGACGACATCCGCCGCCCCGAAATTGTCGCGCGCAAGCGGACCGTCGCGTAACCACCCAGAGCGACCATCCTGCGTCTGACCCAACCTCTTTACAGAAGCGTCGGTGGGAGCTGCCCGAAGCTCGCCTCCGGCCGGCGGAGAGCCGAGATGCTCTCCCGGGATCTGCCGCCGCGATGACGCAGCGCATGTCGGCCGGCCCTTTCCGGACAATCTCGGTCGGCGCGCGGATCATCGTGCCGGCATGGATGCGGCCGAGCGCGGTGCAGTCCTGCGGTTGGGCTCGCGGTCCGGCACCGCCAGGAAGCCGGCGTCGCTCGCACCCCGCCGGACGTCGTCTGGCGCGGCCGATCCGCCGAGGTACAGGTCTCGGAGAACTGGCATCCGCTCCGGGTAGAGACGTCGCGTAAAGTCTGTGGCGAGCGTGTCGACGGAGCCTGTGATCGAGATCGATGTCCTCATGGCGCGGCTTCAGGCCTGCAAGTGACGACATTGATGCTTGTGATCGACGGGCGGGATTGACGACAGCGGTCGCAATCCCGCGAGCAACGGCACTGTCGGGGCGATCGTGAAGACGTCTATCGCGACCATGACCTCATCCCGCTTCTGCGCGACTGTGCCGGGGGGAACGGATGGAGATCGCGGCTCGTTGAACCCTCAAGTTGCGTTGCTTGAACGAGAACAACCGGGGAGATCGCCCGTGACGCCGTCCCTGCAATCTGCCTTGGCCGCCTCCGGCTATGTCGGCTTCTGGGAAACGGACCTCGCCACACAGACCGTCGCGATGACGGGGGCTCTGCCCAACCTGCTCGGCCTCGACGAGCAGCGTGCCGCGGCGGGCGTCCCGGTGACGGCGTTTCTGGAAGGCGTTCATCCCGACGATCGCGAGCGGGTCGCGTATCTGGTGCACGAGGCACACCACACGGCAGGGCGCTTCGAGGCCGAGTTCCAGACCAACGATGGTCCCGGTGGCGTGCGTCGCGTCGCTGCACGAGGCCGGGTCGAGGTTGACGCGCGCGGCCAGGGGCAACGCTGCCTCGGCGTCGTCCTGGATCTCGGGGATGGCAGCCAGGACGACCTGACCGCTTCAGCCCAGCGGCTTCGAGCGATCGATCGAGTCGTCGACGCGTTGATCGCGGTCCGCCCGCTGGTTGCAGAAGTCGGTTCGCCTCTCCTGCGCACGCTGATCGACGCGACGCTCTTGGAGTTCGGAAAGCTTCTGGCCGGCCAGATGAAGCGAACCGCACGCCAACTGAATTAACAGTTTCCTCGATGCCTATCCTGCTGGGCGGCGACAGAACTTACGAAGTCAATACAGGAGCGGCGATCATCGCGATCGACGACGCGCTCGAAGGCGGTCAAGAGCGCGAGCGCTTCTTCCGCCGCTCTGACGCTTGCGGGCCTGTCCCGGAAGATCGCGACGTCGTCCCCGAGCGCTGCAGCGATGCGCCGCAGGATGCTGCCGCTTGTGGTTCGTTCTTCGGTCATTGCTGCGCTCCGGCCCCAGGTAAACGGTCGCAGGTACGCGACCGCTGGAGGAAGCGAAACGAACACCCGAACCTGCCCAAGGTATGTGGTTGGACACCGCCCGGTATCCGGCGCCTGCAACCTGTGCGGGCGCGCCGCTGTGATAATGCGCCTGCGCGTGATCGGTTGCGACACGTCGGGCGGAGCACCCCAGCCAAGCCCGTGACCGTCACCGCGGGACCGGCAGCGAGGGCGCCGATCATCGCGCAGGACATGGCCTTGCGCATATGGCCTTGCGCATCATGACGCCCGGCGCTCAGCAGCGGTTGCCGCCCGCGGTCTGGCCGTACTGCTTGACTGGGAAGTTCTGCTGGTTGGCATTGCCCTCGGCAGCCGAGCTCTGCGGACAAGTCGAGGGGTCGCGGTCGAAGCGGCTGCCGAACGGGGCGTCGAACGAGCCCGTGGTTTCCACATCGTAGGGCGCGTAGCCCGTCCAGGCGGGACGGTCGTAGGACATCGCGGACGAGATCGGTGCTGCGGTGAGTGCGAGGGCAGTGACGGCAGCGGCGATGCGGGTCTTCATGAACTAATCCTTGCTCCTTTGCGCAGTACAGTCCGAGATGTTCGGTCTGCTCTCTCTTGCGTGATACCGATATGGGGACGGCTGTCCCGTGGCGGCGTGCCGCTGCGCACGCAGCGTCCGGGATTAATCGGGGCGGTGGCGCTGCTGTGACCGCGCGCGAACAGGCTGCCTCCGCCGCGGCTTCGAGACCGGGCGGCAGATCGCGCTCACAGGGCCCGATCGTTGAACCAGACGCGTGCTTCAGGTTTTGCCTGAAAGCCGACGCGATCCAACTTCGCCGAGGCACGGAGGATCTCCATGCGTATTCCAGTTCTTGCCGCGCTCGCGGGTGTGAGCCTCGGCGTCCTGGCCGTCCCCGCCTCGGCCGTGCCAGCCGGTCCCGTGACCGGCATCTCGTCACCGTCCGACATGCTCACCGACGTTCGGATGAGGCGCCATCACGTGCGGCGCCATTCGATGTCGCGGATCCAGCGGCGCTATCCCGGTGCGAGCTTCGTCCGGAACAAGACGCCCGGCGCTCCGGGCGGCAGCAGCCGGGGCAACGGGGTCACCGGCAGCTACGCCGCGCCCAGCGGACGGTAGGCTCTCACGCGCGCGTATCTCAGCGCGCTCAGGCCGCCGCGGCGGGCTGCCACGTGCGACGTCTCCGCCACCGGATCCCTGCTCTGCGGCAACGTGCAAGACCGTGGGCGGCAGAGGGCGCAGGTGGAAGGGACCTCAGCTTCCGGCACTCTCACGGGATCTGATCCGGGCCGGGGCCTGACGATCGCACGGGCGAGGAGGCCGACACGTCGGCTTCTCAGCGAGCCAGCTTCGCGGGGAGCATTGTCGGCGCCGGGCGGGACGCGTTCGACGCCGCGAACGAGGCAACGAAGCCGGCCAGGGAACGTACATCGTCCGGTTGTCGCGGGTCTCGAGCGACCGCGGCGGCTTCCCGTTCCAGCCGAAGGTTACAGGCCTTTGTCGGGAGGCCGACATCCGGCGTGCAGGCGTCGTGACGGGCGCAAGCGGCGTCCAGGGCGTCGACAGGCGGCAGAGGAGCGTTGTTGCCGGGGCCGCAGTAGTTGCCGTGGATGAGAAACTTCGGCCCGCCGTTCGCGGCTGGCTGTGCCGAGGACGGAGCGGCCCACGCGGTGGCGAGGAGGGCGGGGGCGGCGAGGCTGACGACGGTGCGAGTCAACATGGTGGAGACCCTCCAGCACCTCGCCGCACAGTCCCATCGGCGATGATGGTGCGAGACCTGTTTGAGTACCTTACATCACGTCGCGATGTGCTGCAGAACACTACCCCTATTCGGATGATGCTCTGCCTGGGTGGCGGACGGCTTGGCCGCCGGCTCACCGCGTCCGCGACATCGTGCTGAACCACGGGCGTCGGATGGCGAAGGCGGACGGGCGATACGGAACAGTGACTGCGCCCGTCCGGTTGGCCTGAAGCGACTGCCGCAGGCTCGCGGCCGTGGCCAGGAGAGAGCCCTTGTTCAAAGTACCCGCACTGACGGCTGGGTTGTTCGCAGCCAGCATGTTTCTCGCCCCCGCCCCGGCATCTGCGGCCCAGATCGGCATCGGAGCCGTTCCGGAGGCCGGTTCCGCGGTGCGAGACGTCCAGTATGGCTACGGCGGCCCGCGCTTCGGACGGCACTTCGGTTACGGTCGCCGGGGCTACGGTGGCCCGCACTTCCGTGGGCGCGGCTACGGCTATGGGCGCGGGTATGGGCGCGGCTACGGCCGTGGATATGGGCCCGGCCATGGTTACGGCTACGGGCGCCGCGGCGGCTTCTGACACTCCCCGCTGAGCGGATCCTAGCAAGCCCGCCCGGTCCTCCGGCGCGGGCTTCTGCGTACGATGCTGCGCGTTACTGGTCGCGCAGGGAGAAGAACCAGATCAGGACAGGGATCGGCCCACCGAGAACCACAGAAGGCCGCCCGTAATCATGTCTTGCTCCGGGACCTGTCCGGGCAACCCCGTGGGCCTGTTCCGGCAGGCAGTCCTGCTACCGGGGTCGATCAACGTCTCAGTAACCATCTGCGCGCAGACCTCCGGGCCGGCCGAGCCCGAAGGAAGCCGATGCCCCTGACTCATCCGTTCGTTGCCCAAGCGATCGTGGCCGAGACCGAAGCGATGAAGGCGGCGATCCTGGCCGAGAAGATGCGGGCCATGGAAGCGACGGGCGCCGCCAGGGCCTTCGCCGAGATGGCTGCTGCCCAGAGGGCACGGGCCGCGTGGGCCAGGGCTCAGATCGCGCCTCGGCGTTCGGCCTGACGATGCCGCCTGCGCCGCGAAGTGAAGGTGGGCGGCGGGCAGCGCCCGTCCACCCTCGATGAGGCACGGCTGAACTGTCGAGACGCGACCGAGCGCCGCCCGTCCCCTCGCGGTCGGGCGACCGTTCTCGGCACCTGCGGAATACGGCCCCGCCCAGCGCTTCCCCACCGCCCGTCGCAGGTCGGCTGCCCCGCGAACGCGCGACATGGTCGAGGCGCGCGGCGCCGCCATCCGGAGCCGGTGAGTCGATCCAGCGCGGCTCGACGCCTCCGACGCTCAGACACGCCTCGGCCGGCGTGAAGATGCCGGGCGGTGGGCCGCTGACTGTGGTAGACTTCACCGCATGCGCGCTGGCGATCCAGCGTCTCATGGCCCTCAGGGAGAGTTGCAGTGGCGCGTCCGGACCTCGGTACGAAGCGTGTTTGCCCGACGACGGGTAGGAAGTTCTACGACCTCGGCAAGAATCCTGTGATCTCGCCCTATTCAGGCGAGGTCGTGCCGATCGCTGCGGCGACATCGTACTCGCGGGGGAGCGCTCCCGTTGTCGCCCGCAAAGAGGCGCCGAGCGACGAAGAGGATGAGACGGAGGGCCCCGAGCTCGTATCGCTGGACGAGGTCGAGGCTGAAGAGGCCGAGAAAGACACGGACAGCAATGCTGAAGACGATGACGCTCTCGATATCGAAGACGACGGTGAGCAAGTCGACGATGACAACCTCGTCGTCGATGAGGACGATGACGACACCAGCGATCTCGTCGAAGTCAACGATGACGATGACGATCAATAGCCGCGCTTGCGCCGCCGGTCATTGGGTGGACAGCTGATCGTCGGTGCGGTCTTCGTCGCTGTTCGAGCGGGTGGTGGGGCGGCTCATGAGCAGGGCCGCCCGTACCGCCATGCGGCGCGACGGCTCGTTGGCCTCGGCGTCAACCACGATCGCGGGCGCGGAGGGGTGGGCCGCGACAGCCGCCGCAAGATCGAGCACGTGGTCTGGACCGATCGAGTGATCCTGGGTGGTCGGTTCGGCCAGATAGGCGTCGATTGCGGCGCCGACATCTTCAATGGCGATACGCTCGGCGGTCACCAGATCCCAGAGCGTGGCCTCGACTGACATCCGCGGCGTATCGCACCTCTCGCGAGGGCATGCAATAATGTAACAGGATCTTGCCCTCATCGCCGGCAGGCCAGCGCGTCCGCGGGCTCGAGGGCCATCGCGGGTTGGACGGATGCGATCTGCGACGGGGTGGCCGGCCGGTGCGAGGTGATCCAGAAGCCGATCCCCTGACCACAGCTCGGCCAGCAACCCTTCGGCCAGGCTGTCGGCCCGATCCCGTGCCTCCGCGTCGTCTCGGACCCGGATGAGGGCCGTGCCGCGGTCGCTGCCGTCCGCGGCGAACCGGTGCAGGCGGACGCGAAGGATCGCGTGCGGAAGACGCAGGCCCCCTGCCGAGGCCGTGCCGTCAGCGCCGCAATGCGCGCTCATTCAGGCGCAGAGGCGGAATGGTCAGGCTGTTGGGCCGACGGACGTCGCGATCCACACCACGTGCCGCGGGCCGCTGTGCCCGTTCGCGTGGGGCCGAACCTCCTCGACGACGAAACCCGAGCGCTGGAGGCGCGCCTTGAACTTGCGGTCGGGCGTCGCCGACCAGACGCCGAGCACGCCGCCCGGTCGCAGCGCCCGCCGCGCCAACGCCAAGCCGGGGCCGCCATAGAGGCGATCGTTCTCCGGGCGCACGAATCCTTCTGGTCCGTTGTCGACGTCGAGCAGGATCGCGTCCCACGCGGCCGGACCGGACTGGATGAGGTCGTCGACATCGGCCTCGCGCAGGTCGACGCGCGCGTCGTCGAGGCAGCCGGCAAAGACGCCCGCGAGCGGTCCGCGTGCCCAAGCCGCTACCGTCGGCACCAGCTCGGCGACCGTGACGCTCGCCTCGGGCCCGAGGTTGCGCAGGGCCGCGCGCAGGGTGAACCCCATTCCGAGACCGCCGACCAGCACGCGCGCCGCACCCCGGCCGCGCACACGGCCGCAGGCGAGAATCGCCAGCGCCTCTTCGGAGGCGCCTCGGGTGCTGTTCATCAACTCGATCGTGTCGGCGACGATCGAGAACTCTTGGCCCCGCCGCATCAGGTGCAACGGCGTGCCGCCGGGAACGATGCCGGTGTCGATATGCATCCACGATGTCACGGGCGTCCCTCTGTGGGCCGGCGCTTCGATTATTCCGGCAAACGGGAAGGATGAGTTATGAGACGCGCTCCTGACCGCGCGCCGCGCTCGCATCGAGCACGGGCCGCGACGGCGTTCGCCTCGTCCGAGAAGCCGGTATCACCTCCCATGGCCAAGCGTACCAAGTCTCTGCCGAAGGTGCAGGGGTTCGTGCTGTTCGACGTCACCTACGCCGACGGCAGCCGCGCCTCGAATCGACGCGTGCCGGCCGAGATCCTGGGTGGCCTCGACGGCGATGAGCCGGCGCGCGTCCTCATCGGCGAGCAGGAAGAGGAGATTGCCCGCAAATCGGGAAGGCCGAAGCGCGAGATCGAGCGCCTGATGCGGTCTCCGGCTCCCAGCTCGAAGCCCGATCTGTGACGAGCGGCCCCTGCACAGGCCACTCGTCGCGCGGTGATCAGCCCGCCTTCAGGTTGGCGGCGCTCTCCTTGCCGCTGCGGCGGTCCGCCTCGACGTCATAGGCGATCTTCTGACCCTCGTTGAGGGAGCGAAGGCCCGCACGCTCGACGGCCGAGATGTGAACGAACACGTCCTTGCCGCCATCGTCGGGTTGGATGAATCCGTAGCCCTTGGTCTCGTTGAACCACTTCACGGTGCCTGTAGCCATGGCTGTATCCTGGTCGTCACCGGCTCGCCCACGTGACGGGCCGTGACGCCTGAACGGGTCGCCGCGGCCGGCTGTTCCAGAGGCACCCGCGATCAGGAGCCGCGGGTCCGATCTCCGGGACGCTCGCCGGTGCCGAGCCACTCCAGCGCGGCCGCCCGCGATCTGAAGGTGTGCCCCTGTGATGTGAACGGCGCCGGCCGGTCTGCCTGTGGCACCTCATCGAGCAACTCGATCTGCCACGCATCGCTCGGCTCCGTGCCGGAGACGACCCGAACCAGCGCTGCGATCACGACGCCATCCAGCAGCACGTCATAGCTGCCGGGCGCGAGTTGTTCGACGGTGTAGGTCATGGGCTTCACGCACGCTCTTCGAACTGGAAACCCGCGGGGCGGGCCTGAGGGTGCCGCTGCCGACGGCCCGCTTCACCGCCGGTCCGTTCAGCCAGCATTGCATCGTGCCTCCGGTCAAGCTTAGGACCGGGCTGCCACGGGAGTAGGAGGCTTGGTTGAAAGAGCTCGAACAGGGTAGCGAGGCGGCGATCTACGTCTCCGCCATGGTCGGTGAGATGATGCAGCGCGTTCTGGAAGACGCCCTGGCAGATCTCGCCAGGACGCGCGGTGCCGCCTACCTCGACATGTTCGTGCAGCGCGAGCTGGCCCGCTACGCCGACCTCTTTCGCGAGCGGTCGGACGACACACCCGAAACCTCCAGCATGCTGCGCGCTTGGTTCGCTGTGGAAGGCAGCGCAGCGTTGCGGGCCGTGGTCGAACGCGCGAGCGCCGAGGCGAGGCGCGACTGACCGGGATCAGCGCACTCGCTGCGGTGGCCGGATCACCACCACCGCGGGCGGGCTGACAATCCACTTCTGCGCTGCCGCCTGGTGCGACGGGTCCGGCTGCGGAAGCGTGGCGTTCGCCGCGTACACGAGGTCGGGGCCGAAGCGAACGAGCATGATCAGGACGACGAGGGCTGTGCGCATCCGGGTGCAACGATCGGGCCCGCGGAGCGCTCCCTGCGTCGCGCGTTAGCGGCCCTTCTTCGCGAACTCCCAGACCGGAATGCCCCAGACCTGCCCCTGCTTGGTCCGGTAGGCCGAGCCGCGCTCGAACACCACCCGCGTCGGTTCGACAGCCTGAGCCCGGTTGCCGGTGATCATCATCACCCCGCAGACCTCGATCCGCAGCGTCCCGTGCTCGGGGTGAAGCGCGAACAGTTCGGCCGCCGTCCAGCCGAGCGCGTGCGCCTCGGCGCCGAGACGGTCGCAGAAATCGATGGCGGCCTCACGTATCGGCGCCCAGCGGGCCGGGACGAGATACCGGCACGGCGAGACGTGCGGAGACAGGTCCTCGATAGCGCTGCGCCACAGGGCGGCGGCGTCGGGGAGCATGGTGGGTGCGAAACTGGAAGCCATCCCACGGGCTACGGCAAGCGTGACCGTTGGGCCATGCGGCCAGAAGCGGGGTTGCCTTGCACGGGTGAGGGCGGTCTTGCACCCACCCACCGGCGCTCGGACAAGCCGGGGCCGCCCTGCGGCCGCTCGCACGAGCGTCGAACGCCTCTGCCGCCCCTTCGGACAGGATGCGCCGGCAGGCAGCGGCGCCGCGCGGTCCGACGCGAGCTCGCCCTGCGGGACGTGTGGGAACGACCTCCGCGGATGACCTGAGCGCCGGCATTCCGTCGCGCCGGTTCGTACGATCGCGGGCTGGCGCAATCCGTCCCGGCCTGGCACCCCGCGAGCGTGGCGACGCTCGATGATCGGACCTGTGAAGCGAAGATCGCGGGTGTCTGGCGCCAGATCAGCGTCGCTGAGGCCGGGAGCGCCCCCGTGATGGCGCCGACGCGCTGCCCGTCCTGCCCCAGCGCCTCGGTGCTCTCGGGATCGTACGCCGCGAACGGCAATCGGAAGTTCAGCCATCGCAGGGTGCATACCGGCTGTCCGCGGGACCCGAAGCGGTACTCCGGCACGCCGTCGCCCTATCCTCGGGCACGCATCTGAGGGGTGGCCTGGGTCGGTACGACCTCGATCAGGAACGCTCAGCGGGCACACGGTGTTCAGAACTGGTAGTTTCACCGGTGAGGAAGACGTGCATGGACGTTTGGCAACTCATTGAGCGCGACCACGAGAACATCGGTGGCCTGATCCGTGAGATACCATACGCTCTCAACGACCCCAGAGCGGTCGGCAGCCGCGAGCAGATGCTGGCTGACCTCATGGACGAGCTTGATCTGCACGCGACCGGGCTCGGTGCAAGCTTGTACGGACCCTTGAGCCGGGAGGGCCGGACGCGCACGCTGATCGAAGATTTGAACCGCGGCCACGCGGAGTTCAGGCGACAGCTCCAGCAACTCGCCCGTCGCCGCAAGACGGCCTCCGCCGGCTGGCTCGACACCTTCGAAGATGTCACGTTCCTGGTGGATCAGCACCTACACCGTCACGTGCATGAACTGATCCCCGCCGCGCAGATGCTTCTCGCGCCCGAGGAGGTTGCCGCTGCCACACGGGCGTTCGTGCGAGCCAAGACGAGCGCCCTTCAGTCGCGGCGGCGAGGCACCGTGGCGGGCGGCATGTCGAGCGAGTTCGCCCTTATCGCGACGCTCGCCGGAGTGGCCGCCGGTCTCGGCTATCTGGTCTGGAACGGCGGACGCTTCGGCCAGTCGCGATCGGGCCGAATGGCCGAGGCCGGAGAGCGCGTTCCGCAGCAGGCGGTCCGGTCGATGCCGCGGTGACGGCGGCCAGCCGCGGCGCCCGATCTGCCCGCGGGCCGACGGGGCTCGGTGCCGTGCGTTGCGGGCAGGGCCCGTACGCGACGCGGCCCGAGGCGCAGGATGCCGATCCCCCGTTGGCGGGATCCCGACGGTGCGGGGCGATGTTCAGCCCCGCCTGATCCGCTCCCGATGAGGTGGTCCGCCCCGACGTATGGCTTCCGAGCCGGGACGGGGGCGGACACGGGGGAACGAAGCGGCGCGAGCCAGAGGACGCCGTCGCCGAGCGGCGGCAGGTGGATGCTGGTCTCTCAAGGCCGGAGTGTGGGTGAGGGGATCGGCCCGACGCCGACGCGGCGGCGATCGTCGCGGCCGCGCGGGCGGCGGCCTGCGACGGTTTCGTGCGCCGGCTGCTGAACGGCTACGACACCATCGTGGGCGAGCGCGGCGCCCGCCTCTCGGGCGACCAGCGCCAGCGCATCGGCATCGCCCGGGCGCTGCGGGAGCGGGCGCCGATCCACCTCCGGGATCTCGATCGGCACCAGACCGAGGTCGCATCGGGGGAGGAGTTTGCCGAGGAGGATATCGGCAAGGGCATCCGGGGCTATCTCATCGGCCTCGCGCTCGCGACCCTGCTGACGGTCTGCTCCTTTGCCGTCGTGCACGCCAAGTTCGTGTGGGCGCCGGCGGTCCCCGTGGCCGTGATCGTCTTCGCCATCGCCCAGATGGGCGTGCATCTCGTGTTCTTCCTCCACATCACGACCGGGCCGGACAACATCAACAACGTCATGGCACTGGCCTTCGGCGTCCTGTTCGTGGTGCTGCTGATCGGCGGCTCGGTCTGGATCATGAGCAACATGAATTCCAACATGATGCCGGCGACGCCCCCGTCATCCAGTCCGCAATCGTCCCAGCCCGCGATGCCCATGACCCGGCCGATGCGGCACTGACGCGCCGCGCGATCGCGAGCCGCCTTTCGCGCGCCGATCGTGCGGCTACGGGTGGCCCCGGGGCGCCCGTCGGAGCGTGGCTCGAATCCCCGGTGAAGGGCCGGGCCCACAACTGGCCCAGCTTCGGTGGCTCGTGTCGCTCAAGTTCACGAGCGCCCACGGTGGATGGATCGCGATGCCGCCGCCTCGCTCATTCGTGCCCCATGCTTCTCCGCGATTGCGATGATCCGTGGGCCGCGATCCGGTTAAGAAGCCTCAGGTCGGATTTGGGCGCCGACGCGCTGTCGACCGACTCAAATCTCGCAGGCCGCCCAGGGTTGATGTTCCGCTGGCCGCTTCCCTGGGCTCGCCGAGCGGGCGTCGCCGTCCCGGCCTCGCGAGCCCCCTTGCAGAACCCGGGAGCGTCCGCTCGCGGGAGGCTCGGTGAGGCAGGGTGGTGGAAACGGCGAGGTTTCTGCCCGTCCGCTCTCGGGCGGCAATGCTGAGAACCGGGCGAGACGGCGCGTCAGGCGTTTTGATCCGAGTCCGCGGGGGCTCGAAGACAAGGCGTCGGGCCGTCTCTCTCGGCGCGCGCGTCGTTGTCGAGCATCGCCTGGACGCTGTCGGGGTGTCCGGGCACCCGCAGCAACCGGGCTAACCCGTCGGCGACACCTCGACGGACCGCGTCCTCCAGCTCGTGGTCGTCTCTGCCGTTCACAACAGTGAAGCTCATCCGACCGGTCCTACGCATTTCTTACCCAGGTTAAACTGACCAACGGTCAGCGGTTCCAACGGCCCCCGCCTGTGGCTTGTGAATGGTCCGGCGCCCGATCACGCAGGGTGGATTGCCGCCGTGACGGGCCGGTCCTGGACACCTGTGACCACGTCGCCTGCCGTATCGCGGGCTTCGCAATCCGGCATCACGGCCGAGGCGTCGAAGGGCGTCATTCAGCGGCCCCGAACCCGGCCCGCCGGTGCTCTCGTCCTCGCGCGATCGCGGATTGCTGCGGGTCGTACCGAGGTGCCGATCGTGGGCCCGCTCGGGAAGCTGCCCCATCCCGAGGATTGTCCCGGCGCTCCTGCGGGAGGCGCCTGGCCCGTCGTTGAGATAGACTCCATATGCTGTTCCGGCGCCGCGAAATACATCGGCGCTGGCTCGTTCCAGCGGGACTCGATCACCGAGCGGCGCCAGACGGAGGAAGCGCGGCGCGGGAGTGAGGAGCGCTTCCGTCAGTTCGCAGGCGCTTCGTCGAACGTTCTGTGGATCCGGGACGCCGAGACGCTGCGTCTCGCGTCCGTCGGTTCCGCTCTCGAGCGGATCGACGGCCTGCCCTCCGGCTACAGGCTACATCAGACGGCGACACGATCCGAAGCCGGCTCAGGCTGGTCCTGCCGGAGGAGCGTCGCGCCCCGACGATCTCCAGCGTTCTGCGGCATCGATCGAGATCGGTACGACTAGTCAGGTTGGGAAGCGTCATCACCGCCTCCAGGCCACATCAGCACAGACGGGGCGAACCATCCCTTCTAACCTCGGTTAGCTTGGAGAAGAGCATCCGATCAGGGAGGCGTGGGTGCCGCGCTACTTCATCGACACGTTCGACCACGTGGATGCGATCGACGAGGAGGGGACCGTGCTCCCGGACAGGGCGGCACTGCGCTGCCTGCTTCGCACCGCCCTGACGGAAATCCTCCGCGACGAAGGCGAAGAGCGAGGTATCGACGAGTTCGCCGCGAGCGCGCGCGACGAGCTTGGGCGGCGCGTGATGTGTGCCCGCATCAGCATCACGATCACCGACCAGTGAGCCTCTCTCCTCCACGGGGAGGGCCGATGGAGACGACACGCGCCCGCTTACGTGATTTCGCCGGAACCAGCTGGGCGGCCGCGTTGGGCGCGAGCGGTCGTCCGCTTCACCCCATCCCTGTCCTGGCTCCAGTTCAGCTATCATCTCCCCTCGCCGGCATGTGCCGAGCGGTTTTGTGGAGATCTCGCGCGCGACAGGCAGGCTGACACGTTCGGAGCGGGCTGTGCCACCGCCAGGAACGCCGCTGCGCTCAGAGGAGCGCCCCTCGGCCCGTGTTGATCTCGTTCGACAAGACGTTCGCGAGGGCGGCCATCCCCACCGGCTTCTCACAGCGTTGAACGTGCGCGTAGCGCGCGGGAATACCGGTGCCCTCATAGCCCGTGGCGAAGACGAACGGCACGCCGCGGGTCTCCAGAGCGTCCGCGACGGGGAAGACCATCACGTCGCGCAGATTGATGTCGAGGACGGCCACGTCTATCTTGGAACTCGCCGCGATCAGCGCCAAGGCTCTATCGACCGTTGCCACGGGACCGAGCACCTCTGCGCCGGTCCTCGACAGCATCCGCCGCATCGCGTCGGCGATGAAGTAATCGTCCTCGACCAAGAGCACCTTGTGGCCTGACAGAGCGTCCAGATCATCGCTCGGTGTGCCCATCGTCATCTACGCCTCTGGAAGCCTCAGGCCAATGGAAGCTCGATCAGACAACGTACCTCAGCCTCCCCGAGTTCATAGCGCGTCGTGGCATCGAGCGCGTACGGAAGCGCGTTCTCGATCAGCTCCCGGCCGTAGCCGTTCTTCGGCGCACCGCTCCCTGTCCCGTGTCGGCGGTCAATGCCGGTCTCGACCCATTCGAGCACGAGCCGCGGCATCTGCCCGTCGCTCTCGCGGATCCGCCACCTCACGCTGAGCTGGCCATGTGCGTTGGAGAACGCGCCGTACTTGCGCGCGTTGGTGGCCAGTTCGTGCAGGGCCAGCGCGACGGTCTGCACCGCCCCCTTGCGGACGCGAACGTCGGGTCCGTCGAGCACGATCCGCTCCTGCAGGTTCGCGGCGGCGAGCGCGTCGAGTTCGCTCCGGATCAGTGCCGATAGCGTGATCGGCTCCTCGCCGGCGCGCGAGAGCAGTCCCTGAACGCGCGAGAGGGCGGCCAACCGCTCGTTGAACGCCGAATCGAACGCCTCTAGCGTGTCACTCGCCGCGACGGTCTGCTGCGCGATCGACTGCACCACGCCGAGCAGGTTCCGGGTGCGATGCTGCAACTCGGCGACCATGACGTGCTGCTGCTCCTGCATTCGGCGCAGATCGTCGATGTCGGTCGACGTGCCGAGCCACTCGACCACCTCCCCGCGCTCGCCGCGGACCGGCATCGCGCGCGTCTGGAACCACCGGTAGCTGCCATTGCCGGCGTTGCGCAGACGGCCTTCCATCTGCAGGACGCCGGTTCGCGTGGCATCGCGCCAAGCCTCGATAGCTGGACCACGGTCGTCCTGGTGCAGGGCGTCGAGCCAGCCGTGATTCCGGCTCTGCGCGTCCGTCTGTCCGGTATAGGCGGACCATTGCGGGCTCGCCCAAGTCCACTTTCCATCCTCTGCCGCCCGCCAGACCAGCTGCGGGATACCCTCGATCAGGGCGAGGAGCCGCCGCTCGCTCGCGCGCTGACGCTCCTCGGCCCGCTTGCGCTCGGTGATGTCGACGAAGGTGATCACGACACCGGCGATGAAGTTGTCGACGCTGCGGTAGGGCAGGACCCGGACGAGGTACTGCGCGCCCGTTGTCGAGTTGGTGATCTCGCGCTCGACCACGCTCAAGGTGCGAAGAACGCGTCGGGCATCGTCCTGCAATTTCTCATAGGCGATGCGCGACTTGATATGACCGATCGGGCGGCCAGCGTCCGTCTCGATGAGATGGAAGATCTCGGTGACGGCGGGCGTGTGCTTGGTCACCCGCAGCTCGTTGTCGAGGAAGATCGTCGCGATCTGCGTGCTCTCGAGAAAATTCTTCAGATCGCTGTTGGCTCGACCCAGCTCCTGAACCCGATGGCCGAGCTCGCCGTTGACCGTGGTCAGTTCTTCGTTGACGGATTGCTGCTCTTCCTTCGAGGTTTGCAGCTCCTCATTGGTCGATTGCAGCTCCTCGTTGAGGGACTGATACTCCTCGTTCGAGGATTTCAGCTCCTCGTTGGTGCTCTCCAGCTCCTCGATGGTGGCCTGCAGGCGCTCGCGCGTGGCTCCGAGCTCGGCCTCGAGGCGTCGGGTGTGCTCGAACGCGCCTGAGCCACCTGCGGCGCTGTCGCCGCCGGCGACCGCCTTCGGACCGCCCTCCTTGAACAGCACGAAGTAGCCGCGCGCGGCCGGATCGTCTCGCATGGGCTCGACGACGAGGTCGACCGACAGGCTCGCGCCGTTCCGGCCGATCTGCAAGCCATCGATCTGCACCCTCTGAGCGGTCTCATCGGCCTTCGCCAGCGCGGCGCGCAGGTGGAGGCGCAGGTCCGGATGAGCGAGCTGCAGTAGGTTCAGGCTGGCTGTGCCACCGGCGGGCTCGATGTAGCGCCCGCTCCGCCCGGAGAAGTGCAGAACGTTGTACGAGGCGTCGGTGATCACGTAGGCGGGGGCGTAGCGTTCCGCCAGCCGCTCCGCGCGCCGCGTCAGCGTCACCCCGTTCGGCCGGACCCGCTCCTCGGCGGTGGCGGACACGCCGATCCGGCGATCCGGCGCCGCGAACGGGAAGTCCGGCAAGATGCGGGAGCCGGTCTCCCGGCGACGGAAGATGCGCGAGCGACCGTCGATGGGCGCGAACAGCTCGGTGTGGCGCGAGACGTTCTCGGAGTTGCCCAGGAACAGGGCGCCCTCGGACTTCAGGGCGAAGTGGAACAGCGGGATGACCCGGCCCTGCAACTCCGCGTCGAGGTAGATGAGCAGGTTGCGGCACGAGATCAGGTCGAGTCGTGAGAACGGCGGGTCCTTGATGATCGAGTGCTGCGAGAAGATGCACATCTCGCGCAGCTCCTTCACGAGGCAGTAGGTGTTGCCCTCCTTCACGAACCAGCGGGCCAACCGCTCGGGCGACAGGGCCTCGCTGATCGTGCTGGCGAAGCGGGCGGCCCGTGCCGAAGCCAGGGCTCGACCGTCGAGATCGGTCGCGAAGATCTGGACCTGGGGAACGACGTCGAGGGTGGCCATGTGCTCGCGCAGCAGGATTGCCAGCGAGTACGCCTCCTCGCCGGTCGAGCAGCCGATCACCCAGACCCGGATCTGATCGTCCCGTCCCTTGTCGGCGAACAGCTTCGGGATCACGTCCCGCTCCAGGATCTCGAACTCCTTTGGGTCACGGAAGAACTGGGTGACGCCGATCAGGAGATCGTTGAAGAGCTCCTGGGCCTCGTCCGGCTGGTTGCGCAGCGCCTCGACGTAGCCCTCGACCGTCACCACCGAGAGAACCTGCATTCGGCGCTGGACCCGGCGCAGGAAGGTTCCCGGCTTGTAGCCGTGGAAGTCGTGACCGGTCCTGTTGCGCAGCACCCCTGCGATCGCCGTGAGCGCCGCCTTGGCGACGGCCGGGGTGGCAACGCCCTCGGCGGCGAGCTGGCGGGCGGCGGACGCCACGCGCTCGATGAGGTCGTCGAGGGACAGGACGGCGTCGGCCAGCGCCGCCGGGGTATCGCTCGAGGTCAGCTCGCCGGCCCTGGACTCGGCGGTCTCCTCGGCGAGCGTGAGGCCACCCGCCTCCTTGATCGCCTTGAAGCCGAGTGTCCCGTCCCCGGCAGTTCCCGCCAGCGCGACCGCGATGCTGCGGCCGTCCTCGTCGCGGGCGAGTGAGACGAGGAAGCTGTCGATGATGCCCCGTCCGCCGACCTCGTCCGCTGGACGCGTGCGGAAGCGTCCGTTCTGGACGTCCACGACGAGGTCGGCGCCGATCAGGTAGGTGCGTCCGGCCTCGATGAGGGCGTCGTCCCGGACATCCGCCAGTTCGAGCCCGGCCGCCGCCAGGGCGCGCCGGAACCCCTCCTCGTCGAGGGCGTCCCGGTGCTGCAGGGCCACGATCACCGCCACGCCATCCAGTCGCGGCATCCGGGTGAGAATGTGCTGCAGCGATCCGGTGCTCGCGGCCGACGCGCTCAGGGCGAGGTAGGCGGTCGTCCTCGGCGAGCTCACATCGGGTTCGGTCATGCTGGATCGCCGTGATGCGAGGCCCGGTGACAGCGGCGGTCCCGCTGCGAGCAGCTCGTGCGTGAAATGTCGGGCCCGTGTACCACGGCGGGGCCGCAACGTGACCGAGGCTGGATGCCTTACTCCTCCTGCGCGCCCTCGCTTCCGGACGATTCGGGCTCGGGTAGGGACAGCAGGGCCGCGCGCCGGATCGTCTCCGCGTAGCCTCGGTACTCGGCGGCGCGATCGTCGTACATATCCGCCACCGCCGGGCGTCCGGAATTTCGGCCATCCTGCGCCATGCGGGCGACGAGTTCGGCCCGCTCCTCGATGATGCGCAGCGCGACGCGCAGGGCCTCGTCGACGGCGTTCTCCTGCTCTTTGGCGACCACCTCCGCCGTGTAGGCGTGACCCACTTGGCAGCGGAAACGCAGCGGCTTGGCGTCGCGGACTTTGGACAGGACGCCGCTGCAGTGCGGACAGGTGAGCGCCGCGGGATCGGCGATCCGGCGCAGCATAGCGCTGTCGATGCGCTCGCCCGCGGCGATGTCGATTTCCAGGCGGATCTCGGGCGGCACCGGCAGCCGCGGTCCGGCCGGCTCCCGCACGAGTTCGGATAGAACGTCGCCGAGGCGGGCGCTCGGAAGGGCGAGGTCGACGCTGGCCGCAGCCATCCCGCTGAGCGGCATCTCGTCGGCGATCGCGTCCGCCGGGTCCTGCACGATCGCGATCCCGCCGCAGCGCTTGATCGCCTCCAGCCCGGCGGCGCCATCGTTGAGCAGTCCGCTGAGCAGCACGCCGATGACCCGCGAGCCGTAGGCCGCGGCGGCGGAGCGGAACAGCGGGTCGATGGATGGGCGGGCCATGTTCTCGCGGGGGCCGCGACCGAGCCTCATCTGGCCGTCGCGAACGATCAGGTGATGGTCGGGCACGCCGAGGTAGATGTTGCCGGGCGCGATAGCCATGCCGTCCCGCGCGGCGTGGACCGGCATATGCGCGGCCGCGGCTGTGACCGTCGCGAGCAGGCCGAGGCTGCGGGCCGGGATGTGCACGACGACGAAGACCGCCGCCGGCAGGTCTCCCGGTAGCGCCCCGAGGATCGCTTTGAGTGGTGCGGTCGCGCCGGAGGAGCCCCCGATGACGATGATGTCGCGGTTCATCATGACCGATCTCGTTGGAGCATCGAGGGCCGCGCTCGGCCCAGTTCGTCCGAGCACCGCGCGCGCGGTGCCGGGGGTGCCGGGGATGAAGTTCTCCGGGTGTTCTCAGTCGCGTCCATCGCCTGCATCCCGCCAGGCCTCCGTGATGACCATGCGTCCGACTTGGTCGGTGAACGGGATGAGCAGGCTGCAGTGCAGGCCATCCAATTCGTAATTGAGGGCCGACCGGGCTTCGAGTTCGTAGGCGAGCACGTCCTCGATCACGGTCGTGCCGAAGCCGCGACGTGTGGGCCGCGCCACCTCTCTCCCGCCCGTCTCGTTCCACATCAGCGCGAGGATCGGCTCCGGCTCACTCGGTCTGATCTGCCATGCCACCGTCACCCGCCCTTGCGGGAGCGCGAGGGATCCGTGTTCGATCCCGTTGCTCGTCAGCTCGTGCAGCGCCATCGCCAGCACCTGCGCTGCTTTAGGCCGAAGTCTTACAGGGGGGCCGGCGATCGTGGCCCGCTCGCCTTCGCGCACGAGGTGGACCATGAGCTCGTCCGAGACGAGCGTGTGCAGGCTGGCCTCGCCGAACGCATCCGTGATGGCGTGCACCCGGGCGATGGCGCCCAGGCGTCCGTCCAGGTGGGCGACGTAGGTGTCGATCTCCTCAGCGCTCTCCGCGGACCGATGCATGATCGTACGCAGCATCGCCATGGTGTTGCGCACGCCGTGGCGCAGGCTATCGGGCATACCCGCCTCATCGAGCAGCCGGCGCAGGCGCACATTGTCGGCGCGCAGGGCGGCGAGCTGGTCCGCCGCGTCATCGGGATCTGTCATGCCGCGCCTACGTCGATGCCGGGTATCTCTGCTAAGTCAGAACGCGTGCGTGCGGTTCATGCGGGCCTTGGAACAGCAGGCTCAACGTGTGCCGCCAGGTGAAGAGAGGCCGATCGAAATGTGCGGGCCGAGCCGGGGCCTCTGGATCGTGGATGGTCAGACGGCGACTGCGCAGGGTAATCGGACCTTGGCCGCGCAGCTCTTGGGGCGTGCGGTTGATGTGCACGCTGGTCTGGCCCATCGCGACCGCGAGATCGCTCCGCGTGATCGGCAACGGACAGCTCGCTGCGTCTGCGAGACCGACCGCCACCGGCCGCGCCAGCAGCGCACAGAACAAAGCGCGAGGCGCTCGATGGACTTGCTTCAGTTCAGTGGAGAGCAGCTTGGTGGTTGATACCCCTCTCGAACTGGGTGGGGCTTGTGAAGCCCAGCGCCGAGTGACGGCGGCAGGGATTGTAAAAGCCATCGATGTAACGGGCCAGCGCGATGGTGGCCTCGGCTCGCGTCTGGAACGCGGTGCGCCAGACCAACTCGCTCTTCAGCGTCTTGAAGAACGTCTCGACCATCGCGTTGTCATAACAATTTCCCTTGCCGGACATCGAGATCACGATGCCATGTCCTCGTAGTTCCGCCTGATACTCATTCGAACAGTACTGACTGCCGCGGTCGGAATGATGCAATAAACCTGGTCCGGGCCGTCGGACGACAAGGGCACGTCGCAGCGCGGTCAGCGCGAGCTCCTTGTGAAGCCGGTCGCCCGCCGCCCGGCCCACGACCCGTCGGGAGTACAGATCGAGGACCACCGCCAGGTACAACCAGCCCTCCCGCGTCCAGATGTAGGAGATGTCGCTTCCCCACTTGCGGTCCGGCCCGGCCGCCGTGAAGTCCTGGTCGAGGTGGTTGGGCGCGACCGGAAAGGCGTGGCCGCTGTCCGTCGTGCGCCGGAAGCGGCGCGGCTGGCGGGCTTTGAGCCCGTTCTCCCGCATCAGCCGGGCCACGCGCCGCCGGCCTGCCGCCAGGCCCTGCTCGCGCAACTCGTGGGTCATGCGCGGGCTGCCATACGTCTCGTGCGAGAGCGTGAAGGCGGATCGGACGTGGGCAAGCAGCACGAG
>NZ_BBUX01000056.1:0-42360 GCF_000974725.1 Methylobacterium sp. ME121
CACTTTGCCCTTCGACGACGCCACGGCATCTCGTCTCTGATCCGTTGTCACGATATCGGCTCCTGAGCCTTCCGGCAGGCGGTCGGCGAAAGATCGGTGTCGGGAACGAACCGGTCGGATGCACTCATCGTCCCGGGTTCAGATAGAGTCGTCGTGCCGACTCGTCGATGCAAGCCCGTTGCAACCGAACCAGTGCGCGCAGGCTCCGGTTCGACGGAGGTCGCCAGCCTCCGTAAGCGGATTGCGAAAGGAGGCCGCGGTCAAGCGCGAGTCTCGGCAGCGGTCGCCGGTAGTTGGCTCGGCCGAGAACGATAGGCGATCATATCGTCGACGCTTAGAGTGGCCCGAGCGCCCGGACACCGACGGTGCAGTCGAAGATTGCGGGGCACGGTCAGACGAGGACTGGCGAATGACGCCCGACCCGGTAGCGGCCGAGCACCGCGCATTCGTGACAGCCGGGTTCGCAGCAAGCGCCGATGCGGGCTTCGCTTCTCGCAAACCGAGAGTCCTGCGCGGGGCCGGAGCGATAACCCACACGGTCGCGTCTCAGGTCGCCGAAGACTGGAGGCGACCGGACGGCGGGAAGGCGCGCGTCGTTCGCCCCTGTGGCACACCGGCACGTTTGAGCCGCAGCGCAGGACGCCGAAACTCGGCTGAATGTTCAAGGCCATTACGCAAAAGGGCCGTGGCCGGCCGCCGCCCCGCCCGCCCAGTCGACGTCCCAATCCACCTGTCGGCGATCACGTCCGGATCGTCCGTATGAGAGTGGACAAAACGAAGAGGCGACCGCTTGCGAATCGGCGCCGAAGCACGCGCCTTGGGCGACACTGCCTAAGCGGTTGCGGGCTCGACCGGAATCCCATGAAGGTTGCGGTCGCGATCGGCGCCGATCCTGACCCCACCGAAAACCCGGATTCGTTGAACTTGTAGGAGATCGGGGATCGACTCCGCCAGGGGCACGCTTTGGTGTTGAATTGGACTTACGCCCGACGTTGGCGCCCGAAGCCGCGCTGATTCACATAGACCCACTTGCTCCTGCCCGACTTCGGTTTCCGTCATCGTCTCGATCGCGCTCAGCTGGTCCGGACCGACATTCCGACCAGACCGGTTCAACGCCATCATACAACGGAGATCTGTAAACGAGCGTTCGTTCAAATCGAACGACCCGGGTCCCGACGTCGGTTCCGCCATCCCTCGAGTTCGGACTTGAGATAGCGCACGCGGGCTCCGATCCTGTGGAACGGCGGGCCGTTGCCCGTCAGCCGCCACTTGTCCAAGGAGCTTTTGCTGACACCCAGGAAGCGACTTGCCGCGCGGACGTCCATGCCTTCCACGTCGCCGGTCGAAACGACCCCCGGCGCACCGACGTCGCACGGCGTCTGCCTGCCGGTCGCTGTCGGGCCGCCCTCGTCGCCGGGGCGCGGCGAGGGCGGTTCCGACCGGGCGACGTGGATCGAGAAGTACACATGGCCGTCCGGCGACGTGCACGTTCCGGCGGCCCAATCGATGGACGAGGATGCCCATACGTCGGCAGGCACCTCCCTGAAGCCGTCGACCGGTCTGGGACCGCCCCTTGCATGGACGGCCAGGACGTCGCCGACGATCAGAGCCGAATGGCGGCTGATCAGCGCCGACCAGAAGGCGTCGACGAGGCCGGCGCACAGCATCGCCGATGCGGACGGCGACGTTCGCGATGCCGCGGATCGGAAAAGTGCGGGATGCGAGCTCACGCACACGCGGTAGCCGTCACCCGGCCCCATGTCGTCGTCGACCGGATCCCGGGCGAGCACCTCGATCAGTCCGGCGGACCAGTCCGCCCGAACGAGCATGTGATCCGGCGCGTCGACCGCCAACGCGCGCTCCAACTCCGCATCCAGCTCGAGATCGCGAGCGCACGGCTCCTGCATCCGGCGCAGAGTGAACGGAGCGAGATGCAGCGGGATCCAGTGCGGACGAATCTTGGTCGGGTATCTCACGACCGTTCTCCGCCATCGGCCGCGTTCGACCGTTCTCCACCGAACGCGTCGCGTGTCGGCGCGCCCAGCGCCGCTGCGAAGTCGGTCATGCATGGGCCGGCCGCTCTGGCCGCGACGTCGTGCTGGACGTGGGCGTAGATCAGCGTGGACCGAAGGTTGGCGTGTCCCAGCAGGGCTCCGGCCAGGGGGATGCTCAATCCCTGGGAGATCGCGTTCGATCCGAAGGTGTGCCGCAGGAGGTGCGGGAACAGCCTGTCGAGTCCGGCGAGGCGCATGATCAGTGGCAGGTACCTTTTCGTACCCGTAAACCAGCCGTCGCCTCTTTTCGCCGGGAAGACGTAGGCGGAGTCGGCTGTCTCCTTCAGCTTCCGCAGGAACGCCACCGCCGGGGGCGTGAGAGGCCGTTTGGTCTCGCTCTTGGAAGTCTCGAGTTCCAGGCTTTCATGTTCCAGCCTGACCTCGCTCCATTTCAACGCGGCTCCTTCGTTCCTCCTCAGGCCGGTCAGCAGCCAGAGACGGATCTGGTCCGTTGCGACGCGCGGGACGCCGTGACTCGTCTCCGCCTCGACGAGTGCTCGCCCGAGGCGCTGCACGTGCGCAGTCGTCAGGTAGTCCTTGCGCTCGTTGTCCACCTTGTTGACCCGCGCGTTCGCGACGGGATTCGCCTTCATGAGATTGTTGTCGACTGCGAACGTGCAGACCGCCGATAGATCGCGGACCACCTTTCGCGCGGCACCGCGTCCGCCGCGGACGACCGCTCCCCTGCCGGTCCGCTCCTCAGTCTTCGCGGCTGTCGCTCCGGAGCCGACCTTCCTGAAGAGCGACTCGACGTGCGTCTTGTCGAGTTCGACGAGCCGGAGCTGGCCCAGGACCGGTACGACGTGGTTGCGCAGCCGCGCCATTGTGTACTTTGCGGTCTCCTCCGTCATGTCCTCGCCCTTGCGGCGTCCTTTCAAGCGGACGAGGCCTTCCGACCCGTATAGGTCGATCAGTTCGTGCACGAACAGGCAGTTCTTCGCCGCGACCCGCTCGGCTGCCGGATCCTCGCCCTTCCGGGCAAGCACGAGCTTCTCCGCCGCTTCGCTCCGCGCTTGGCTCACACTCATGCTGCGCACGTCGCCGAGCTTCATCTTCTTGGAAGGAAAGCCGCGGCCTCCGAGACGATAGTGGATGTAGAAGGATTTCGCGCCGGTCGGCTCGATCCGCAACCCGAACCCGGGCTGATCGAGATCCCAGATGAAATAGGAGGTGGGCTTTGCGGCCGCCTTTTCGATGGTCCTGAGCGTCAGGCGAACGGCGTTCCTTCGCTTCATGGTCTTGCTCCTTCAGGACGCACGCAGGCAGCACCGTGTCGGAAACGGGCGGCTACGCCATGAAACGGCGCAAAGCGAATGCAGTCAATACTGCAACGACTTGCAATGATGAATGAAAACTTTTGAAATCGGCGGAAACACAGGGAAACGACTTCATACATCCTTGCCAAGGTTGGGGTCGAGGGTTCGAATCCCTTCGCCCGCTCCAGTTTTCCCAACCATACGAACGACGTACAAGGCCGCAGCTCTGCGGCCTTTGTCGTTTCCGGCCGCCTTCGCGGTGCGCTCCAGGCGCGTCGGACAGGGCACACGGCTCGTCGCGCTCCGAGCGGGGCGATAGCCTGAGCGGACGGTCGTCGGAACCAACTGTCATCCTGCCGGGCTGTCATCGGCAAGCCCGGACCGCCGCGCCGCGACCTCGGGGCGGCGATAGCCCAAGGCAGAGCGATCATGAGAATCCGACCTACCGCGGCCACGCTCGCCCGATGAAGCACACGCCCCTCACGGCCGCCTCTCTCCGGGAGCACCCGCTGCCGCTCCCGCAAGCGGGGAGCAAGGACGCGCGCGGCAGGGCGCTCGTGGTTGCCGGCTCGGCCTCGGTCCCGGGGGCGGCCCTGCTGGCCGCCGTCGCCGCCCTGCGCGCGGGCGCCGGGAGGCTGAGGATCGCGACCGTCGCGAGCGCGGCCGCCGGCATGGGACTGATGGTGCCCGAAGCCATGGTCGTCGGATTGCCGGAGACCGCGGATGGCGCCGTCGATGTCGCGCAGGCTGCGACCAGCCTGCGGACGCTGGCGGACGGATGCGACGCCGTCCTGATCGGGCCCGGAATGCTCGGCGAGGCGCCGACCGCGGCGCTCACGGTCGAGCTGCTCGGCGCCGACGCGTCCTTCATCCTCGACGCCACCGCACTGTCCGAGCTCCGCGCCCGTGCGGGGGCCGTCAGGGCCCGCGCCGGGCGGGCGGTAGTCACGCCCCATGCCGGCGAGATGGCGCGGCTCCTGGACCGCCGCCGCGAGGCGGTGGAGGCGGATCCGCTTGAGGCGGCGCGCGCGGCAGCCGAGCTTCTGGGATCGGTCGTGGTGATGAAGGGGGCGTCGACGTGGATCGTGGAGCCGCAGGGCGGGCGCTGGCTCTATGCCGGCGGTGGCATCGGCCTCGCGACGTCGGGCTCGGGCGACGTTCTGGCCGGCCTCATCGTCGGGCTCCTCGCGCGCGGCCTGCCGCCGATCTCGGCCGCTCTCTGGGGCGTGTTCCTGCACGGCGAAGCCGGCCGGCGCCTTGCCGGGGCGATCGGCCCGGTCGGCTTCCTTGCCCGGGAACTGCCGGGCGTCGTGCCGGAACTGATGCGAGAGACGATGGGCTAGGGCGCCGACTGCGGGGCGATCCGGATGTGGCGCGGTTCCACGGGCGCTGCGGACCGCCGCACGCTCGGAACAGCGCGTCCCGCCGCCGCCTTGCCCTTGGACAGTGAACGCGCGGACGGGCGACATGCAGGGCTACGCGACCTCTTTCGGCATCGGGTTCGTCGCGGGGATGCGGAGCCTGTCGGCCTGTGCCGCCCTGACCTGGGCCGCCTCTGGAGGACGGACGCGCCGCGCGCCGATCCCGGCCGGTGTCGCCGCGCGCGGGGTGGCGACGGCGGCCGCCCTGGCGGAGATGGCCGGCGACAAGATGCCGTTCGCGCCCGACCGCCGCATCCCTCCCTCCTTCGCGTTCCGACTGGCCATCGGTGCGGTCGGCGGATGGGCCCTGGCCGGGCAACGCACCTCACCCGAATTTGGGGCCCTGGCCGGCGCGGCCGGCGCGGTCGCGGGCACGCTGATCGGCCGGTCGGCACGGGGTGGCGATTCTCGTACCGCGTCCGGCCGGAGCCGCGGCTTGGCCGAGGACGCGGCCGCCGTCGTTCTCGCGGCGCTGGTGATCGCGTCGGCGGAAGGCCCGCCCCGCGCGCCGCGGGAATCGCGGGCCCGCGGCACCCGGACCTGACGCGCCCGCACGAGAGCCTGTCAGGCCGCGTCTCAAGCGGCGCTCGGCGCTTCCTGCATCGCGGCGAGGGGGGCTTCGAGCCGGCAGATCAGGCCGGTCGGGGCGAAGGTGAGCCTGACCTCGCAGCCGACTTCGACGGAGAAGCTGCGCTCGATCAGCCGCGAGCCGAAGCCGCGCCGCACGGGGGGCGCGAGGATCGGCGGTCCACCCGTCTCCGACCATGTCAGGCAGAAGCGCGGCTCGGCGGCCTCGCGTACCACGTGCCAGCGGAGATCGACGCCGCCCTCCGCGGTCGAGAGCGCCCCGTACTTGGCCGCGTTGGTGGCGAGTTCGTGCAGCGCCAGCGCCAGGGCGAGCGCCGGCTTGGCGGCGAGGAGCACGCCGGGCCCGCTCACGCGGATGCGCGTCCCGGCGCCGCCCTGATGCACCGCGAGAGCGCCGTCCACCACGTCGGCGATGGGTGCCTCGGTCCAGCTCGCCCGGGTCAGGATGTCGTGCGCGCGGCCCAGCAGGATCAGGCGCGCCGAGAAGGCGTCCCGGGCCGCGTCCAGGTCGGCGGCGTTGCGGAACGTCTGGTTGGCGATGGCCTGGACCATCGCCAGCGTGTTCTTGACCCGGTGCTGCAACTCACCGGTGAGAAGGCGCTGATGCTCCTCGGCGCGCTTGCGCTCAGTGATGTCGAGCATGGCACCGATCATCCGCACGGCCTGCCCGGCCGCGTCGCGCAGCACGTAGCCGCGGTCGAGGACGTAGGCGTAGTCGCCATCCGCTTTCCGGAAGCGGTACTCCTCGGACCAGTGCTCGATGCTGTCGTCGATCACGGCGTAGATGCCGGCCGTCACGCGCGCCCGGTCTTCGGGGTGGATCTGCGCCTTCCACCACGACCCGCTCGCGCCCACCGCGTCGGCCGCGTAGCCGAACAGGGTCTGCACGGCCTCGTTCCAGAGGATGTGGTCGCTCGCCAGATCCCAGTCCCAGATCGCGTCGTTGGTCGCACGGGCCGCGAGCCGATAGCGCTCCTCCGCCTCGCGGGTCGCATTCTCGGCGCGCCGGCTCGCGGTGACGTCGCGCGTGGTGCCGATGAATCGCACCGTCCGCCCGTCCGCCGCGAAGGCTTGACCCTTCGCGGCGACCCAGCGCTCGACCCCGTCCTGCAATCCGACAACGCGGAAGGCGATGTCGTAGGTGCCGGGACCGGTCGGGTCGATGGCGCGCTGGACCGCCGCGTCGACCCAGGCGCGGTCATCCGGGTGAAGCCCGGCCAGGAAGACGTCGTAGCTCACGGGCGCGTCGGGCGGCAGGCCGAACAGGGCGCGGGTGCGCGCGTCCCAGGTCAGCACGTCGGCGACGAGATCGTAGTCGAAGATCCCGGTGGCGGTCGCCTCGACGGCCAAGGCCAGCTGCTCCCTGGCCTCACGCAGCTCCAGTTCGGCGCGGCGCCGGTCATGGATGTCACTGTTGCTGCCGAGCCAGCCCACGACCGCGCCGCTCGCGTCCTTCAGGGGCTCGGCCCGAATGAGGAACCAGCGGTAGGTGCCGTCGTGGCGGCGCAGGCGGGCCTCGGTGTCGTACATGACCTCCCGGCTCCGCGCCGTCTCCCACGCCTGCAGCAGGCCCGGGAGGTCGTCCGGATGGACCGGCCGGTCCCAGCCCATCGGCAGCGCCTGCTCGGGCGTCTGGCCGGTGTAGGCGTACCACCGGTCGTTGAGGTAGTTGAGGCTGCCGTCCGGATTGCCGAACCAGATTATCGCCGGGGCCAGCTCGGTCAGGACCTGGAAGCGCTCCTCGGCCAACTTGCGCTCGTGGATATCGATGGTCGTGCCGATCCAGCTGCGCCGCTCGCCGTCCCCGTCGCGGACGGGGTGGGCGCGGGAGAGGAACCAACGGTACTGCCCGTCCGCGCGCCGCAGGGGGAACTCCACCTCGTAGAGACGCCCCGCGCCGGCCGCCGCGAGCCACGCCGCACGCGTCGCCTCCCGGTGATCGGGATGGATGACGCTCATCCAGCTCTGCTCGCCGGTCGCGCCGGCGGGTAGGCCCGTGTAATCGTACCAGTAGGCGTTGCAGTAGGTGACGCTGCCCTCCGCGTCGGCGAACCAGACGATCTGCGGGCTGACCTCGACGAGCGAGCGGTAGCGCAGCTCGCTGGCCTCCAAGGCGGCGTCGGCCGCGCGCTGCTCGGTGCGGTCACGCAGGATCTTGACGAACCCCACGAGGGCGCCGTCCTCGGATCTCAGCGGCATGATCTCGCCGCTGGCCCAGAAGCGGCTGCCGTCCTTGCGCAGATGCCAGCGCTCGTCCGGCGCGCTGCCCGACTCGAGGGATTGCCTCATCTCACGCGTCGGCCGCTCGGCGGCGCGATCCTCGTGGGTGAAGATCACTCCGATCGTGCCACCCAGCATCTCGGCTTCCGACCAGCCCAGGATGCGCTCGGCACCGGCGTTCCAGCGGGTGACGCGTCCCTCGGGATCCATCGCCACGATGGCATAGTCGGTGGCGCTGTCGAGGATGCGCGCGTGCAGCAGGCGCTGCTCGGCCTGCTCGCGCAGGGAGCGGCGCAGCTCCATCTGCGCCATCGTCTGGCGGGCGAGCCGGAGCAGGCCCGCGCGCTGCCGGTCGCTGAGCTGATGGGGCTTGGTGTCGAGGACGCAGACGGTGCCGATTGGATGACCGTCGGCGGTCTTCAGCAGCGCCCCGGCGTAGAAGCGCAGCCCCGGCTCCCCCGTGACGAGCGGATTGCCCTGGAAGCGCGGGTCCCGCGTCGCGTCGGGTACGTGGAGGAAATCCTGCTGCAGGATAGCCTGGCGACAGAACGAACTTTCGATTGGCGTCTGCCGTATGCCCAGTCCGACTTCGGCCTTGAAGAATTGCCGCCCGTCCCCGACCAGGTTGACCACCGCGATGGGAGTCCCGCACAGCTCGGCGGCCGCCTCGGCAATCTCGTCGAAATCCTGCTCACGCGGCGTGTCGACCAGGCAGTAACGGTCGAGGGCGCGCAGGCGCGCCGCTTCGTCCTCGCGTATGCGGGAGAGGTCCATCGGAATGGTAGTTTCGCGCGGTCCGGGTGGTTCCGTGAGAGGGGTTCTCGGGCGGCGAAAGTATGGCCGCCGGCAATAAACATCGGGCCGGCGGCATTTCCCCGCGGGATCCCGCGCCGACACGACGGGTTCGGATCGCCATATACGGCGCGGCAGCGATCGCCCGCGCGGGATCCGAATCTGGGAACATCGCGCGTCGACAACGATCATCGTCGGCGACCTCGGGACGACAGGTGACACGGACGGCATGACCGGCAGAACCTCATCTCGCGCCGAGTACCGGGCCACGCGGCAGCCTCCGATCGGGGCGGGCGCCCGCTCGACCGGGCGGAGCGCGCGCGGTCACCGAGACGTCCCGCTGGCGGCACGGTTCCGTCGTGGCTGATCCGTTCAGGTTCCTGCCGCCCGGCGGTCTGACGGGGGTGGAGATCCGCGCCCGTGACTGGGCGGAGACGCCGCTCGGGCCGCCCGACGGGTGGCCGTCGGCCCTGCGCAGCGCGCTCGGACTGATGTTGTCCTGCCCCACCGCGATGTTCCTGGCCTGGGGACCGGACCTGCTCTGCTTCTACAACGACGCCTACCGGCCGGTCCTCGGCTACCGCCTCGCCACGGCCCTCGGTCGTCCCTTCCGCGAGGTCTGGGCCAGCATCTGGGACGAGATCGCACCCCTGGTGTCTGCGACCCTCGCGGGCGAGAGCCAGACCCTGACCGACGTCATGCTCGACCTGTCGCGGGACGGCCGGTCCGAGCAGGGCTGGTGGTCCTTCACCTACTCGCCGGTGCTGGACGATGCCGGAGCGATCAGCGGCCTGTTCTGCGTCACCGCCGAGACAACGGCGCGCGTCCTCGGCGAGGCGCGGCTGCGCGAGAGCGAGGATCACTTCCGCCACACGGTCGAACTCAACCCGCAGGTGCCGTGGACCTGCGACCCGCAGGGCAACATCACCTCCTACTCCAAGCGCTGGCTCGACCTGACGGGACAGGCGCCCGGCGAGCCGGACGGCACGGGCTGGACCAGGGCGCTGCACCCGGATGATCTGCCGTGGACCATCACGGTGTTCACGCAATGCCTCGCTTCGGGCGACACGGTCGATGTCGATTACCGCATCCGCGTCGCGCGGACCGGGACTTACCGGTGGATGCGCGCCCGCGCGCAGCCGCGCCGGGCCGAGGACGGTGCCATCGTCCGCTGGTACGGCGTGGTCGAGGATATCCACGACCGCAAGCTCGCCGAGGACCGGCTGCGCGAGATGAACGCCACCCTGGAGCGGCGCGTCGCGGAGGCCCTCGCTCAGCGCAAGCTCTGGGCGGACGTGTTCGAGACCACCGACGCGCTCGTGGGCGCGCTGGATACCGAGTACCGGTTCCTCGCCGTGAACGCGGCTTACGCTGACGCGTTCGAGGCGATTTACGGCCTGCGCCCGGCCGTGGGGGCCAATCTGCTGGATCTGCTGTCCGGCTATCCCGAGCAGCGGGCCGCCGCGCAGGCGGTCTGGTCACGCGCCCTCGCGGGCGAGGAGTTCACCGTCGCGGAGGCCTTCGGCGATCCCGGCCTCAAGCGGCCCTCTTACGAGCTGAAGTTCACGACGCTGCGCGACGCGCGCGGTCGACGGATCGGCGCCTTCCAGTACGCCCAGGACATCACCGAGCGCCTGCGCCACCAGGAGCAGCTCGCGCGCGCCGAGGAGGCGCTGCGCCACGCGCAGCGGATGGAGGCGGTGGGCCAGCTCACCGGCGGCGTCGCGCACGACTTCAACAACCTGCTGACCATCATCCGCTCGTCCGTCGAGTTCCTGCGCCGGCCGAATCTCGCCGAGGAGCGCCGCACCCGTTACCTGGAGGCGGTCTCCGACACGGTCGACCGCGCCGCGCGGCTGACGAACCAGCTCCTGGCCTTCGCCCGTCGCCAGCCGCTCGCGCCCGAAGTCTTCGATGTCGGGGCGCGGCTGGGCGAGATGGCCGACATGCTGAACGCCGTGACGGGCGGGCGCGTCCGGATCGTGACGGAGATCTCCGACGCGCGCTGCCACGTGCGGGCCGACCCGAGCCAGTTCGAGACGGCTTTGGTCAACCTCGCAATGAATGCCCGCGACGCCATGGAGGGCGAGGGCACGCTGACGCTCAGGCTCACCTGCGGCGCCGCCCTGCCGCCGATCCGCGGCCATGCCGGCGCACCCGGACCGTTCGCCGCCGTCGCGGTGACGGACGAGGGGCCTGGCGTGGCGCCGGATCTGCTGGGACGGATCTTCGAGCCCTTCTTCACCACCAAGGCCGTCGGCAAGGGCACGGGGCTCGGCCTCTCACAGGTGATCGGCTTCACCAAGCAGTCGGGCGGCGACGTCGAGGTCGTGAGCCATGTCGGTCGCGGGGCGACCTTCACCCTCTACTTGCCGGAGGTCGACCCGCCGCCCGCGGCGGCGGACGACGGGGCCGTCATGGACGCGCCGGCAGGCGAGGACCGCGCGCTCTGCGTGCTGGTCGTGGAGGACAATCTCGAGGTCGGGCGCTTCTGCACGCAGCTCCTGGAAGATCTCGGCCACGCGACCGTCTGGGCCCACAACGCCGAGGCCGCGCTCGCCGAGATGGAGAAGGTGCCGTTCCGGTTCGACGCCGTCTTCTCGGACGTGGTGATGCCCGGGATGGGCGGCGTCGAGCTCGCGCGCCGGCTGCGCGCCGACCACCCCGCGCTGCCGGTCATTCTGACCACCGGCTACAGCGACGCGCTCGCGCGGGACGACGCGCACGGATTCGAGCTCGTGCGCAAACCTTACTCGGCCGAGCAGGTCGCGCGGGCGCTGCGCGACGTCCTGGCCCGGCACCGTCCAGGGTCGATCGACCGGTCCGGGGTGCAAGATCGCGCCGGGTAAGCGCGTCTCAAACGTCCTCCCCCTTCGCGAAGGCCCGCAGCGAGACGCGCGCGACTTCCCGCAGCGCCTCGCGGTCGGCGCCCGAGGAGGCCAGCACGCCCATGCCGGAGGCGACGGTCGACAGGAACCGTGCGAGGGCGACCGGATCGGCGTCCGCCGGGAGGTCACCGTCCTCCCGGGCCCGGACGAAGCGCTCGCGAAGTTCCATCTCGCTCTGCGCCCGCCGGGCTGCCAGCTCGAACGGGATGTTCTCCGAACCCGCCCCGCAGGCGAGCCCGCCCTGGACCAGGAGGCAGCCGGGCGGGTTCGCCGGATCGGTGTGGCTCTCGGCGATGCTGCTCAGGAAGCGCTCGGCCACGTCGTGCGCGGTCTCGCCCGCCAGGACGAAGCGCATGTGCTCGGAACGACGCTGCGCGTATCGGTCGAGGGCGGCCTTGAGCAGCCCCTCCTTGCTGCCGAAGGCCGCGTAGAGACTCGGAGGCTTGATGCCCATCGCCTTCGTCAGCATTGCGAGGCTCGCGCCGTCGTAGCCGTGGCGCCAGAACACCTCCATCGCCTCGTCGAGGGCCTTGTCCGTGTCGAAGGACCGGGGGCGCCCCATCACCATTGCCTCTGGACTCCAACTTTTATATCGAGTGGTAGATAAGTCACTTGACGCCCCGCGTCCATGCCGACATGTGTAGCGACCTGTACAGATGTCGGAGCCGCTCGTGGAACCTCAGCGTCATCCCTCTCGCGGTCCTCTCCCCGTCCGGCGCTTCGCCGCCGGCGGTCTCGCCATCGCACTTCTGGCGGGCGCTGCCTACGCTCTCGTACCGGGGACGCTGATCCGAGGAACCGCGGCCATCGCCGCGACGCCACCGGCCGAGGTGGCGATGCCGGCCGCGGTCGCGACCGTCGAGCCGCGCGACGTCATCCTCTGGGACGAGTTCTCGGGGCGCCTGGAAGCGGTCGAACGCATCGACGTGCGCGCCCGGGTCGGCGGTGCGATCCTGGCCACGCATTTCGCCGAAGGCGAGCTGGTCAAGGCCGGGGACCTGCTGGTGACCATCGACCCCGCGCCCTACGCGGCCGAGGTCCAGAGGCTCGAGGCCCAGGTCGCGGGCGCCGAGGCGCGCGTCGGCCTGACGGCGAGCGACCTCGAGCGTGGGCAGAAGCTGTCGGATCAGCACATCGTTACGGCACGCGACCTCGACGTCCGGGCCAACGCGTTCAAGGAGGCTCGGGCGAGCCTCGACGCGGCGAAGGCGGCGCTGGAGGCCGCGCGCCTCAACCTCGGCTACACGCAGGTGCGGGCTGCGGTGAGCGGCCGCGTCGGCCGCCGCGAGATCACGCCGGGCAACCTCGTGGCGACGGGCGCGGCGGCCGCCGTGCTGACCACGCTGGTCTCGGTCGATCCCGTCTACGCCAGCTTCGACGCCGACGAGGGCGTGGTCCTGAAGGCGCTGGCCTCGGTCGCCGAGCCGGGCGGCCGGCGCGGCAAGCTCGGCCTCATCCCCGTCGAGATGGCGACCGCCGACGGCGCGCGCGCCAGCGGGCATCTCCAGTTCATCGACAACAAGGTCGATGCGCGCAGCGGCACGGTCCGCGTGCGCGCGACCTTCTCCAACGGTGACGGCCGCCTGATCCCGGGCCAGTTCGCGCGGATGCGCCTCGGTCAGGCCGCTCCGGAACGCCTCGTCCTCGTCGACGAACGGGCCGTCGGCACCGATCAGGACAAGAAGTTCGTGCTCGCGGTCGGGGCGGACAACCGGGCCGAGTTCCGCGCCGTGACCCTCGGCCGGGCCGTCGACGGACTCCGCGTGGTCACCTCCGGCCTGTCGGGCGGCGAGCGCATCGTGGTCAACGGCCTGCAGCGCGTCCGTCCCGGGACGCTCCTGAGCCCCGAGCCCGTGGCGATGGGAGCGCGGCCGCAGGACAGCGGGTCCGGACCGCGCAAGCTCGCCCAGCGCTGACGGAAGCCGCTCGGGCGCGCCTCCCTTCCCCCGAGTCAGATCCCGGACGCGACGATGACGGCGGCCGCCTACGGCCGCCGGGACGCCCCTGCCTCGCGCCCTCGGAGGGCGGCATGAATCTCTCCAAGTTCTTCATCGACCGCCCGATCTTCGCGGGCGTGCTCTCGATGCTCATCTTCATCGGCGGCCTGCTCTCGCTCTTCGCGATGCCGATCTCCGAGTACCCGGACGTGGTCCCGCCCTCCGTGGTCGTCCGCGCCACCTTCCCGGGCGCCAATCCCAAGGTGATCGTCGAGACCGTGGCGACGCCGATCGAGGAGCAGATCAACGGCGTCGAAGGCATGCTCTACATGTCGAGCCAGGCCACGACCGACGGCATCATGACCCTGACCGTCACCTTCCGGCTGGGGACCGATCCCGACAAGGCGCAGCAGCTCGTCCAGAACCGCGTCTCGCAGGCCGAGCCGCGCCTGCCGGCCGTGGTGCGCCAGCTGGGCATCGTCACGGTGAAGAGCTCCCCCGACCTAACGATGGTCGTGCATCTCGTGTCGCCGAACGGGCGCTACGACATGACCTACCTGCGCAACTACGCGGTGCTGAACATCAAGGACCGCCTGGCCCGGCTCGACGGCGTCGGCCAGGTCCAGCTCTTCGGCTCCGGCGACTACGCGATGCGGATCTGGCTCGACCCGCAGAAGGTGGCCGAGCACGGCCTGTCCGCGGGCGACGTCGTGCGCGAGATCCAGGCCCAGAACGTGGAGGCCGCGGCCGGCGTGATCGGCGCGTCGCCGGCCGTCCCGGGCCTCGACCTGCAGCTCTCGCTCAACGCCGAGGGACGCCTGAGCAGCGAGGAGCAGTTCGGCGACATCGTGGTCAAGACCGGCACCGACGGCGCGATCACCCGCCTGCGCGACGTCGCGCGGATCGAGCTCGGCGCCTCCGACTACGCCCTGCGCTCGCTCCTCGACAACAAGTCGGCGGTGGCGATCCCGATCTCCCAATCGCCGGGCTCGAACGCGATCCAGATCTCGGACGAGGTCCGCCGCACCATGGCGGAGATCAAGCGGACCATGCCGGAGGGCGTCGATTACCAGATCGTCTACGACCCGACGCAGTTCGTGCGCGCCTCCATCGAGGCCGTGATCCACACGCTGCTGGAGGCCATCGCCCTCGTCGTGCTGGTGGTGATCCTGTTCCTGCAGACGTGGCGGGCGTCGATCATCCCGCTGCTCGCCGTGCCGGTCTCCATCGTCGGCACCTTCGCGGTGATGCACGTCTTCGGATTCTCGATCAACGCGCTGAGCCTGTTCGGCCTGGTGCTCGCCATCGGCATCGTCGTCGACGACGCGATCGTGGTGGTCGAGAACGTCGAGCGCAATATCGAGAGCGGCCTGTCCCCGCGGGAGGCCAGCTACCAGGCCATGCGCGAGGTCTCGGGCCCGATCATCGCCATCGCCCTCGTGCTCGTCGCTGTCTTCGTGCCGCTGGCCTTCATCAGCGGGCTGACCGGCCAGTTCTACAAGCAGTTCGCCCTGACCATCGCGATCTCGACGGTGATCTCGGCGATCAACTCGCTGACCCTCTCGCCGGCGCTGTCGGCGCTGCTGCTGAAGGACCACCACGCGCCGAAGGATCGCCTGACCCGCGTCCTCGACCGGCTCCTCGGGTGGTTCTTCCGCCGGTTCAACCGCGCCTTCGGGCGGGCCTCGGACGGCTACGGCCGCGGCGTCGGCTTCGCGGTGTCGCGCAAGACCGTGATGATGGTCCTCTACGTCCTGCTGGTCGGACTGACCGGCGGCCTGTTCCGCCAGATCCCGGGCGGCTTCGTGCCCGGGCAGGACAAGCAGTACCTCGTGGGTTTCGCGCAGCTACCCGACGGCGCGACCCTCGACCGGACGGAGGAGGTCATCCGCCGCATGAGCGAGATCGCCCTCAAGGAGCCCGGCGTCGAGAGCGCCGTCGCCTTCCCGGGCCTCTCGATCAACGGCTTCACCAACAGTTCCAACTCGGGGATCGTGTTCTCGACGCTGAAGCCGTTCGACGAGCGCAAGGACCCGTCCCTCAACGGGGCGGCGATCGCGCAGTCGCTGAACAAGAAGTATGCCGCGATCCCCGAGGCCTTCATCGCGATGTTCCCGCCGCCGCCGGTCAACGGCCTCGGGACGATCGGCGGCTTCAAGCTGCAGATCGAGGACCGCGCCGGCCTCGGCTACGAGGCGCTGAACGACGCCACCAAGGCGTTCATGGCCAAGGCCGCCCAGGCACCGGAACTCGTCGGTCTGTTCTCGAGCTTCCAGATGAACGTGCCGCAGCTCTTCGCCGACATCGACCGGACGAAGGCACGTCAGCTCAACATCCCGGTGACGGACGTCTTCGACACGCTGCAAATCTATCTCGGCTCGCTCTACGTGAACGACTTCAACAAGTTCGGCCGCACCTACTCGGTGCGCGTCCAGGCCGACGCCCCGTTCCGGGCCCGATCTGACGACGTCGGCCTCCTGAAGGTCCGGGCCGGTTCGGGCGAGATGGTGCCGCTCTCCGCCCTGCTGCGCGTCCGCCAGAGCGCCGGACCGGAGCGGGCCATGCGCTACAACGGCTTCCTGTCCGCCGACATCAACGCCGGCGCGGCGCCCGGATACTCGTCGGGCCAGGCCCAGGCGGCTGCGACGCGGATCGCGGCCGAGACGCTGCCGCGGGGCTTCGCCTTCGAGTGGACGGATCTCACGTACCAGGAGTTCATCGCGGGCAATTCCGGGATCTGGGTCTTCCCGCTGGCGCTGCTCCTGGTCTTCCTCGTGCTCGCCGCGCAGTACGAGAGCCTCGCCCTGCCGCTCGCCATCCTGCTGATCGTGCCGATGGGCCTGCTCGCCGCCATGTTCGGCGTGTGGCTGTCGGCGGGCGACAACAACGTGTTCACGCAGATCGGCCTGATCGTGCTCGTCGGGCTCTCGGCCAAGAACGCCATCCTGATCGTGGAATTCGCGCGCGAGCTCGAGTTCGCCGGGCGGACCCCGCTCCAGGCGGCGATCGAGGCGAGCCGCCTCCGGCTGCGGCCGATCCTCATGACGTCGATGGCCTTCATCATGGGCGTGCTGCCGCTGGTCACCGCGACCGGCGCCGGATCGGAGATGCGCCGCGCGATGGGCGTCGCGGTGTTCTCCGGCATGATCGGCGTGACCGCCTTCGGGCTGTTCCTGACGCCGGTCTTCTACGTGCTGCTGCGTCGTCTGAGCGGCAACAGGCCGCTCAAGCACCACGGCACTCCCGCAGGGACGACCGCGCCGGTCCCGGCGGCTCCCGATCACGGCCTTCCGTCAGGCGCGCCGCTGCCACAGGCCTGACAGGGCCCGCCACGCCGGCGCCAGCACGAAGGTCGTCAGCGGGATCAGGGCTCCGCCGACGACCAGCCCGATCACGCCCGACACCGTCGCGGTGACGAGCCACGCGACGAGGCCCGCGGCGAACGGCACGCGCGCCGCAGCGGCCTCCGCCATCGCGTGGGCGGCGTGGGCCGGCGCCGACAGGCCGTAGGCCTCGAGCCCGTGCATGAGGATCCCGCCGCCGACCCAGATCATCGCCGCCGTCCCGATGATCGCCAGGATCGTGAGCAGGATCGGCATGCCCCTGACCACGCCGCGGCCGAGCCCGCGGATGAGATTTCCGACCGGCGGGCCGGCGGTGCTGCGGGCGAGGGCGAGACCGGCATCGTCGGCCTTCACGATCAGCGCGACCACACCGTAGACGCCCGCGGTGATGCCGACGGCGACGATGGCCAGCACCGCCGCGCGCATCCAGAAGCTGCCCTCCGGCAGCGCCGCGAGGGTGATGGCCATGATCTCGGCCGAGAGGATGAAGTCGGTCTTGATGGCGCTCGCCACGCGGCGGTCTTCGCGGGCCTGATCGCCGCCGGCGCCACCCTCCTGGTCCGCCTCGTCGCCGTGCCCGTGATGGGCGAACACGGCCTCGTAGACCTTCTCGGCGCCCTCGAAGCTCAGGTATGCGCCGCCCAGCATGAGGAGCGGCGTGATCGCCCAGGGGGCGAAGGCGCTGAGCGCCAGGGCACCCGGCAGCAAAAAGAGGATCTTGTTGCGCAGCGACCCGAGGGCGATCCGGCCGACGATCGGCAGTTCGCGCTCCGCGGCGAAGCCGACGACGTAGCGCGGCGTCACGGCCGCGTCGTCGATGACGACGCCGGCGGCCTTGGTGCCGGCCCGCGCCGCTTGGCCGGCGACGTCGTCGAGGGAGGCCGCCGCGGCCCTGACCATGAAGGCAACATCGTCCAGCAGGGCGATCAATCCGACGCTCACCCGTCTCCCCTCATCCGTGACCGGTCCGCCAGAGAGACGATCCGCGGGAGGATTTGATCCCTGACGGATGAAATTCGGCGCGCCCGACCTTCGGCGGGACGATCCTGCCGACGCTCGCTCGGGCCTAGCGGAGCGCCAGGGCGTCGAGCCATCCGTGCGCGGCGGCGTAGCGGATGATCTCCGCGCGCGTGCGCAGGCCCAGCTTCTCGGCGGCCCGCGCCTTGTAGGTCTCGATGGACTTGACGCTGAGATCGAAGCGCCGCGCGATCTCCTTGTTGCTGAATCCCTGCGCGATCAGCCGGAGCACGTCGGTCTCGCGCGGGCTCAGGGCCTCGGCCGACGGCTCGGTGTCCCCGCCCTGAGTCGGGGTCGCGGGATGCGCCATGGCGTGGCTCGCCACCGAGGGGTCGAGGTAGATCCCGCCCGCCGCGACGGCGCGGACCGCGCGGAGCAGGTCCTCCGCGGCCGAGCGCTTGAGGAGGTAGCCCCGGGCCCCCGCCTTGAGCAACGGCTGGACGTAGGCCGCGTCCTCGTGGACCGTCAGCACCAGCACGCGCGTCCGCGGGCACGACCCGGCGACGCGCTCGGTGAGCTCCAGGCCGTTGAGACCCGGCATCGAGACGTCGACCACGGCGACGTCCGGGTCCGCGGCGTGGATCATCGGCAGCGCCTCGCTGCCGCTGGTGGCCTCGCCGACCAGCTCGATCTCCGGGTCGGCGTTCAGGAGCGTCCGGATCCCCGCGAGGACGATGGGGTGGTCGTCGGCCAGGGCGACGCGGATGCGGTCCGTCATGCGCTTCTCCTCAGGTCTCGGGATGGTGCGGGATCGGGATGGTGACGAACAGCGTCGTGCCGATGCCCGGAGACGATTCCAGCGTGAGGGTCCCGCTCAGGAGCGACAGCCGCTCGCGGATGCCCGACAGGCCGAGCCGCAACTTGGCCGGTGTCTCGCCGATGGCGCGCTCGCGCAGGTCCTCGGTGACGAAGCCGATGCCGTCATCCTCGATGACGACCCGCATCTCGCCCGGACGCTTCTCCAGCGAGACGCTGACGCTCGCGGCCCGGGCGTGCTTGAGGACGTTCGTGAGTGCCTCCTGCACGATCCGGTAGACGGCGGTCTCGATCGCGGCCGGCAGCCGGGTCGCCTCGCTCAGGAATTCCAGATCCGCGCGGATCCCGTGCCGCTGGCTCCAGTCGCGCAGCAGGGTGGCCAGGGCCTCGCGCAGGCCGAGATCGTCGAGGGCGGTCGGCCGCAGGTCGACGGCGGCCCGGTGGATGTCGCGACCGATCTCGCCGGCGAGGGATTGCAGCCACTCCACCTGCCGGCCGGCCTCGGCCGTGGCCCCGCGTGCCAGGAGCCGCTCCATGCTCTTGAGGCCCAGCGACAGGCCGGTCACCGTCTGGCCGACTTGGTCGTGCAGTTCGCGGGCGATCCGGCGCTGCTCGTTCTCCTGGGCCTCGCCGAGGCGGCGCAGCAGCGCGAAGCGCTCGGCCTCCGCGCGCTTGCGCGGCTCGATGTCCGACACCACGCCGTAGATCAGCCCGGCCGGAGTATGCTCGTGGAGCTGCGGCACGCGGCCGGCGACCCGCACCCAGCGCGGGTCCCCATCACCCTGGATCACGCGGAACTCGACGTCGAGCGGGGTGTCCTCGGCGAGGCTCCGGTGCAGGGCCTCGCTCAGGCGCCCGCGATCCTCGGGATCGACAGCCTGCAGGACGGTGTCGGCGTCCACATCGCTGTCGCGCCCCTCCGCGGCCGCCGTCCACCCGAGGAGGTCGGCCGCGCGGGCCGAGCCGGTGACCCGGTGCGCGACCGTGTCCCAGCGCAGCGTGCCGAGTTCCGCGGCCTCGGCGGCCACGGCGCCCTGCTCCTCGCTGGAGCGGAGGGCGAGGGAGAACCGGGCTTGCTCGCCCGCCCTGCGCTGCGCCATGTCTCGGCCGACCAGTCCCACCAGTGCGAGGGCGAGGCCGATGCTGACGAAGCTGCCGCCGCCCAGCACGACGTAGGACCGCGACACCGGCGCGTTGAGCGTCGCGACCGGCATGCCGAAATGCACTGACCAGCCGCCGGTATGCTTCAACGTCCGGTAGACCACCTCGACATCCGCGCCTTCCAGCGTCGGTCCGGTGTAGAAGCCGTTGGGGGCGTGCCGGATGGCCGCCTGCAGCGCCGGGTTCGCCGGGTGGCCGAGTTCCTCCACCTCGGCCCGGGTCCGGGCGATCGTATTGCCCTCCGCGTCCACGATGGTGCCGACCCAGCCCTCGGGGGCGCCGGCGTCGCGCAGGATCGAACTCACCGCGTTGGTGGCGAGCCGGATCGACAGGACGTAGCGCAGCGTGCCGTCGCGGATGACCGGCACGCGCAGGGCCACGAGGCGCTTGCCCGAGATCGAGCCGGCCGGGCCGATCCCGCCGATCACCGGCTGCCGCGTGCGCACCACCGCGTCGAAGCTCGTCCGGTCCGAGGTCGGTCCGAGTTCCTCCTCGAGGGAGCGGAGCAGGTTGACGATCTGAGCGCCGTCCGGTCGGGCGAGCTCCACCGTCTCCCAGAGGGGGTGCGCCTGCCTGAGCCGCTCGGCCTCGGCGTAGAAGGCCGCGAGGTCCGGCCGGTCGAGGGTCGCGGAGGCGGCCTCGGCCTCGAGGACAGCGATCTGGGCAGCGATGTCGGAGGCGACGCGCTCGGCAACCCGTGTCGCGCTGGCGACGGCGGCGTTTCGGGCGAGGTCGCGCTGCTGCTGCGCCATCAGCGTCGCGACCCAGCCGCTCAGCAGCAGGACGGGAATCGCGGCCGCGAGGGCGAGGGCGACGAAGGTGCGGCGGCTGCCGCGGCTGAGCTGGGGCTCGGGCCCCCGGATGGCGTCGCGGGGTCGGACGGTCATGCGTCCGTGTGCGGGCACGCTGCGCGTCGGTCCGCACCTGCCGCCCATCGCTCGGACGGCCTGACCACCCTACCGCGCCGTCCCGAGCGCATCGTCGCCCGCCTCCCCAATCACCGCATCGCCTTGGAAGTCCCCCGCTCTCCTACGGGAAAGTCGCCCCGCCGTCAGGCCGGGGATGCGGAGTCGGACGCGGCATTGCCGTCGCAGAGGGTCGATCCGGGCAGCATCCGGGCCGGGTGCGGCATCCGCGTCGCCACCGCCCACGATGAGCCGTCGTAGCCCTCGAACCAGGCCCGGCGCTCGCGCGACTCGCCCGGATACGGACAGGCATCGCGGGGCCGACCGACGGAGCGCGCGCGGGCGCCCTGTTTGACGATGTCCATGAGCATGGGCGCTGATCTCTCCGGCTGCTCGGGAGCATGTCCCGCCCGGTCAGAAGCGCCGAGATCGAACAGCCGAGCAAGCTGTTTCGAACCGGGATATCGCTCACACCGACGCGTGTCGGGCTTATCCCGACACGCGTCGGAACGATGATCGGTTGACCATTGCACGAAAGGGGCACCGGACCTCGCGGTACTTGCGCCGATCCATCCGAATGCCGCGCGGAAGGCTATCAGATCCTCGCGTCGTCGGGCGCGAGGACGACCGGGCGCGGCTCGGCGCAGGACGCTGTCCGGGAAGCCGCGATGGCCCGGTCTCGCGGACCGGACGGCCAGCCTAGTAGTAGGCGCAGCCGTAGCCGGCCGGTGCGTAGCGGTAGCCGTAAGGCCGCCCGTAGGCCGCACCGTAGAGACCGGGGCGGGCGGCGCCCGCCGCGAGGCCCAGGCCGGCGCCGGTCGCGAAACCCAACCCGCGGTGACTGCCCCAGCCACCGTAGCGATACGCGTAGGGCCGGTAACCGTAGCCGGCGGGGCGGAAGTGGACGCCGCGGTATCCGCGATACCCACGGTGCCGCCGGTAGTGCCGGTGGAGACGGTGATGCCGATGGCGGTGCAAACCGTGGCGTCGCCCCCTCCAGGCACCGTGGCCGAGATGGTGGGGCCCATGATGGAAGCCGCGGCCGTGGGGCCGCGCCTCACTCGACGGCGCGAACAGGACGAGGCTGGACAGCGCCGTGAGGGCGATCGCAAGACGTTTCATGGGTCTGCTCCAGAGACGGTGAAGGACGTCCGCGCGGATCGGACCCGATGCCGGATCCGGACGCGCGGCGCGGTCTGTCGGGGTGGCGATGCCGGCCGCCATCGCCGGCCACCGCTCGTCCCCTGAGGGGCCCGTCGGCGGGTCGCCGCCGGTCGCTGCCCCGCACCCTCATCTGTGCCGTCGCGGGCCGATCAGCAGTCGGAGAGATCGGCATTCGTGTCAGGGTCGGCCCGACATGCCCGGGCGCCCGGCCTGGATTAGCTTGGCCGTGGGCATTCGCGCTCGCGCCAGAGGGGGACGGCATGAGGAAGGCGTTGGGGCTGCCGGTGCAGCGGGCGCGATCCTGGTACCGGCGCTACGGACGCCTGGGGGAAGCGCAGACATCGCGACCCGTCGTTTCGGGCCCGCACGTCGCCCGCGGACGGACGCTGGAGGACTGGGCGCGGCTGGGGGGCGGTCTACTCACACCCGAATCCGCCGATGCACCGCCTGCGGAGAGCCGCGCGCCGACCGAGCGGCGGTCTTCCGCCGCCTCGATCAGTCCGACGGGCTGAAGACGGCGTCGCCCACGAAAATCATCTCGCGGTCGATCTCGGGGGGATTCTTCTGGGAGCCGTAGGCGAAGAACAGGCGCCGGGTCCGGCCATCCGCTGTGATCAGGGTGAGCGTGTGGCGATCGAGGGCGTAGTGGCCGCCCTCCGGCGCGCGCCGACGGCCGATCGCCGTGCCGACCCCGGTGCTGGCCCCGGAATTCGTCGCGCCGACCGAGCCGCCGCGGCCGTAGCTCCCGTCCGCGTGGAAATCGTAGCGGCTCTCCACGGCGATCGCCACGTCGCCCCCCAGGGCGGTGTTGCCGCCGCCCGACAGCCGCCGGTACGCCCGCGCCACGCGCTCGCCCGAAGCGGCCGGGAAGGCACGGAAGAAGCTGCCGTCGCCGAGGGCGTAGTCGCTGGCACGGCCGCGCCCGTCCGTCAGCACGAAGCCGGCCCCCTTGGCGGTCCACCGCCCGAACCGCTTGGGTCGGGCGCCCCGCTCGGCGGCGAGGTCCACGTCTTCCAGCGCGGTGTCGTCGATCTCGTAGTAGGTGCCGTCGCGCAGGAAGATCAGCGGCTCGAAATCGATCGTCATGAGACCACCGACGCCGAATCCCGTGGTCGACCGGAAGTACACGCCCTCGACCGATTCCCAGTTGGCCGCGTGGCGCGGGGGTTCGGGCGCGGCCGGCGCGGCCGGGCTCTCCGCGGCCGACGGCGGCTTCGGGCCCGCGCGTCCGGCCCGGTCCTTCAACACCAGCCCGTCGTCAGTCAGCGCCAGGGTCCGCAGCGTCGCGACCGGGATGAACTCCTTGGACAGGCCCGCGAGGAAGCGCGGCAGCACGCCGAGCCGCTTGGCCGCCTGCCATCCGGCATGGTGGAGCACGGCACGCAGCTTGACCTGCTCGGCGAAGGCTGCCCGCGCGGCCGGCTGGGACAGGGGCGGCCGCTCCGCCATCGGGGCCACGAACCGGCTCCGGATCGCCCGCAGGGCCGACGGGCTCGGCTCGATTGTCGCGTCGTTGGCGACCATCCATTGCAGGGCGATGAAGGCAGTGAGCACGTCGCCCGCATCGTCCGGCCGCAGGGGCGTCCCGTCGAGGAAGCCGCGGAAGACGGAGTCGTAATCGTGCCGGGCGAGTTCCCGCGCCGTCTCGTCCGCGGCGATCGGGTTCGCCGCGCGCTGGTCGCGCACCGCCCGTACCACCGTGGCGGCCCTCAGGTCAGGCGTGGAGGCGTAGGGCAGGGCCGGACCCTGCGCCTCGGCCGCCTGCGCCCGTGCCGACGTCGCTGACGCGGCTATCGCCACGCTCGACAGCGGGACGGCTGACAACCCGAGGCCGAACAGCGCGGCCGCGCGCCAAATCGCATGTCGCATCATCGCCGCCGCCACGCCTTGAGGAGCATCAGCAGGCCCTGCAGCCCGGTGAGCAATAGTGTCAGGGCCATGAAGGGCAGGAATGGGATCAGCAGCCAGCCCGTCATCGTCAGCGTGTAGAGCAGGTCGCCGATATCGTGTCCGGCTACCGGGCACGGGTGCGTGCCCGCCTCGTTCACCGTGCATCCGGTCAGGCTCGTCAGCGTGAGGCCGAGGGCGAAGGGCAGGACCGGCAGCCACGTGATCAGCAACAGGATGAGGATCACGCGCCGGCGTCGCCGGGACGGGCTCGGCCGCGCCGTGCTGTGGATGTTCATCGGTCAGAGTCCTGCACACAGGCGCCGGTCCGCGAGGCATCCGGAGGCCGGTCGCGCGACGCATCCTGCGCGGGCCCGGGGCGGCCGCGTCTCGCCGCGCCGCTCATGGCTGGCGGCGGTAGAGGCCGCGGAAGGAGACGTTGAGCCCTCCGCAGGCGAGGTTGTCGTCGACGATCAGCCAGGGGCCGACCCGGCGCAGCCAGACCTTGCAGTCGGAGGCGTCCCCGGTCTCGACGGGCAGCGCCCCGCTCTCGCCGACCGCGAAGCTCGCCGCGTCGCCCTGCGGCGCGACCGTGCCGGCGAATTCGCCGATATGGACCCCGCCGCGGCGTACCCGCTCCGGGTCGCCGGCACCCCATGTCGCGTCCCCCGCGAAAGTGAGCATCCCCGGCTTGTCGACCGGCTTGTCGCCCGGCGTGACGCGGATGCGCGCCTCCGGCCGGGTCCAGGTGCCGAGCCAATCCGCCGGTGCGACGGTGCCCGACGGCTCGACGGCGACAGCTTCGGCCGGGAGCCAGCCGGACCGGCCCATATCGTCGCCCGCGCCACGATAGTGGGCGCAGACATAGGCGCCGCGCCGCTCGCCGAGAATGACGGGATCGGCGGTCACCAGGTAGGCGCGCTCGCGGCAGGCGGCGCTCGGGTCCGGGCAGTTGGCGCGGGCGAGTCCGTCCTTGACGAAAGCCGTGCGCCCCGGGGCGGTGATCCGTCCGAAGATCGGGGGCGGACCTGAGGCCAGCGACGGTGGCCGCCGGCACTCGTTCTCTTCCGCATGTGCCGGCCCCGCGAGCAGCGCGAGGGTGGCGAGCAGGATCGAGGGAGCGAGGGGCGAGAGACGCATCGGGCAAGCGCTTTCGATTTCGGGCCGGAGATCGGTCAGCGCATCGCCACCGAAGCGGCGACGCGGTCGGCCCGGTCCAGGGCGTCGGTGCGACCGGCGTCGGCGAAGCCCAGAACCCGCAGGTAGCGCTTGCCGTCGAACACCATCGTCTGCGTCACGCCGAGGGCGCGGCCGCTCTTGGTGTCGGTTCCGGTTCCGCGCAGCCGCACGACTACCGCCCCGCCGCGGCTGGACCGCGCCTCGTCGGTGACCTTCACGTCGGCGAAGTCCTTCTGCGACGCGAGAAGCCGGCGGGCGACCGCGACCTCCGCGCCCGACGGGACCGGCGCCTGACCGAGCGACGGCGCGACGACGATCACCGGCTGCTCGCGCTCGGGATCGACGTCCTTGGGGCCCTCGGTGAGGAGCAGGCTGCTGCCCGCGAAGACCGCGGCCGGACGGTAGCCCGCCATGTCGCCGACCGTGTAGGGCAGCGCCGCGACCTGATCGGTCAGGCCCGCCTTAGGCCGGAACGCGATGGTGCGGAGGGCCGCCTCGACGGCCGCGGCGGGCACCTGCCGGGCCGCCTTCTCGGGCACCTGCACGGTGACGAGCCCGGTCCCCGGGGCACCGCGCACGACGGCGACCCACTTCGCGTAGGTGAGGCCGTTGGCGGGCTGGGTGCCGCGCAGGACGAAGCCCTCGCCGCCCGCGACCGGCAGCGTCTCCGCCCCGCCCTTCACCCGGAAGCCCGTGGCGGCCAGCGCCTCGGGCGTGAACCGGCCGTTGATCTGGTCCCAAGCTTCCGGCGGCATCTCGACCAGGATGATCGAGGCGCCGGCCGGATGCTCGAAGCCGGCGAAGCGCCGGCTCACGCTCATCCCGGCCGGCGGCGTGAGGCCGAGGGCGCCGGCGGCCGGAAAGACCGGATCGGCGCAGGCCTCCGGGGCCGGTCCCGCGATCGCCAGCGGCGCCACGACCAAGCCGACCAGCAATTCGCGCCGCGCCGGTCGGCACGGGCCAAGACGGGAGAGGACGCCGCGCAGGCGCTCGCGAACCGACATGGTCAACCTCCAGGTCAGGGGGGACGAAGGGGCGGGACGGTGAGACCGGCTACCGCGTCGCCACGCGGCTGATGACGAAGGTGTTGCCCGAGAACTGGACCTGCCCCGGCGCGCTCATGTGCTCCAGCATCAGGCGCAGGTTCCGGCCGAGCCGGGCGGAATCGGAGCGGGTCTCGTACCAGTACTCGGTGCTGGCCCCGCTCGCGCGCACCGGACGGTGGTGCTCGTAGCAGCGGAAGGCCGCCATGTACTCCTCGGCCGCCTGGACCTCCTGGTTCGAGAAGCCGTTCAGACGGACGACGTAGGCGCTGGGCAGGCCCCCGCAGCCCTCTGCGCCGGGCGCCGCCGTTACGGCGCCGCCGATTGGCGCGGGGTCGGGCGGCGCGGCGCCGGCATCGGCCCCGCGGCGGGGCGCGATGACGCCGTCGAGCTTCGCGGCGAGCGCGGCCGCGACGTCGGCGGCCACGGTCTTCGCCTCGGCGCCGACGCGCTCGAGCAGGCACTCGCGATCGCAGCCCTGGGGCAGGGGCGGCAGCTGGAGCCCGGCCACCTCGAACGACCCGAGCGACTGGCCGGTGCGGACGTTGAGGAGGCGGCCGGGGATACGGATCTCCGGCCTGACGATATCCGAGTAGGCGGATTTCGACGCCGACGCGTAGATCTGGAACACCGCCACCACGTCGAGAGGCGGGTTCTGGACCGCGCGGGCCACCTCGATCAGCTCGGCATCCCGACGGCGCACCCGGTTGGCCTGGGTGAAGCCCATCGCCACGGCGGTCTCGTCGTAGACGTTGTAGCCGCGCAGGTTCATCGTCTCGGACAGTTCGTGAATCACCCGCTGGAAGATGCGGTTGCCCCGCGGCACCGCGTCCTCGTCGGCGTCCTCGCCCATCACGACGATGTTGGGTTTGGTCTGTGCCCGGGCCGGTGCCGCGTAGGTGGATCCGAAAGCCAGGACGGCGAGGCAGGCAGCGCGGAACGCCGTGGTGCGGACGAGGGGCATCGGGATCCTCCAGGACATCGCGGGTCTCTCGGTGATCGGAGCGCGGGTGAGGGGGGCGGGCTTCATTCAGCGCAGGGACGCGGCGTCGGCGCCGCGCCGAAATCGTCGAGGTCGAGATCAGTCCGCAGGCGCGGATCGGCCGAGTCCGTGCAGGTGTGATCCGCCACCGGAAGGACGAAGCGCAGGGCGCCGCTGCGGGCGGGCGCGATCAGGCTGACCTCCACCCTGCGGTTCACCCGTGACAGGGGCGCGTCGGGATCCTTCGGTCGCGCGGGTCCCCAGCCGTGGACGCGCAGGCGCTCCGGCGCGAGGCCGTAGGTCTCGACGAGATGCGCCTTCACGGCGCGGGCCCTGGCCAGGGAGAGGCGGCGATTGTAGGCGCGGCCGCCGGCGGCGTCGGTGTGACCGGCGATCAGGAAGGCGTGACCGGCCAGGGGCTGGGCGCGCAGGGCCTCACCGAGCGGTTCGAGCTGGATCCGGGCTTCCGGCGTCAGGCGGGCGCTGTCGTAGGCGAAGAATACGGTGAGATCGACCGCCCGTGCCGGAACGACCCGCACCGCGGGGCCGCCGTCGTCGGGGCTGATCGTCAGCGGACGCGCGGGTGCGCCCGGATCGCCGTCCGCGAACGGCGCCAGCGACCGGATGATCGCGGTGGCGCTCGGATTCGTGGCCCGCGCCTCCTCGGCCTGCGCCCGGTCCGCGACCGGGTCCGGCGGCGGGGCCGCCGCGTCCGGTTGTGCGGCCCGGGCACCCGGCACCTCGGTGAGCGGGTTCGCCCGGGCGGGCACGACCAGAGCGAGGCCGATGGCGAGCAACAGGCCCGAGCGGCCGAGGCGCGTCCGCGCGGCGCGTGGCAGATCGTGGGTCCGCATCGCTTCCCTCTCCGAATGCCGGGCCTCGCTGCGGCCCCTCTCACCCCGTTCATGGTCGACCCAGAGCGATTTCCGTCGCCGGGCGGAGCGGTTTTCGACGACGGCGCTCAGCGCCCCCGCAGGATGGCGTTCATCCCGGCCGGATCGAGCGGTCCGTCGGTCGCCGGCCTGGGCTGCGGCGCCGGGCCGGGTGCGGGCGGGACCGGCCTGCCCCCCGGATCGACGGCGGCGACCGGTCGCCCCTGGGCCGCCGCGATCCGCGCGAGGATCGGGCTCCGGCCCAGGATGGCGGAGAGCCGGGTCGCACTGTTGAAGCTCGTCGGATCCTTCGGATCGAGGCCGCCCTCCTTGTGGAGCGCGATGCCAGCGACGGACGCGTCGAACATCAGCGACCCGGAAGAGCCGCCGAGGGTGTCGCAGCGGTGGCGCAGGTCCGGACCCTCCGCCTGATCCTTCACGGCGAAGCAGCGGAAGCGGCTCATCACCTTCGGACGCCCGAGGGGATGGTGGATGACCAGCATCGAGCGGTTGGCTGTCACAGGCTCGCCCGAGAGCCGCGCGGCGCCGTAGGTCGCGGTCGGATTGCCGGCGACCCGGGCGAGGGCGAAGTCGAGGCGCGCATCGTACTCGACGGGTTTCGGGTCGATCTCGAACCGTCGGGAGCCCTTCCCGTCAAGGGTCAGGTAATCCATCAGGATCGACGCTTTGATCGGGTGCAGGTCGCCCGATTGCGGCAGGCAGTGGTGGTTGGTCAGCACGTAGTCGCCCGGCAGGAGCGTCCCCGTGCAGGAGGCACCGACCTGCTGACCGGTGCGGCCGTTTTGGAGCACGATGTCGACGCGGCCGATCGGCCGAGCGAGCGCCGCGAGGCCGTCCTTCGGGTCGAGTTCGCTGACCGGCTCGAAGGCGCCCTTGTTCTGGTCGACATAGGCCGCCGCGTCGCCGGTCGTCTGACGCAGGGGCAGCTGCGCCCGGCCGTAATCGGCGGGATCGAAGCCGACGCTCTGCGCCCGCGCGGCGTCGCCGCGGCCGAGCACGATCAGCGCGCAGGCTGTTCCCAGCAGGAGAGGGCCTTTCCGGCGGATCGAGATCATCCTCTCCCTCCTCGCGGTGCGGGGCTCCGGCCGGTGCTCGCGGCGTCGATCGACAGCATTCGGGACACGTCGGGCTCCCATCAGCGCGTCAGGGCGTGGACCAGACGGCCGGCCGACGCGGGGCCCCCGGCCTCCGGAACGGCCTGGACCGTGTAGACGAGGTTCTGCCGCGCGCCCTCGCGCAGGAAGTAGCCGAGAGTGCCGTCCGCCAGCCGGATGGCGGGAAGGGCGGCGTCGCGCAGTTCCGCCCCGACCTGCACGCGCAGACCCGGCTCCGCACCGATGGCGAGCCCGCACAGATCCGGCGTGAGCCGGCTCGCGGCCAAGCGATCGCCCGCCTCCGCCCGCACCGGACGCCGCTCGGGCGGATCAGCCCCGAAGGCCACGCGCCGGCAGGAGGAGCCCGCCGGGGCACGCAGCTCCGCGACGTGGACCCGCTGCGCGATCCGGGCTTCGGTCCCGGCCGGCGTCTCGTCGGGAACGGCCGGCGCGTCGCGCCGCGGGTCGCCCTCGGGGCCGGGCCTCGTGGCCCCGAGAGCGAGCACACCGGCGAGGCCGGCCGCCGCGACGGCGCCGGCCGGCAGCGCCAGACGTCGCCATCGCGGCGGCGGCGAGGCGGCGGCTTGCTGCGGTCGCTGAGGGGCCGCCAGCCCGGCCAGGGCCGCGGGCACGCTGTCCGATGGCAGGAGCCTCACGTCTCGGCCGAGGTCGCGCAGGGCGGCCTCGGCCTCGGCGCGCTGCGGCCCCTCGGGCAGGAGGACGGCCAGCGCGGCGCCCGGAGCCTCGGCGATCAGCGAGGTGCAGCGCGCGATCTTGTCGAGCAGCGCGTAGTCGCCGGGCAGGACCGAGAGGTCGAGATCGACCGCGCCGGTCGCCCAGAGGATGAGGTCGGCCTCTGCCGGTGTCGCGGCCAGCGGGTGGCCGCTCTCGACGAGGCCGTGCGCCAGGCACACCGGGACTTCCCAGGAGCGTCCGGCATCGAAGGAGCCCGACAGCCGCAACTCGTGGGGCTCGGGCGGGCGGCCCATCCATCGGGCGAGCGGGCCGCCGGCACCGCAGAGCCGCGCGTAATCGGCCGACCAGGGTAGCGGCCGGTAGTCGCCGTCCGCGAAGGCAGCCGGGGCCGGAAGGCCGGGGCGCGGCCTGAGCGCGCGCAGTACCAGCGGTCCGCGGGTCGTGGGCACCACGACGAGGATGGCCGGACGCGTCATGCCCGAGCCGGCCATCCGGACCCGGACGGGCCCGGACGGGTCCGCCTCCTGTCCCACCGGTTCGTCAAAGCAGGAACACCGCGCAGGCCGGGTCGCGCAGCATGCGGCCGAGGAGGGCCGCATTTGGCACGGCCGGGTCGAGGGCGAGCACGACCGCGCCCTCGGTCGCCGCGCCGAGGTCGAACCGGACCGTCTCGTCGTCGAGCCACGCCTCGATCACCCGCGGCATCTGCCCGGCCTCGCCGCGCAGGACGAGGAGCGGGGGCGCGCCGTCCGCGGCCTCCAGGATTTCCAGCGCGTAGGCGCCGACCCGGCGTCGGACGATCGCGCCGTCCGAGGCGGCCGCGGCGAGCGGCGCGTGGGCCAGCGCCACCGCGCCGAGCATCGTCCTGTAGCGGCGGCCGGTCGTGGGGTCGCTGCGGATCGCCCGTACCGTCGCGAGGTCGACGGGGCCGTGGGGCGCCCGGGTCGCGTGGGCCCAGAGCCTCGCGTGGTCCGGCCGGGCGCTCGCCTCTGCATCGCGCAAGCCATCGCGCACGAGCGCGCGGGCCGCGTGGATCTCGGCGAGGAGCCGCGCCGCATCGCTCACGCGGCGGCCTCCCCGGCATAGGCCGCCGCGAACGCGACCGCGAAGATGCCGCGATCCGCCGGGAACAGCGCGTCCAGCGGCCGTTGGCGGGCGAGGCCGTCGAGCGACCGGTTCAGGTCGGCCGCCGCCTCGGCGAGGCGCAGCAAGGCTGGCTCCGCGGCGGCGAAGCCTGCCGAGAGACCCTCCCGATCGTCGAAGCCGGCGCGGCGGACGCGGTGCAGGTCCGCCTCGGCGGCCTCCAGCGCGGATCGGACCGCCTCGGGCAGCGCGTCGCGGTCGGCGATCCGGAGCGCCGCCGCGATGCGGAGCATCCGGGTGAGATGGGCAGCGAGCAGTCCCGCGCGCGCGCGCAACGCGCCGTAGCTCTCGGCCTCCAGACAGCTCGCGCGCTCGGCGATGTCGGCGCCGCCTCCGCCGCGGCGGAGGCGGTTGGCGATGCCGGACTGAACCCGGCCGAAGCTCACGGCCCTGAGCGTCGTCAGCGGGCGGGTGCGGTGGTAGGGCTCGAGGCGCAGGAAGTCGGTCAGATCCTCTCGCTCGGCGCCGGTGAGGATCTTCGGGCCCTGCGGCCAGTCCGCCAGGAGGCTCGCCAGCGCCGCGGCGGGCTCGGCGGCCGCGAGATCGCCCAGTGCCGCGTCCAGCCTCTCGTCCCAGCCCTCGTGAGCGTCGAGGGCCGCGGGGGCCGAGAGGGCCTCGAGACCGTCGAGAAGGTGGCCGGCCGCCTCGAAGGTCACGAAATGCTCCGCGACCGTACGGAAGCCCGGCCGCTCGCCCGTCGCCATCTCGGTGCACCAGAAATCCAGGATGTCGTCGTCCGTGACGGACCGGCGCCCGCCCAGGAAGGTCAGCAGCGCCCGGAAGCGCCGTTCCAGCGGCGCCAGCGGCAGGTGGGCGGTCCGGTAGGCGGCGAGATGCCGGGCCAGGCGCTTGGCCAGGATGTCCGCGCTGTCGGGGTCAGGCGCGGCGGCGAGTTCGTCGAGCCAGCTCGCCACGGTGGCGAACTGCGCCAGATCCTCGGCGGTGAGCACGAACTCGGCGAGCGCGAGGAGCCGGGCGAGCCCGACCCAGCTGGTGGACCAAGCGGTGCCGAGCACGGGTCCGCGGTCATCGACGGCCGGGCCGTCGCCGAACCGCGCCGCGAGGGCGGCCGGTCGCGCGAGGCCCGGATCGAGGGTGAGGGTGATGAGATCGCGCCCGTCGCGGGCGCCGGTCGCCCCGGCCAGAGCCGCGAGGGCGTGGGCGAGGTCCCACACGGGCTTGTCGCGGTTCGGTCGCACGGCACCGGTGACCACGCGGGCGAGCCAGGCACGGTCGGCGCGGGAGAGATCGCGGCCGTCGCCGACATTGGCGAGGTCGGCCGCGCAGCGCTCGTCGTATCCGCCCGTCATGCGCCTCCCGGTCGCGGGCTGCCACGCAACCCCTTGGGATCGTTCGATTCGCCTTATGGTTACCTCGCGACCGGCCATCCGTCGACCTCCGGCAGCCATCCGGGCGCCACCCGTCCGATCTGTGCGAACCAGACGCTGTTCTGAGTCCGTCGCTCCGCCTCAGCGGACCACGATGCGCGCGGTGGCCTCGGTGACCCCGGGGGTGGCCCGGATCCGGTCGAGGAGGTCCAGCACGTCCGGTGGCTGGAGAAGGCGCGCCTCGCCGGCCGCGCCCGGCGCCGCCGCCAGCCACCGCGCGGCGAGTTCCGGCGGCAGGCCGCCCGGCACGCCGAAGCAGGCGAACAGGTTCTCGAACGCTTCCCCCGCCACGATCTCGTCGAGGCCGTAGCCGCGCGGGTAGCGCCGCGACTCTCCCGGTGTGAGGGCCAGCTGCGAGGCGGCGTTGTCGCGCACCGGAAGGGCGACGAAGGCGGTCTCGTCGGGCGCGACCACCCAGCAGTACAGGTTCTGCGCGACCCGGGACTCGATGCGCATCTCCAGGCGCTGACCGGCCGCGAACGGCGTGGCGGCGGCCGCCACCGAGAGGCGGCCGGCATCCGTGCGCGCCGTGGCGGCGAGGTGGTCGAGAAAGGGCCGCGGGACGGGATCGCAGCCGAGGCCCTCCGTGGCGATGCGGCGTTGCCCCGTCGGGGCCAGCACGGCGCCGTCGCGCTGGAACTCGACCTCCAGCCAGGATTGCCGGTCGTGATCGGTGCGGAAGCGGCCGCGCGCCGTGATGGGGCCCGCGCACCCTGTGCCGGGCGGCCGGCGGCGCACGTCGAGGCGCGCGCCGCGGAGCACGCGGTTGGCCGACCGGGCCTCCGCGTCGAGAGCGATGACGAGGCGGTCCGTGAGGGCGCCCGCGCAGGTCGAATGGCCACCCTCCGCCACGAACGGGCAGACTTCGACGGCGGCGGCGCTCGGTACGGCCTGCGCCAGGGCCTTCACCGCGCCGTCGAAGACAGCGTCGACGTCGGCCACGCCGGCACCGACGTGGATTGGTACAACCAGAGGCTCGCTCGTCGCCTTGCAGGCGGCGCTCTGCGTCACGGCCTGGAGCCGGATAGAGGCGGTCTCGCCGGCCCGACGGGGCTCGACCAGGAACACGGCGGCGTCCCCCGCGAAGGCCGACCGGATCTGCGCCTCCGCCTCCGCGCCCGACAGGCCCGTCGTGCCCTCGCGCAGGGCCTTGATCCGCACCACGTCGGCCGCCGCCGCGAGCCTGACCCGACCCGTTGCCTGGAGCCGGGTCTCGACGGCGAGGCGCACCTCCTCGGACTGCTCGCGCGACAACGCCGTCTGGCCGGGCTCGACTCCCACGACCGCGAGCGTGAAGTCCGGACGGCCCGCACAGGCCGCCACCGCGTCGAGGAACGGTGTCAGCGCCTGCGTGGCGGGATCGGCGCGCGCCGCCGCCGGGGCGAGCAGTAGCGCGGCGAGGAGGAGGCGCCTCATTCGGTCTCGTTGGCCCGAGCGTACTGGTCGAGGGCGCGGACGAAGACGGGGTTGAAGCGACCGTCGAGGGCGCCGGTGTAGTAGTCCGCGTCCTTGATCGCGCGCTGCACCGAGCGGATCGTCTCGGGCTTCAGCTTCTGGGCGGCGGTGTCGGTGGCCGAGACCGAGGCGGCGCCGAGTTCCCCGTGCTTGAGGGCGCGCATCACCATGTCGGCGGAGCGCACACCGGGGAAGTACCGCCCGAAGCCGTTGTCGATCAGCGTCGCCATCGTGGCCATGGCGACCGGGTCGCCCCGGTCCGCCGCCTGCCGGAAGAGGTCGAAGCCCTGGCGCAGGTCCTTCGGGAAGCCGTAGGCGCCCGTCGCGTAGTGCGGCACGAGCTTGCTGATCGAGGCGACGTCGCCCCCGGCCACGGCGCGGCGATACAGGGCGACCGCCTGCGCCTCGTCCTTCGGGATGCCGTTGCCGTATTCCAGCATCCGGGCCGCGTTGGCGAGCGCCACCACGTTCCCGCCTTCGCCCGCCTGCCGGTAGAGGCGGAACGCCTCGGCCTGCTGGCGCTTCACGCCCTGGCCGTTCTCGTAGAGGGCGGCGAGGTTGTTCAGCGCCGACACGCTCCCGGCCTTGGCAGCGCGGTCGTAGGCGGCGAAGGCCTCCTTGTAGCGGTCGGCCCGGTCGTAGGCACGGCCGAGCTGGTAGGAGAGGCGGCGCAGGTCCGGATAGGCGGCCGCAGCCCCGCGGCAAGCGTCGATCGCGGCTGCCGGCTCGATCCGGCCGAGCTTCACGCCGGTGACCCCACTCGGACGATCCGGATCGTCCGTGCCGGCGGCGAGCTCGTCGCATCGTTTGACGCGCGGATCGGCACTCGGATTCTTGCCGCCGAGATAGCCCTCCGCGAGGCTGCGATAGGCGCAGACCTCGCCGCAGGAGTCGAGATAGGCCTGATACTGCCGCTGGGTCCCGAACCTGGCCCAATTCTCCTGGTCGATCGCCGCCGCGTCCCGGCGCCGTCCGGCCAGGAGCCTGTCCATGGCCTGAGGCCGGTACAGGCAGGTCTCGCCGCAGGCGCCGATATAGGCCTCGAACGCCTCCCGGGTGCCGAGCGTTTCGGCCCGCCGCCAGGCCGCCTCGTCCCGGATGGCAGCGACGCCCTGCGCGACGGCCGCCACCGGCAGCGAGACCTTGAGGACGATCGGGGCCTCGTCGATCTCGGGCACCTGCTCGCGGCCCGACGCGCGGCGGGCGGCGTCCTCCACCTCGCGGCGGAGGTAGCCCTTCAGCTCCGTCCACTGCACGAGCCCGTCGCCGTCGCCCTGCTGGTCTCGGGCGTCGGCGAGACCCGACACGCCCATCAGGAACCGGCTGGTCAGCAGGCCGAGCCTGTTCGCCTCGTCCCAGTTGGCGGGCGTCGCGCCCGAAGTCGCGACCAGCCGCACGATGCCGCCCTCCGCCTTCGGACGGGCGGGCGCGAAGCCGGGCGCTGACACCGCCAGGAGGCTCTCGCCCTTGCGCCCGGTCTCGCCGGTAAAGCAGGCATCGACCATCACGACGAGCTGGTGGTCCGGGCCGATCTTGCGCTTCACGAGCTCGAGGTTGCGGTACAGGGTTTCCAGCGAATACCCGCTCTCGCCCTGGTTCGGATTGCCGTCTTCCGGCAGCAGGAACGGCTGCTTGGTGGTCAGATCCGGGACTCCGTGGCCGGAATAGTAGACGAAGACGTTCGAGCGGCCCTCGCGCACGCTGCGCCAGAGACGGCCGGATTGCGGATTGCGCTCGGTGCCGAAGACTTGGTTGAACTCGTTGAGCGTCGCGTCCTTCAGCAGGAAGACGTTACCTTCGCGGTATCCGAGACGCTCGATCAGGTAGGCGCGGATCGCCTCGGCATCGTTGTGGGCGTAGTCGACCGGCACCGTCTGCTTGTAGCTGCGGTTGCCGATCACCACCGCGACGGCGTCGGCATTGTCGGCGAAGGCTGCGGGATCGGCGGCTGCCCGGGCCGGCGCGACCGGGGCTAGGGAATTTATCCCGAGCAGGATGATCGCGGTGCGGGCGGCCCGCCGCAGCGCGGATACCGGGTTGGCTCTCGGCAAGCGCGTCCTCCTGTCCGGGTCGCGGCCCGGATTCACCGTCCTCGAAGCGGGGCGCGCCCGGTCGGCACGCGCGACAGGGTTATCCGCTGGGGGATCGGGAAACAATCTCACGCGTCGGACGCGTCCGGCGAATGCAGTCCTCGCGACCGCGCGACCGACGTCCAGGACACGGTTGCGGGCGGTGGGGGCGCAGCTCAGCCCCAGCCCAGATACGCGACGATCAGGCTGAGGGCGGCGAGGTGGAGCGGCGAGAGGGCGGTCAGCATCGCCTCGCTCCTCACGGCAGGTAGAGGCCGCGGCCGCAGCGGCGCGCGCGCCGCGCCTCGAAGTAGCCGGTGTAGCGATTGTAGACCTCGACCGTGCGGTAGACGCAGTAGCGGCCTGAGTTGCGGCCGTTGAAGTAGACGCCGCCGCTGTCGAGATCGACGCCGAGGAACTCCTGATTTCCGCGCTGCGGCGCCGCGTCCTGGGCGCGGGCGGGACCCGCGGCGCACAGGAGGCTGGCGGCGAGCACGAGCATCTTCGTCTTGGTCACGTCAGTTCTCCCTGATCGGGCGGTGGATCGTCCGCCTCGTCAGAGGCATGGGCCGGCCAGACGCGGTTTCGCGCGGCCTGCACGGTCAGCGGGGAGGTTTCTCACGCGACAGCCGCGCCGAGACCGTCATCGATCGTTCGGCGATCGTTCGGAGCCGGTGGCATTCGCCCGTGCCGGAACGGGCAGGGTCAACGACGGCGAATGTTCATCGCCCGGCCGGATCCTCAGCGAATTACTGAACCGGTAACACTATTTCCGCCGTTTCGTTGACCTATGACTCGATCTGGGTCAATGCAACGTGGATCGATCCGCAGATTACGGCTCGGAGGCCGGCGGTTGTTGTTGGCACAGTTTCTTCGACGGGAACCATGATCATGAATACTATCGTCGCGGGGGCGCTGCCGGGCACGGGGGCGGCCATACCGGGAGCGGTGGCCCGGCATCCTGAACCGGCCATCTGACCCGCTGACGGGCTTCCGCCGGCGACTGCCCGGCCTCGATCCACCACACCTGCGCGATCGCGCGCGGGCTGCAGAGCTCCTCTCGGCGCCGATAAGGTTCTCACGCGGTGTCGATGCGGCGACGCGATCTCTCCGGGGCCGACATGCGCCAGGCGTTTCAGGATCCTCCTCAGGCAGCCCGCCCATCCGTCCGCCCGCGGGGGCGTTACACCCGAACGGCTTCCGCTCTCCTGAGCGTCGAGATCGCGGGCGCTGCGCTGCTCGGCCCGGCCACGCCGGCGCGAGCGGTCGATGGGCCGAGCTACGAGGATGACCGACGCGGCATCTTCCTGCCTTTCCTAAACGCCCCGCAACCCGGTGGCGCCATCACCCGCTCGCCGCGCCTCGGACTGTCGTTCGGCGGCGCGGCTCGTCCGGTGCTCGTGGATACGGGTTCGACAGGCATCGTGGTCTCGGCCAGTCGCATTCCGGGCAACGAAGCCCTGCCGAGCGAGCCCGGGCGCCTGACCTACTCAAGTTCCGGCCGGATCATGGTCGGACGCTGGGTGCGGGTGCCGGTGACCCTCGTCGGCCGCGACGGCGCGAGCGTGGTCACGCAACCCATACGGGTCCTCGCCGTCGACCGGATCGACTGCACCGTTCGCGCGCGCGAGTGCACGCCTCAGGAGGCGCCGGCCCACGTGGCGATGATGGGGATCGGATTCGGCCGGGAGGACGACAGCCAGACCGAGAGCACGCCGGACACCAACCCGCTCCTCAACGCGGACCCGCCGGGACCCGGCGGGGTGCACCGCGGCTACGTTCTGACCCGGCGGGGCGTGCATGTCGGCCTGACGCGCGCCAACACCCGCGGACGCTACCGCTTCGTGAAACTCGATCCGCACCCGCACGTGCCGGGAGACTGGCTCGGCGTTCCCGCCTGCATCGCCGTCGACGACCGTGAACCCGCCGCCTGCGGCCGGGCGCTCCTCGACACCGGCGTAACCGGCATGTTCCTGACGCTGCCGCCCGCGCAGGTCGCCGACAGCCTCCGGGCCGATGCGGCCGATCGCGCGGTCCTCCGCCCGGGAACGCGCCTGAGCTTCCGGTTCGGCGACGCGGCCGGCTACGCGATCACGGTCGGCGATCGCGCCGCGCCGCTCGCGCCCGAGCGCATCATCCTCAACACGACGCGCCCGCAGCCCTTCGTCAATACGGGGCTGCACGTCCTGAACGGCTTCGACGTCCTCTACGACGCCGACCGCGGGTATTACGGATTCCGGGCACGCGACTCGGGCGCGGCGTCGGAGGAACCATGATCGGCCCCCGGCCCCCGTGTCTCACGCCCGCCTCAGATCCGAGATCGCCATGCTGCGCAACGCGCTCATCGCCGCCCTGCTTCTGGTCCCGGCCGTGGGGCTCGCGGCGGAGGTCGATTGCAGCACCTCCGCGAACCAGATGGACGCCAACATCTGCACGGGCCAGGAATTGGATCGGGTCGATGCGGAGCTGAACCGGCGCTACGCGACCCTGCGCAGCAAGCTCGACGAGAACGGCCGACGCAATCTGGTCGCTGCCGAGCGCGCCTGGATCGCCTTCCGCGACCTCGAGTGCAACCTGAGGACCGGGTTCGACACGCTGGCGCCCGGCAACAACGGAAGCATCGCGCCGATGCTCCTGGGCCAATGCAAGATCGCGTTGACGCGCCAGCGAATCCAGGACCTCGCGGCTCAGATCAGGTGTCCGGGCGGCGACCTGTCCTGCTCGCCGTGACCGCGCCCCGTCGCCCTCTTCCACCACCGCCCTGAGCGAGATCCCATGATCATCGTCACGACCGAGAACATCCCGAACTATCACGTGCGCGAGGTCCGGGGCCCGTGCTTCGGCGCCGTGGTGCACAGCCGCGGTGCGGTGGGCAATCTCACCGCCGGCCTGCGCAGTCTGATCGGCGGCGAGATCAACGAGTACAGCCAGTTGATCGAGCAGGCCCGGTCCCAGGCGATCGACCGCATGGCGCAGAACGCGGCGCAACTCGGCGCCAACGCCATCGTCATGATGCGCTTCGATACGGCAGACACCGACCAGTCGATGATGGGCGTCGTGGCCTACGGCACCGCCGTCATCGTCGACGCCCGCTGAGGCCGCAGGCCGGGGCCGTCCAGGGCTGCGGTCCGCGCCTGCCTGTCGTCACCAACCGCGCGCAGGATCCCCCTCTGCCGGGTAGCGGAGCGCGCGAACCGGATCCGATCGCCATGAACCACGTATGCTCACGCCTGTTGCGACCCTCGGCTCCCGTCCTTGCCGGGCTGCTCGCATGCCTCGCGGTGTCGACGGGTGCCAGAGCCGAGCCGCCCTCGGCCAAACTGTGCCTGACCGAGACCTCGACACCGGGCACGACGGATTGCATGAACCGCGCGTTGCACGAGGCGGATGCGAGGCTCAACGCGGCCTACGAGAAGGCGCTGTCGGTGATCGACCACGACGATCGCACGCAGGATCCCGACGCCAGGGCGCTGTGGAAGACGCGACTCGAGAAGGCGCAGCGTGCCTGGATCGCCTTCCGTGACGCGGATTGCGGCGACCTGACCTTCAGCGAGTGGGCCAACGGGAGCGGCGCGAACCCGGCTGTCCCCGCTTGCCTCTACGACAAGACCGTCCAGAGAACCGCGGACCTTCTCGGCCGGTACCCGCTGCATTGAGGGGCGCGACAGTCCGGCGCTTGCCTGCTGACGCGCGGACGCGGCTTCGATGGCGTTGCCGATCGGTGGCCGCAATCGTCGGAACACGGGCCGATCCGGCCCGCGGCATCGGGCGGCCGAACGCTCAGCCCGCTTCGATCGGCCCGGGCGGTCGCGGCGTGGGCGGCTCGGCCGGCGGGTCTCCGTCGGGCGGTGCGGGCTCGGGCAGCGGATCGTCGATGGGGGGCAGCGGATCGTCCCCGGGCCGCGGCGTATCCGATGACATGGCGTGCTGTCCTGTCCGATCCTTCTGACCGTCGCGGACGTAACGCGCGGCGGTCCGCTCGGATGCAGCCGCGTCAGCCGAAGGTCAGCGCCGACCGTTCCCGCAGTGCCCTGCGGAGGGCACGGCTGAGGTCGGCGACCGAGTAGGGCTTGTGCAGGAGCTCGAACCCGTGCGTGCCTTCCGAGGCCAGAACGTGACTGTAGCCTGAGGCCAGCACGACGGGCAGGTACGGACGGCGGCGCCTGATCTCCCGGGCCAGATCGACGCCGTTCATGCCCGGCATCACCACGTCGGAGAAGACCACCTCGATCTCCTGGTCGTTCGCCTCGATCGTGGCGAGGGCTGCCTGCGCGTCCTTGACCCAGACAGCCTCGTATCCGAGCTCCACGAGGGCCTGCCGGGCGAAGCCGCCGACCTCCTCGTTGTCCTCCACCACGAGGACGGGCGTGCCGTGCCCCTCGGCCAGCGGCTCCGGTTCGTCCGGCGCGGCATCGCTGACTTCCGCTTGGTGCGATCGCGGCAGGAAGAGGGTGAAGGTTGTACCGACGCCGACGACACTGTCGACCGCGACGTCACCGCCCGACTGCTTGGCGAAGCCGAATACCTGGCTGAGCCCGAGCCCGGTGCCGTGTCCGACGCCCTTCGTCGTGAAGAAGGGCTCGAAGATGCGCTCGAGCAGATCCGCCTCGATGCCCGAGCCGGTGTCCGAGACCGACACGGCCACGAAGTCTCCCGGCACGGCCGGATGCGCCCGCAGCGCCGGGATGCGGTCCGCGCGTCGCACCTTGATCAGCAGACGGCCCTCGCCCTGCATGGCGTCGCGGGCGTTCACCACGAGGTTGACGAGGGCCGTGTCGAACTGGCTCGGGTCGGCATCGACGTGGCAGCGCAGGGTCCGGCCGCCCGAGTCGGTGCCGGCATCGGTGTCGGTCGCGACGTGGATGCGCGCGCCGGTCAGGGTACCGACCATGTCGGCGATGGCGGCCACGGACTGGACCACGTCGAAGATCGCTGGTCGAAGCGCCTGCCGGCGCGCGAATGCCAGCAACTGGCTGGTCAGCTTGGCGGCGCGGTCGACCGTGTCGGAGATGGCGTCGACGTAGCGGCCCCGGCGATCCTCGCTCAGGCCCGGACGCTTCAACAGGTCGGTCGACGACTTGATGACGGTCAGCAGATTGTTGAAGTCGTGCGCCACGCCGCCGGTCAATTGCCCGACCGCCTCCATCTTCTGCGACTGGCGCAGCTGCTCCTCGAGGGTCCGGCGCTCCGTGACGTCCCGCCCGGTCGCGTGGAACCGGTCCCCGCGCGCGATGGCGTTCCAGGAGATCCAGCGGTACGCGCCGTCGGCAGTCCTGAAGCGGACGTCGAGGTCGGACAACCTGTGGCCGATGCGCAGCGTCTCGAACGCGCTGGCCGCCGTCTCGCCGTCGTCCGGATGAATCAGGCTGTCGATGCGGATGCCGACCAAGCTGCCGGCCGGCCAACCGAGGAGCTCCGTCCAGGCCGGATTGACCGCCTGACAGGTTCCGTCGAGGGCGCAGACGACGAGAAGGTCGCGGCTCGTCCTCCAGACGAGGTCGTGCTCGATCCGCCGGTCGCGAATCCGCGCCTCCCGCCGCTCCTCGTCCGACTGCTTGACGGCAAGATCCTCGAGGAGGACGGCGACGCGGCTCTGGATCCCTGTGCCGATCCGCATCGCGTGAACCTCGAGGACGGGCCCGGTTCGCGACATGGAGCCCTTGAAACGGGCACTGCGCCCGGATCGCGCGACCTCGCCGAGGATGTCGAGCCAGTGTTGCGCGTCGTCCGGCAGGAACTCGCTCATCCAGCGGCTCTCCGCGGCGGCGAGGCCCGACCGGCGCTCGAAGGCGGCGTTGGTCTCGACGAGCTGGCAATCCCGGGTCCTGCCATCCGCGTCGAAGCGCAGCTCGACGATGCAGAAGCCGACCTCGTCGTCCGCCGGCGGACCCCGCAGGTAGGAGGCCTGCGCGACCGCCTGGGCCTCCCGCTCCCGGAAGCGCGTGAGGTCGAGCTGGCTGCCGAAGAAGAACAGCAATTCGCCGTGCGGACCGAACACGGGGCTGATGTACAGCTCGTTGACGAAGGTGCTGCCGTCGCGCCGGTAGTTCAGCAGCTCCACCACGACGTCGCGTCGCGCGGCGATGGCGGCCCGGACGCGGGCGATGTCGGCCGGGTCGGTCGCCGGCCCCTGAAGGAAGCGGCAATTGCGCCCGATCAGCTCCTCCGCCGTGTAGCCGGAGAGTTCCAGGAAGGCGCGGTTGGCGAAGACGATCGGATTGTCGGGCAGGTTCGGATCGGTGACGATCATCGCCATCCGGGTCTTGTCGGCGGCGGTGAACAGGAGGTCGGACCGGGCGGTCCCGACACCGGCCAAGCTCGTGGTCGGGACGGCCGGGAGCTGGGTCGCGCGCAGGCGCGCGTTCTCCTCCACCAGCGCGCGCTCGCGCCGACGCAGCCGCTCGACCTCCCCCCGAAGATCTTCCATGCTCATGGTGCGGTCTTATCCGGAGCCGCTGCCGGGTCCAACGGCTACCGGCACCCGGATGCGAGGCGAGGGTGTGACCTCTGGTCCCGACAGGAGCGTTCGTCGTCGCGCGGCGTTCAGAGGTCACGACCTGGGGGAGGGGCCGTGCGGCCACCCCGATCCCGGCGCAGGACCAGGAAGGGAGCGTTCGGAGTGGCCGAGGCCTGATACGTAAGAGCCGCCCGGTTTCGGAATCGGCGCCCCGCGAACGCGAACGGCCGGGGCGCTGCCCCGGCCGTTGCGGCGGTCTGGGGGTCGCGACTTACCGCAGGAGCTGGAGGACGCCCTGCTGGGCGGAGTTGGCCAGCGACAGGGCCGAGATGCCCATCGACTGGCGGGTCGACAGCGCCTGCGAGTTCGCCGCTTCCTGGTTCAGGTCGGCGTTCGTCAGGTTGGCCGAACCCGTCTGCAGCACGTTGATCAGCTGCTTGGAGAAGTCCTGGCGGTTCTGAACGACCGACAGGTTCGAGCCCAGCGTGCTCGCCGCGGAGTTCAGGGTCGCGCCCGCTGTGGTCAGGGTGGCCAGCGTCTTGTTGACGTCCGAGTTCAGCAGGAAGTTCCC
>NZ_BBUX01000055.1:0-42697 GCF_000974725.1 Methylobacterium sp. ME121
CATCATGAGAGAGGGAGTCCACACTTCGGTCCGCCGGTGTTCGATCGTGTCACGCGGCACAGGGAACGATCCGATCGTCTCGGCGAATTCGGGCAGCAGGGACGTTCGCCGGATTCCCTGCCGCGAACAGTCACCTTTTTGGGCGTTTCCGCGCCTATAGGGCCACAATTTGCATTATGTTTGGGCTTTGCGGCCGTCTCGTGTCGCCGACGCGTCCGGCTCGATCCGCTGGACCTTGAGCGGGTTGGCACTGAAGCAGGCTGAAGCCCCGGATCGACCGGCATCGCCGAGGTTCAGGCAGGGAGTCCTGTCGCTGCACCGGGAGAGTCGGACGGCTCTGCAGAGCGGCTGGGCGTCGGTCTCGGGCCTTCAAACCTGCAGCGTGAGCGAGCCGCCCAGTTTGATCGTCCTGTTGCCCGCGGCAGCGACAACGCGGCGGATCCCGCGGCGGCTCTGCCCGCAGGATCAGGCAAGGACGCGGCGCTGCGCGGCGTCCTTCACCGCGCCCGGAAAGCCGTGTCGAGCGCCTCCGAGACGCGCGACAGGGCCGCGGCGCGGGCGGCGGCGTCGGAGCCGATATGCGGGTCGCGCTGCACACACGGGTCGGCATAGGTGAACGGCGCGGCGTTCGCGCCCTCGACGAGGGCGCCGTCCGCCGCCTCGCGGATCGCGCAGGCGCGGACGGTCTGCGCGCCCCTGGCGACCACGGGCTGGCTCGGCCCGGTCGGGTTGTCGAAGACGTGCTGCGCCCCGGGATAGACGGTCAGGTCGACATCGGCGCCGGCCGCCTTCAGACGCTCCGCGTAGGCCGCGCAGGTCGCGGCGGGATTGTAGTCGTCGCCGCTGCCCCCGAACATCCGGATCGGCCGGTCCACGACGGCGGTGTCGTCCCGGAACCGGATCGAGCAGTCCGGATAGACCGGTAGGTAGAGGGCGGGGGTGACGCCGGAGCGGTTCCAGGCCGCGTCGAAGCGCTTGAGGCTCGCGTAGAGCGCGGCCTGCCCGCCGCGCGAGAAGCCCATCACGGCGATCCGCGCCGGGTCGACCCGCGGATGCCGGGCCAGCACGCCCAGCGCCCGGTAGATGTCGAGGATGAGGTTCGTGCGCGCCAGGAGGCTCTGGTCGGTGTTGACGCTGGTCAGGCCGCGCCCGGTGAACCCGTCGATGGCGAAGGTCGAGATCCCGCGCGCCGCCAGCGCCCGCTGCCAGAACTCGATGTTCCCGCCCAGGCCCCCGGAGCCGTGCATCAGGATCACGGTCGGCAGGCGCTCCGTCCCCGCCTTGGCGACGCGCAGGAGCCCCGCGACCGTGACCGGCTTCGCCCCCTCGGACGTGCCGGTGAGGAACTGCCGGTCGGTCAGCGTCAGGCTGTCGAACGGGTGAATCTCCACGCGGGTGGCGTAGCTGCCGAGATCGGCGACGCCGTCCGGCGCGGGCCCGGCGGAGACCGCCCGCGGGATGCCGGCCAGCAGGCAGGCCGCCAGGAACAGGATCGGTCGTTGCATCGGAGCCCTCCGCCACCGGGCGGCAGCCTAGCAGCGGCGCGGGCGCCCTGTCCCCGCGTGACGGGCCGGAGCCGGTTTCCCTTCGGCGGCCGATGTCAGTCCCGGGCCCGGGAGGCTACGCGGCCGCAGGGTCGGCCAGGTAGGCGCGCCAGCCGCCGAAGCGCGTGATCTCGGCCGCCCCGTCGAGGCCGGCCGGCTCGACCAGGAAGCCCTTGGGCGCCGTACCGTCGGCGAGCCGCAGGGTGCCGATCCCGAGCGGCGCCGGGATGGCGGCGACGAAGCGTCCGAACGCGGCGGGCGGCAGGGCCCACACCTCGGTCTCGATGGCGGCGCCTTCGCCGGCCGCCACCCGAAGCAGGCCCGGGCGCTGCGGGGGGCCGCCCGGCAGGGCGTAGAGGCGATAGTCCCGCGCGGTCGGCACCGCCCGCAGGAAGCGCGCGCCGCACCCGGCGAGCTCGCGGTTCAGCGGCAGCCCCGAGAGATGCGCCCCGACGACCGCCAGCTCGATCGCGTCCGGTCCGGCCGCGGCCGGTCCCGGCTCCGCCGTCGGCACCGGGATCGTGCCCGCGCCGATCCGCGGCGCGGACGCCGCGTGCAGGCGCGCGCCCAGGGCGGCGAGCAGCCCGTCCGAGCCGCGCGGCGCCAGCAGGGTGATCCCGGCGGGGAAGCCGTCGGCGCGGGGCCGCCCCGGCACCGCCAGGGCGCACCAGTCCAGCAGGTTGACGAAGTTGGTGTAGGTGCCGAGCTCGCTGTTCGGCCCGATCGGGTCGGCCGCCAGGGCCGCGCAGGTCTGCGGGCGCGGGTAGGTCGGCACGGCGAGGACGTCGATCCGGTCCCAGACCGCGTCCGCCTCCCGGCGCAGCGCCGCGAGGCGGTAGAGGCCCGCGAAGGCGTCCGCGGCGCTGTGGCGCTCGGCGGCGGCGATGACCGTCCGCGTCGTCGGGTGCAGGATCTCGGGGCGCGTCTCCATCACCGCACGGATCGCCGCGTAGCGCTCGGCGACCCACGGGCCGTCGTAGAGCAGGGCCGCGACGGCGAACATCGGCGCGAGATCCACCGGCGCCGCCGCCCCGGCGAGGGTTTCGAGATCGGCGACCGTCGCCGCGAAGGCCGCCTCCGAGAGCCCGTCGCCGCCGAAGCGGAGGCTCGCCGCGTCCGGGAGCCCGAGGCGCAGGCCCGGCGGCAGGCCGGCGGGGGCGGCCGGCACCGGCAGGGCCCGCGACCAGGGATCGGCCCCGTCCGGACCCAGCATGACCCGGAAGGCCGCGTCGGCGTCCGCGACGGTGCCGGCGAAGACCGAGAGCGTGTCGAGGGTCCGGCAGGCCGGCAGCATCCCGCGGCTGGAGATCGCCCCGAGGGAGGGCTTCAGCCCGACGACGTTGTTGAGCGCCGCCGGCACCCGGCCCGACCCCGCCGTATCGGTGCCGAGCGCGAAGGCGACGATCCCGTGGGCCACCGCCACGGCGGAGCCGCTGCTGGACCCGCCGGGCACGTAGGCCGGATCGATCGCGTTGCGCGGGGCCGGGTAGGGGGTGCGCAGGCCGACCAGCCCGGTGGCGAACTGGTCGAGGTTGGTCTTGCCGATCAGGATCGCGCCCGCCGCGCGGAGCCGTGCCACCGCGGGTGCGGTCTCGGCGGGGGTGTGGGCGAAGTCCGGGCAGGCGGCGGTGGTCGGCAGGCCGGCGACGTCGATGTTGTCCTTCACGGCGAAGGGCACGCCCCAGAGCGGCATCGTAGCGGGGTCGAAGGGCGGGAGCGCCGCCGCGGCGTCCCGGGCGTCCGCCTCCGGGACGAGCGCGAGGAAGATGCCGGGATCGTCCACCGCGGCGAGCCGCCGGTAGGCCTCGGCCACGACGGCGCGCGGGTCGAGGCCGTCGGCGTAGGCCGCGTGCAGGAGCGGGATCGTCGGGAAGGGGGGCACGGCGGCTCCTCGTTCTCAGGTCGGCAGACAAGTTCGCGCGCGAGGGGATTCGGCGCGCGGGGGGCTAGGCCCTGCCCGCGCCCGCATCTCGAGGTGCAGCGGTGGATCGCACGGTCGTCCTCCCCCGCGGCCCGATGCGCCCGGACGGCTCAGGATACGTCGCCGGTGGCGCGGTACCAGTCGAGGATCTCGACCCCCTGCATGAACACCGCGTCGTCGCGGGCCAGGATGGCGTCGAGCAGCCGCTCCAGCAGGTGGATCCGGTGCGGGACGCCGGTGATGTAGGGGTGGATCGCGAAGCCCATCACCTTGGCGCCGCCGAGGGGGCCGGAGCCGGCGGCCTCGGCGGCGAGCCGGTCGAGATGGGCGAGCGCCCGCTCCACGAACTCGTCGGCCCGGTGGTGCTGGATGGCCAGCAGCGGGATGTCGTTGAGCTCGACCGAGTAGGGGAGGGCGACGAGGTCGCCCGTGCGCGTCGCCACCCGGCAGGGGCGATCGTCGACCACGAAGTCGCCGACGTACTCGAGCCCGGCCGCGCGCAGGTGGTCGGGCGTGTCGAGGGTCTCGGTGAGGCCCGGCCCCAGCCAGCCGCGCGGCGGGCGCCCCGTGGTTCCGGTGATCGCCGCGACGGTGCGGGCGATCATCTCCGGCTGGTCCGCGACCCTGTGGGTCGGGACCTGGTGGAAGCCGTGGGCCATGAACTCCCAGCCGGCCGCGTGGGCGGCCTCGGCGATGCGCGGATAGGCCGTGCAGACCGAGCCGTTGATCGACAGGGTCGGGCGGATGCCCCGGCTCTCGAACGCCTCGAGGAACCGCCAGAAGCCGACCCGCATGCCGTACTCGTGCCACGCCCAGTTCGGGATGTCCGGCAGCAGGCTGGCCCCGGTCGGCGGCGCCAGGATCTGGCGCGGCATCGGGTGGTCGATCAGCCAGTGCTCGACGTTGACCACCGGCCAGACGGCGACGTGCCGGCCCCCGGGCAGCGTCAGGCGCGGCCGGTCCACGGCGGCGCGGTAGGCGAGGCGGTTCTCGGGCCGGCGGGGATCGTCGGGGGCGGTGTCCATCAGGCAGCGGCCCGCGGGGCGTGGTGGCTGTGGAGCTGGGCCGCGAGCATCCGGCGCAGGTCGTTGAAGGCCGGGCTCGACACGTCGCGCCGCCGCGGCAGCTCGACCGGATGGATCGCCTCGATCCGGCCGGGGCCGGGCGACATCATCACGATGCGGTCGGCCAGGAAGATCGCCTCCTCGATGGCGTGGGTGACGAACAGGATCGTCAGCCCCGTCCGCGACCACAGGTCGAGCAGCTCGTCCTGCAGCCGCTCGCGAGTCATGGCGTCGAGGGCCCCGAAGGGCTCGTCCATCAGCACGACCTCGGCCTCGTTGGCGAGCACCCGCGCGATGGCGACGCGCTGCTTCATGCCGCCCGAGAGCTGGTGCGGGTAGGCGTCGGCGAAGGCCTGGAGGCCGACCAGGGCGATGTAGCGCTCGGCGGTGTCGCGCACCTCGGCGGCGGGCCGCCCGCGCGCCTTCGGGCCGAAGCCGATGTTGTCGCGCACGGTGAGCCACGGGAACAGGCCGTAATCCTGGAAGACCATCCCGCGGCTCGGCCCCGGCCCCGCGATCGGCTTGCCCCACATCAGGGCTTGCCCGGAACTCGGGGCCTCGAAGCCGGCGGCGACCCGCAGCAGCGTCGACTTCCCGCAGCCCGAGGCGCCGAGCAGGCAGACGAACTCGCCGCGGGACACCGTGAGGTTCGCCTCGCGCAGGGCCTCGGTCCGGCGGCCGCCCGCCGCGTAGGTCTTGGAGACCGCGCGCATGTCGAGGATCGGGATCGTGGGGTCAGCCATGGTTGGGGCTCCAGGCGAGCAGCCGGCGGCCCAGCTGCATGACCAGCCAGTCGGAGACGAAGCCCGCGACCCCGATCACCGCCATGCCGCAGATCACGATCTCGGTGCGCGAGAGCTGGCGCGCCTCCATGATGATCGCGCCGAGGCCGGTCTGGACCCCGGTCATCTCGCCGACCACGATCACCACCCAGGCGAAGCCGAGGCCGAGCCGCAGGCCGGTGAAGATCGACGGCAGCGCCGCCGGCAACACGACCCGGACGAACTGCGCCGGGCCGGTACAGCCCAGCATCGCGGCAGCCTCGAACAGGCGCGGCTCCACCGAGCGGACCCCGAACACGGTGTTGACCAGGATCGGGTAGAACGCCCCGAGGAACACGAGGAAGAAGGCCGAGCGCGGCCCGAGGCCGAATAGGATCATGGCCAGCGGCAGCCACGCGGTGACCGGAACAGGGCGCAGGACCTGCAGCGCGGGGTCGAGGAGCGCCCGGATCAGCGGAACGCGGCCGATCAGCAGGCCGAGCGGCAGGGCGGCGGCCGCCGCCAGCGCGAAGCCGCCGTAGACCCGGCTCAGCGACGCCGCGAGATGGGTCCAGAGCGTGCCGCTGAACGCGTCGTCGTTGACGCCGCCGACGGCGAGGTCCCGCATCTCCGCCCAGACCTCCGCGGGCGGCGGGATCAGGCTGTAGGGCCGGCCCGCGGTGGTGATCTGCCAGACCGCGACGAGTGCGGCCGGCACCACGCAGGCGAGCGCCAGCCGGCGCAGGTGGGCGAGCCCGGGCCCGGATCCAGCCCGGCGGGCGGGGCCCGGCGTCACCGCCGCCGGCAGGGCGCCGGCCTCGATCCCGGTGCTCACGCCCGCCCCAGCGCGTCGACGAAGCGGGTGTCGATGAACCCCGGCTCGGGCAGCCGCTTGATCTGCTTGAGGGCGAGCATGTGCTGCGCGTAGGCGTCGGCCTGTCGGACCTCGTTCGGCCCGAGGCGCCAGGTCAGCTCGACGTTCGGGGCCGAGAGCTCGAGCGCCTCGCGCTTCTGCCCGAGCTTCGCCACTGCCATGGCGATCATCGCGTCGCGGTCGCCGGCCGCGAAGTCCGTCGCCTTGCGGTGGATCTCCAGCATGGTCCGGACGAGGTCGGGGCGCTCGGCGACCGTGTCGCGGTGGGCGCCGAACACCATGTTCAGCGCGCCCATCTCGGTGCCGTAGGGGTACTCGACGAGCTGGCCGACGCCCGAGGCGAGGCTGACGCCGGGGCCCGGCTCGGCGCCGACATAGGCGTCGACGTCGCCGCGGGCGAGCGCGATGTGCATCTCCGAGAAGGAGACGCGCACGGGGGTGATGTCCTTCACCGAGAGGCCCTCCATGCGCATCCGCTCTAGGACGAAGACCTCCTGGGTGCTGCCGGGCCAGATCGCGACGCGCTTGCCGCGCAGGTCCTTGATGGCGCGGATATCGGAGCCCTTCTTGGCGATCACCGCCATCCCGCGGTTGCAGGTGGAGGCGATGACCACGAGCGGCTCGCCGGCGGCCGCGCCCAGCGTCGCGGCGGCGATGCCGAACGTGCCGAAATCCACCGACTTGGTGACCACCGCATTCTTGCATTCGGTGGGACTCTCGAAGGGCACGACCTCGACCTTCACGCCCGCGGGGGTGAAGCGCTCGTAGAAGCTCGGCGCGATCGAGTGGATCAGCTTGAGCGAGCCCATCCGGATCGTGATGGGGGCGCCCTGGGCGCGGACTCGGGCCAGGGGGCCGAGGGCGAGGCCGGCCCCGAGACCGGCCAGGAGGGTGCGGCGGCGGATCATCGAACGGCTCCTGCAGGGTCCCGATGTGCCGACGCTACGGGCACCACCTGTTGCGAGGAAGTGCTATTTTCTGAGCGTGCCGTTGCCTCGCGGGCAACGGTCGGGCAGGGTGCGGGCGTGAAGCACCTGCGCACCGTCACTTACGTCGCCGAGGTCGCCCGCGCCGGCTCGATCCGGCGCGCCGCGGAGCGCTTGAACCTCACGCCCTCGGCCCTGACGCGGCAGATCCAGGATCTCGAGTACGAGCTCGGCACGCCGATCTTCGAGCGCCTGCCGCAGGGGATGCGGCTCAACGCGGCCGGCGAGCTCTTCGCCCGGCACATCCGCGACCAGGCGGCCGATCTCGACCGGGTCCGCTCGCAGATCGCCGACCTGTCGGGCGTGCGGCGGGGGCATGTGGCGCTCGCCTGCAGCCAGGCCTTCGTCACCCAGGTGGTGCCCGAGGAGGTCGAGGCCTACCGCGCCCGGTTTCCGCAGGTCGGCTTCACCGTGCAGGTCCGCGACCACGCCCAGGCGGTCACCGCCCTGGCGGCTTTCGAGGCCGACCTCGCCCTGATCCTGCAGCCGCCGCCCTCGGCGGAGCTGCACCCGCTCTATGCCGGCCACCAGACCCTGTGCGCGCTGATGCGTCGGGGCCACGCGCTGGCGGCGGAACGCGGGCCCGTGCGCCTGCGCGACTGCCTCGCGCACGCCCTCGCGCTGCCCGACCGGTCGCTCGCCATCCGCCACCACATCGAGCACGCGCTGGCCCGGCGGGGCGTCGAGCTGCGGCCCGTGGTGGAGTCGGGCTCGCTTGAGTTCCTGCGCAACCTCACCCTGCGGGAGGACGTGGTCAGCCTGCAGGTACCCAGCGGCATCCCGGAGGACCCGCGCCTCCACAGCCGGCCGATCGACACCCGCGATCTCACCCCGATGACGCTGGTCCTGGCGCAGCTGCGCGGGCGCTCGCTCTCGGTGGCCGCCGCCAAGTTCGCCGACCAGCTCGTCGTCCGGCTCAACCGGGAAGGGACCTGAACGGGAAGGGGCCTGACCGTCGCCCCGCTCAGGCGGGCAGGCCGGCAAGGGCCAGCGCCTCGGCGTATCGCTGCCCCAGCGCGGCGACCGGGAAGGGGATCCGCGCCAGGAAGCCCGAGACCGTCAGTTCGGGCTCGATCTCCAGGAGCTCGGCGACCGCCTGCCGGGCGCGCTCCGGCTGGCCGAGCCCGACATGGGCCACGGCGAGCGCCCGCAGGGCGACGGCGAAGCGCCGGTTCTGCGCCAGCGCCCGCTCGGCCCACCGGATCGCCTTGGGATAGTCGGCCTCGCTCACCGCCGCGACCGCCATCACGCCCGACATCAGCCAGCCGCGCGGATCCCGCGGGTTGAGCTGCAGCGCCCGCTCGACCATGGCGCGTCCCGCCTCGGCGCGGCCGCACATGGTCTCGATCCAGCCCGCGAGGGTGAGCGCCAGGGCGGAGTTCGGGTTGACGAGCAGCGCGCGGCCGAACAGGTCGCGCGCCCGGTCCCGCCCGGTCTCCGACATGTTCCAGACCGCGAAGGCCGCCATGAACAGCACCTGCGCGTCCCCGGGCGCGCGCTCGACCGCGCCCCAGGCCAGCCGCACGGCCGCCGCGCGCTCAGCCTCGCCCTGCGCGATCCAGCCCTGGAAGTGGCACTGCGCCCGGCAATAGGCCGCCGCGGCCATCGCCGGTGCGTAGCCCGGGTCGAGCGCCAGGGCCTCGTCCAGGTGATCGAGCGCGGCCGCCATGCCGGCGGCGGTGAAGTCGGCGAGCCGGGCGTTGGCCCGGAGCAGCCGGTCGTAGGCATCCGGATGGGCGGGCGCGTCGCGGCCGAGCCGGCGGATCTCCGCCAGTTGGAGGGTCGGCTCGATCGCGGCGGCGGCGCGCGCGGCGACCCGCTCCTGCAGGGCGAAGACGTCGTCGAGACCGCCGTCGAAGCTGTCGGCCCAGAGATGGGCGCCGGTCCCGGCATCGACCAGCTGGCCGGTGATGCGCAGGCGCGAGCCGCCGCGGCGCACGCTGCCCGCGACCACGTAGCCGACGCCGAGCTCCTGCCCGACCCGGCGCACGTCGATCGCCGCGCCCCGGTAGGTGAAGGTCGAGTTGCGCGCGATCACGAACAGGCCGCTGACGCGGGACAGCGCCGTGATGATCTCCTCGGTCATCCCGTCGGCGAAGTAGTCCTGCTCCGGATCCGCGCTCATGTTGGTGAAGGGCAGGACCGCCACCGCGGGCAAGCGCGGCCCGGCGCGCCACGTGACGCCCGGCTCCGCCGCGTCTTCCGGAGCGATCCCGGGCGAGACCTCCGATGCGGCCTCCCGCACGGCGCCGACGAAGCGCACGCCCTTGCGCGGGAGGGTCCGGATCCAGCGCTGCCCGGTTCCCGTGTCGCCGATCGCCGTCCGGGCCGCGTTGATCCGGCTGCCGAGGGTCGCCTCGGAGACGATGCGCCCGTTCCAGACCGCCTCCAGCAGGTCGTCGCGGCTGACCACCCGGTCGCGCCGCTCGATGAGCACGCGCAGGAGGTCGAAGACCTGCGGCTCGACGGCGATCTCCGCGCCGTCCCGGCTCAGCTCGCGCCGGGCGGAATCGAGGGTGAAGGGTCCGAACCGGTAGATCACGGGGCGTTCCTGGGCGGGGCTATGTCCGCGTTCCGCGCCCTGCTCACCGAACCGGTCTCCGCGGCGGAGGGCGCTCTAGCACGGGCCCGGGCGGGCATAAATCATGGGCCTCTGAAGGTGTCCTCAAGGCCCTCTCAAAGCGCGGTGTCGAACATCGGGATAGGTTTCGCTCCATCGAAGACTTTCCGACGAGGGAGCCGTCCATGGCCCGCGAGACCGATCCCGACACATCCGCCTGGAGCCGCCGCCGCCTCCTGAAGAGCGCGGTAGCCACCGCCGCCCTCGCCGAACTCGGCGTCGGCGGGACCGCGCGGGCGCAGGGTGCCCCGGCCCCCGGCGCCCCGGTCCCCGGCGTCATGCCGGGCGTCCTGAAGCAGGTCGAGGCCGGCGTGCTCGACGTCGGCTACGTCGAGGCCGGTCCCGCCGACGGGCCGGCGGTCATCCTGCTTCACGGCTGGCCCTACGACATCCACGCCTTCGCGGAGGTCGTGCCGCTCCTCACCGCGGCCGGGCACCGGGTGATCGTGCCGTACCTGCGTGGCTACGGCACCACCCGCTTCCTGGCATCGGACACGGTCCGGAACGGCGAGCAGGCGGCACTCGCGGTGGACGTCATCGCCCTGATGGACGCCCTGAAGATCCCCCAGGCCATCCTGGGCGGCTTCGACTGGGGCGCGCGGACGGCCGACATCGTCGCGGCGCTGTGGCCGGAGCGGTGCCGGGCGCTGGTGGCGGTCAGCGGCTACCTGATCGGCAACCAGGAGGCCGGCAAGAAGCCGCTCCCGCCGCGGGCCGAGCTGTCCTGGTGGTACCAGTTCTACTTCGCCACCAGCCGGGGGCGGGCCGGCTACGAGGCCTACCGCGCCGACTTCGCCAGGCTGATCTGGCAGACCGCCTCGCCGCGCTGGCGCTTCGACGACGCCACCTTCGCGCGGAGCGCCCCGGCCCTCGACAACCCGGATCACGTCAGCATCGTCATCCACAATTACCGCTGGCGGATGGGCCTCGCCGAGGGCGAGCGCCAGTACGACGCGCTGGAGCGCCGCCTCGCTGAGGCGCCCACGATCGGCGTGCCGGCCATCACCCTGGAGGGCGACGCGAACGGCGCCCCGCATCCCGAACCCGCCAGCTACGCGGCCAAGTTTACCGGGCGCTACGCGCACCGGCTGATCACCGGCGGGATCGGCCACAACCTGCCGCAGGAGGCCCCGCGCGCCTTCGCGCAGGCCGTGATCGACGCGGCCGCGGCCTGACCGCGCCGGCGCGGCCGGGTCATCCCCGGAAACACGACCATCCCGAGACGATGACGGAGGTTGCCATGCGGTTCCTGGCTGTCGCGCTGCCGGCCCTGCTCGCTGCCGGCCTGCTCTCTGCAGGCCCATTCTTCGCCGGCTCCGCGGTGCGCGCCGTGGAGGCGGGGACCGCCCCGGCGGCCTCGCCGATCTACGGCGTCACCGTCCCGGACGGGTACCGCGACTGGCAGCTCGTCGGCGTCGCGCAGGAGACCGGGGCCCTCGACGAGCTGCGCGCGGTCGTCGGCAACGCGCGGGCGCTCGACGCCTACCGGTCCGGCACCCTGCCGTTCCCGGACGGGACGGTGCTGGTGAAGCGCGCCTGGACACGGGTGCCGTCGGCGGAGTTCGCCCCGGCCTTCGTGCCCGGCGGCGCCACGACGATCCAGGTCATGGTGAAGGATTCGCGGCGCTACGCGGCGACGGGCGGCTGGGGGTTCGGGCGCTTCGTCGACGGCAAGCCCGCGGACGCGGCCCAGCACGAGACCTGCTTCGCCTGCCACAGCGCGAATGTCCGGGACCACGACTACGTGTTCACGCGGCTCGCGCCCTGACGCGGGCCGCCCGGACGGCCGCGGCGCCCTGTCAGCGCGCCGCTTCCCTCAACTTCCGCTCGATGCCGCGCCTTGCGTCTCCCGTCAGCCGGCGCCTACACCTTTGCCGGCTCAAGCTCGGCCCGGACCGGGCGGGACATGACGGCGCCGGCCCGAGGCACGGCCCCGCAGGGAGGATAGCGCGTGACGATCGCCCGATACGGCGCAGCCCTGGCGCTGCTCTGCGGCTTCGGTTTCCTGTCGCCCCTCAGGGCCGACGAGTGCCCCAACCGCGGCCAGCTCGACGACGCCTACTGCGACGCCAACAAGGACCTCGTCGCCGACGTCCCGGCCAAGACCCGCGACCCGAGCGTGATCGTCTTCGCCTACACGCCGGTGGAGGATCCCGCGGTCTACGAGAACTCGTTCAAGCCGTTCACGACCTACCTGAGCCAGTGCACGGGCAAGCGCGTCGTCTACTACCCGGTCCAGTCGAACTCGGCCGAGATCGAGGCGATGCGCTCGGGTCGGCTCACGGTGGCGGGCTTCTCGACCGGCCCGCTCGGCTTCGCGGTGAACATGGCCGGCGCGGTGCCGTTCGCCGCCAAGGGCACCGAGAAGGGCGCCGAGGGCTACAACCTGATCGTGGTGGTGAAGGCGAGCAGCCCGTACAAGACGCTGGCCGACCTCAAGGGCAAGCGCGTGGCCCACACGGCGCCGTCGTCGAATTCCGGCAACCTCGCGCCCAAGGCGCTGTTTCCCGAGCAGGGGCTGAAGCCCGGCGAGGACTACAAGCTCATCTACTCGGGCGGCCACGACAAGTCGGCGCTGGGCGTCGGCACCGGCGACTACGACGCCGCCCCGGTGGCCTCGGACGTGTTCTACCGGATGGTCGCCCGCGGCACGATCAAGGGCGACGATTACCGGGTGATCTACACGAGCGAGAAGTTCCCGACCTCGGGCTTCGCCTACGCCCACGATCTCAAGCCGGAACTCGCCGAGAAGCTGAAGCAGTGCTTCTACGATTTCCGCTTCCCGCCCGACATGGTGAAGGATTTCGAGGGCGACGACCGGTTCGCGCCGATCACCTACCTCAAGGACTGGGCGATCGTCCGCAAGGTCGCGGAGGAATCGGGCACGCCGTACAACAAGGCCGCCTACGAGCGCGAGGCCGCCCGCGAGGCCGAGGCCGCCCGCAAGAAGGCCGCGGGCGCGCCCAAGCCGTGACGCGAGCGGTGACGGCGGGACGCGCCGCGCGCGCGGTGGCGGCCGGACCCGACGGCGAACCCCGGGCGGAGGATCCCCGCGCGCTGGTGATCCGCGGGCTGACCAAGGCGTACCGGCCCGGCCAGCCGGTCCTGAAGGGCATCGACCTCGTGGTGCCCGGCACCGGGCTCACGGCGATCATCGGGCCGTCCGGCACCGGCAAGAGCACCCTGATCCGCTGCATCAACCGCCTGGTCCAGCCGACCTCGGGGGAGATCCTGTTCCGCGGCGAGGACCTCGCCCGGCTCTCCGGCCCCGCCCTGCGCCGGGCGCGGCGCCGGATCGGGATGGTGTTCCAGGAGTACAACCTGGTCGAGCGCCTCTCGGTGATGGAGAACCTGCTCTGCGGCCGCCTCGGCTACGTGCCGGCGTGGCGCGCGTGGCTGCGGCGCTTCCCCGAGGCGGACATCGCCCGCGCCTTCGACCTCCTCGACGCGGTCGGCCTGTCGGGTTTCGCCACCCGCCGGGCCGACGCCCTGTCGGGCGGGCAGCGCCAGCGCGTCGGCATCGCCCGGGCGATCATGCAGGAGCCCGAGATCGTGCTCGCCGACGAGCCGACCTCGTCCCTCGACCCGAAGAGCTCCGTGGAGATCATGGAGATCCTGTCCCGGCTCGCGGCCGAGCGCGGCGTGCCGGTGGTGGTCAACATCCACAACGTGGCGCTCGCCCAGCGCTTCGCCGCGCGAATCGTCGGCATGTCGGGCGGGCACGTGGTCTATGACGGGCCGCCGGACCGGCTGAGCGAGGCCGACCTGCGCGGCATCTACGGCGGCGAGAACTGGCTCGAATGAGCACGCCCGCCCGCCCGGCCTCCCCGGACGCTTCCCCCGACCGCGTCGCGTTCCGGCCCAACTGGACCGCCCGCGCCGGCTGGGCGCTCCTCGCCGTCTACGCGGTCTACGCGGCGACCCAGCTCGGCTTCTCCCCCGAGCGCTTCGCCGGCGGCCTCGCCCACGGGCGGCAATTCCTGGCGCGGATGTTCCCGCCGAACTTCTCCCGCTGGGAGCTGATCCAGTCGGGGATCGTCGAGAGCCTGCAGATCGCCGTGATCGCCACGGTGGCCGGCATCGCGGTCGCCCTGCCGATCGGCTTCCTGGCGGCCCGCAACCTGATGCCGCCCTGGGTGACGTGGCCGACCCGCGTCCTGATCGCGCTCTGCCGGTCGTTCCACCCGATCATCGTGGCGATCCTGTTCGTGAAGGCGATCGGCTTCGGGGCGCTCGCCGGCGTCATGGCGCTGATCGTCGCCTCGGTGGGCTTCATCGCCAAGCTGTTCGCCGAGGCGATCGAGGAGATCTCCCTGAAGCAGGTCGAGGCCGTGCGGGCGACCGGCGCCGGCTTCCTGTCGACCCTGATCATGGGCGTGCAGCCGCAGGTGCTGCCGCGCTTCATCGGCTTCGCCACCTACCAGCTCGATTCCAACCTGCGAAACTCGACCATGGTCGGCATCGTCGGCGGCGGCGGCATCGGCGCGACGCTGTTCACCGCCTACCAGCGCTTCGACTTCGACGTGGTGCTGGCGATCCTGATCGTCATCGTCGCCCTGATCATGGTGGCCGAGATCGTCTCCGGCTGGGCCCGCAAGGTGTTCCAGTGAGCGTCGCCCTCGCGCCCGCTTCCGCCGGCCCGCGCCGCTGGCAGCGCTTCCCCCTGTGGAAGCGGCTGGCGCGGCTCGCCTTCACGCTCTGCGCGGTGGCGGCCTTCGTGGCGAGCCTGCGCACCATCGAGGTGATCCCGGAATTCCTCTACGACGCCCCCGACCAGCTGGCCGACCTGTTCGGCCGGATGTGGCCGATGGATGCCGGCTATGTCGGCCCGACGCTGCGGGCGCTGGTGGAGACGCTCCACATCGCGACGCTCGGCACCCTGATCGCCATCGCGATCGCGGTGCCGATCGGGCTGATGGCGGCCCGCAACGTCGCGCCCAACCGCGCGCTGAACCTGTTCGCCAAGTTCGTGTTCGTGACCTCGCGCTCGGTGAACTCCCTGGTCTGGGCGCTGCTGTTCGTGGCGGTGTTCGGTCCGGGGCCGCTGGCCGGGACCCTCGCGATCGCGCTCCGCTCCGTCGGCTTCACCGGCAAGCTGTTCGCCGAGGCGCTGGAGGAGGCCGATCGCGGCTCGATCGAGGCCCTGCAGGCCGCGGGCGCCGGCCGGATGTCGACGCTGCTGCTCGGCTACTGGCCGCAGGTGAAGCCGGCCTTCTGGTCGATCGCGCTGTTCCGCTGGGACATCAATATCCGCGAATCCGCTGTGCTCGGGCTGGTCGGCGCGGGCGGCATCGGCGTCGCGCTCGATACCGCCCTGAACCTGCTCTACTGGGACCAGGTCGCCGTGGTGCTCGCCGCGATCTTCGGCGTCGTCATCCTGGCCGAGATCGTCGTGACGGCTCTGCGCGCCCGGACGCTCTGAGACGGGGCCCCGTCAGCGCCCCAGCGACATGCCGAGTGGCGGCTCGACCTCCGGCGGAAGCGGCGAGACGTAGCCCGCCGCGCCGACCCGGCGGGCGAGGTCCGCCTTGGCGGCGTCGCGCAGGGCCGCGTCGGTCACCGCCCGGGCCCCGGTGGCGGCCATCGCCTTGGCGACCTGCACCATCGCCTTGTGGGCCGCCGGGGTCTTGCCCTGCGCCACCACCTGCCAGGTGTGGAACGGCGTGCCGATGGCCACCGTGGGCGCGTGGGCCTGGACGGTCGGCACCACCCAGCTGACGTCGCCGACGTCGGTGGACCCGACCGCCGGGTTGCGCGGCGCGTCCAGGGGGACGAGGAAATCGGCGAGCGGTGCCTCGGTGCGCGGCATCCCGATGGCGCGGAACACGGCGTCGATGTCGCCGTCGGTGAGCGTCGCCCGGATCTGCCCGGCGAAGTCCCGGTCGGCCTCGTCGAAATGCGGCGGCCCGAGCTCCTCCATGACGCCGTGCAGCGCCCGCTCCAGGGGATCGTTGCCCAGCAGGTTCGACACCGCGCTGACGATCCGCACCTCGACCGCGGTCTCGGTCATCAGGGCGGCGCCCTGCGCGATCTTCTTCACCCGCTCGACCAGCGCCAGCATGCCCGGCAGGTCGCGGGCCCGGATCGAGTAGCGCACCGTCGCGCCGGCCTGGACGACGTTCGGGGCGATGCCGCCGGCGTCGAGATAGGCATAGTGCACCCGCGCGTCGGACGGCATGTGCTCGCGCATGTAGTTCACGCCGACGCTCATCAGCTCGACGGCGTCCAGCGCCGAGCGCCCGAGATGCGGGGCCGCGGCCGCATGGGCGGTGCGCCCGGTGAAGACGAAGTCGGCCCTCGTGTTGGCGAGCGCCACCGGCGGCGCCACCTCCCAGAAGCTGGCCGGATGCCAGGAGATCGCGATGTCGGCGTCCGCGAAGGCACCGGCGCGGACCATGAAGGCCTTGGCGGCGCCGCCCTCCTCGGCGGGACAGCCGTAGTAGCGCACGCGGCCGGGCGTCCCGGTCTCGGCGAGCCAGTCCTTGACCGCCGTGGCGGCGAGCAGGGCCGCCGAGCCGAGGAGATTGTGCCCGCAGCCGTGGCCGTGGCCGCCCGTCTCGATGGGCCGGTGCTCGGCGACGCCGGCCTCCTGCGACAGGCCCGGCAGGGCGTCGTACTCGCCCAGGAACGCGATGACCGGCCCGCCGTCTCCGGCCTCGCCCATCACGGCGGTAGGGATGCCGGCGACCGCTTCCGTGACCCGAAAACCCTGGTGGCGCAGCTCGGCGACGTGCTCGGCGCAGGACCGCGTCTCCGTGTAGCAGACCTCCGGCATGCCCCAGACGCGCTCGGACAGAGCGATCAGCCGCTCCGACTGCGCGTCGACGTGGCGCCACACGGCGTTGCGGTTATCCATCGTGTCGTCTCCGGGAAGGCTGCTGGTCGGCTTCGCGCCACCATAACGGGCTCCGCGCCGTCATCGCGAGCGCAGCGAAGCGACCCAGGGTTGCGAGACGCCGCCGAAGGTGGCGCTGCTGGATTGCTTCGCTCGGCTCGCAAGGTCGGATACGCGGCGAGCCCTTCGGCCACCCGATCGTATGCACGGCCGGGGCCACGCGGCTGTGCGCAACGCGCATCCCTCGACACGTTTCGGTTGAAGCGTCACTGGCCCGCCCCTTGCCAAGGCCGCCACCGGAATGTTGCTGTGCCGCTCGCGGCGGTAAACGGGATGCGTACATGGACGAGCGGGATCTGCGCGGCCTCATCGGGCGGGTGAAGGACGGTGGCCTGTCGCGGCGCGCCTTCGTGCAGCGGATGGTGGCCGTCGGCCTCACCGCGCCCATGGCCGGTCTGATGCTGGCCGGGAACGGAGTCGCCATGGCGGCCGATATCCGGGCCGGCTACAAGCCGACCAAGGCCGGCGGCGGCGGCGCGCTCAAGCTGCTCTGGTGGCAGGCGCCGACCCTGATCAACCCGCATTTCGCCATCGGCACCAAGGACCAGGACGCCTCGCGGATCTTCTACGAGCCGCTCGCCGCCTGGGACCCGGACGGCAACCTCGTGCCGGTTCTGGCCGCCGCGATCCCCTCCAAGGAGAACGGGGCGCTGGCTGCCGACGGCCGCTCGGTGGTCTGGACGCTCAAGCCCGGCGTGAAATGGCACGACGGCAAGCCGCTCACCGCCGACGACCTCGTCTTCACCTGGGAATACGCCCGCGACCCCGCCACCGCGGCGGTCACCGCCGGCTCCTACAAGGATTGCAAGGTCGAGAAGGTCGACGACCTGAGCGTCCGGGTCCTGTTCGACAAGCCGACGCCCTACTGGTGCGACGCCTTCGTGGGCATCGTCGGGATGGTGCTGCCGAAGCACCTGTTCGGCCCGTACAGCGGCGCCAAGTCCCGGGACGCGCCGCAGAACCTCGCCCCCGTGGGCACCGGCCCGTACCGGTTCGTGGAGTTCCGGCCCGGCGACATCGTCCGCGGCGAGCGCAACCCGGACTACCACCTGCCGAACCGGCCCTACTTCGACACGGTCGAGATGAAGGGCGGGGGCGACGCGGTCTCGGCCGCCCGCGCGGTGCTCCAGACCGGCGAGTACGACTACGCCTGGAACATGCTGATCGAGGACGAGGTGCTCAAGCGCCTGGAGACCGGCGGCAAGGGCCGGGTCGACGTGGTCTACGGCGGCAAGCTCGAGTTCCTGCTCCTCAACGCCACCGACCCGAACGTCGAGGTCGACGGCGAGCGCGCCTCGATCACGACGAAGCACCCCGCCTTCTCCGACCCGAAGGTGTGCCAGGCGATGAACCTGCTGATCGACCGCAAGTCGATCCAGACCTACATCTACGGCCGCACCGGCAAGCCCACCGCCAACACGGTCAACGGCCCGGAGCGCTTCGTCTCCAAGAACACGAGCTTCGCCTTCGACCCGGCCAAGGCCAACGCGCTCCTCGACGAGGCCGGCTGGAAGAAGGGCTCCGACGGCATCCGCGCCAAGGACGGCAAGAAGCTGAAGCTCGTCTTCCAGACCTCGATCAACGCGCCGCGCCAGAAGACCCAGGCGATCATCAAGCAGGCGGCCGCCAAGGCCGGCATCGAGATCGAGCTGAAATCGGTGACCGGCTCGGTGTTCTTCTCCTCCGACCCGGCGAACCCCGACACCTGCACGCATTTCTACGCCGACATGGAGATGTACGCCTACAGCATGACGCAGGCCGATCCGGCGATCTGGCTGCTGATGTACGCCTCCTGGGAGGTGGCCCAGAAGGCCAACAAGTGGCAGGGCCGCAACGTCGTGCGCTGGCGCAACGACGCCTACGACAAGGCCTACAACGCCGCCCAGAGCGAGCTCGACCCGGTCAAGCGCGCGGCGCTCCTGATCACCTGCAACGACCTCGCGGTGTCCGAGAACGTGCTGCCGCTGATCCACCGCGCCGAGGTCTCGGCGGTGGGCGCCACGCTCACGGCGCCCCGCAGCGGCTGGGACAACGACCTGTCGTTCCTGCCCGACTGGTACAGGGAGGCCTGAGCGGGAGCCTGAGCGCCATGGGCGCCTACATCCTGCGACGCCTCCTGATCGCGATCCCGAGCCTGCTCGGCATCAGCCTGATCCTGTTCACCGTCCTGGCGCTCGCGCCGGGCGACCCGTTCGGCGAGCTCGCCAGCAACCCGAACGTGCCCCCGGAGGTGCGGGCGGCCCTGCGGGTGAAGTTCGGCCTCGATGACCCGATCCTCACCCGCTACCTGCACTGGCTCACCGCCATGCTGCAGGGCGACTGGGGCTTCTCCTTCGCGAGCCGGGTGAACGTCGACACGCTGATCCTGCAGCGGCTGCCGACGACCCTGTTCGTGGTCGGCTCCTCCCAGGTCCTGGCGCTGCTGATCGCGATCCCGGTGGGCCTCACCGCGGCGCGCCGGCCCTACTCGCTCGCCGACCAGGTCGCCAACACGCTGGCCTTCGTGGGCTTCTCGCTGCCGACCTTCTTCACCGGACTGCTGTTCATCCTGCTGTTCTCGATCAAGCTCGGCTGGCTGCCCTTCGTCTACCAGGCCGACCTGCCGGGCTCCGGCCTGCCCTGGATCTGGGCGAATGTCCGGCAGGCGATCATGCCGGTGGCGGTGCTGGGATTCTTCCAGGCCGCCTCCTACACCCGCTACGTCCGCGCCTCGGCGCTGGACGTCGCCCGCCTCGACTACGTCACCACGGCCCGGGCCAAGGGCCTGACCGAGGGCACGGTGACCCGCCGGCACATCGCCCGCAACGCCCTGATCCCGGTGGTGACGCTCGTCGCCCTCCAGATCCCGGCGGTATTCGGCGGCGCCATCGTCACCGAGCAGATCTTCCGGATTCCCGGCATCGGCTCGCTGCTGATCGACGCCATGCTGGCCAACGACACACCGGTGGTGATGGCCGTGACCTTCGTGTTCGCCGGCCTCGTCATCCTGTTCAACCTCGTCGCGGACCTGCTCTATGGCTGGCTCGACCCTCGCATCGCCCTCCGATGAGGCGGTGCCCGTCGCCCGCGCGCCGGCCTCGCCGGGGCGGGAGACGTGGCGGCGCTTCCGGCGGCACCGGCTGGCGCTCGCCAGCGTCGGCGTGCTGGCGCTCCTGGTCGCCGGCGTGGTGTTCGGCGGCCTGCTCTGGCCGGTCGCCATCGACGACATCGACTTCGCGGCCCAGCTCCAGGGTCCGTCCTGGGACCACCCGTTCGGCACCGACGATCTCGGCCAGGACCTGCTCGCCCGGATGATCTACGGCGGGCGGATCTCGCTCGCGGTCGGCTTCGCCGCCATGGCGGTGGCGAGCCTGATCGGCGTGCTGGTCGGCGCGCTCGCCGGCATGTCGCGCCGGTTCCTCGACCCGGTGCTGATGTGGCTGACCGACCTGTTCCTGTCGCTGCCGCAGCTGCCGCTGCTGCTCCTCGTGATCTACCTGTTCCGCGACAGCCTGAAGGCCGTGTTCGGCAGCCAGGGCGGCGTGTTCCTGATGATCGTCGCGGTGATCGGGGGCCTGCGCTGGATGCCGGTCGCCCGGCTGGTGCGGGCGCAGTTCCTGAGCCTGCGCGAGAAGGAGTTCGTGGAGGCGGCCCGCTCGCAGGGCGCGACGACCGGGCACCTCGTGCGCCGCCACATCCTGCCGAACGCGCTGGGGCCGGTGATCGTGGCGGCCTCGATCGAGGTCTCGTCCGCGATCATCGCGGAATCGACCCTGTCCTTCCTGGGGCTCGGCTTCCCGCCCGACATCCCGACCTGGGGGCGGCTGCTGTTCGACGCCAAGGACCACCTCGACGTCGCGCCCCACTGGGCGCTGTTCCCGGGGGGCGCGATCTTCCTGACCGTGCTGTCGATCAACTTCATCGGCGACGGCCTGCGCGACGCCCTCGACCCGCGGCGGGTTCTCTAGCGATGGCAGATCCGGTGGACCCGATCCTCTCGGTTTCCGACCTCACCGTCTCCTTCCGCTCGGACGGGCGCTGGCGCGAGGTCGTGCACGGCGTCTCGTTCGACGTGGGCCCGCGCGAGACCGTGGCCCTCGTCGGCGAATCCGGCTCCGGCAAGAGCGTCAGCGCCCTGTCGATCCTGCGCCTCCTGCCGCGGGACGCGAGCCGCATCGGCGGGCGCGTGCGCTTCGCGGGCCGCGAGCTGCTCGCCGCCCCCGAGGCCGAGATGCGCCGGGTGCGCGGCGATTCCATCGCCATGATCTTCCAGGAGCCGATGACCTCCCTGAACCCGGTCCTGACGATCGGCTTCCAGATCGCCGAGGCGCTGATCCGGCACCGGGGCCTGTCGCGGTCCGCCGCCGAGGCGGAGGCGCTGCGGCTCCTCGACAAGGTCCGGATCCCGGCCGCCCGGTCGCGCCTGCACGAGTACCCGCACCGCTTCTCGGGCGGCATGCGCCAGCGGGTGATGATCGCCATGGCGCTCGCCTGCCGGCCGAAGCTCCTCATCGCCGACGAGCCGACCACGGCCCTCGACGTCACGATCCAGGCCCAGATCCTCGACCTGATCAAGAGCCTGCAGGACGAGGAGGGCATGTCGGTCCTGTTCATCACCCACGACATGGGCGTGGTCGCCGAGATCGCCGACCGCACCGTGGTGATGTACCGGGGCCGCGCCGTGGAGGCCGGCCCGACCGCGCGGATCTTCGACGCCCCCGCCGAGCCCTACACGCGGGCGCTGCTCGCCGCGGTCCCGCGCCTCGGGACCATGGCGGGCCGCCCCCGCCCGATGCGCTTCCCGGTGGTCGACCGGGCCACCGGGCTGGCGGCGCCGACGCCCGAGACCCCCGACACCGTCAGGGCCGCCGAGCGCCCGGTGCTGGAGGTGCGCGACCTGACCACCCGGTTCGACATCCGCTCCGGCCTCCTCGGCCGCGTGACCGGCCGCGTCCACGCGGTGGAGCGGGTCTCGTTCAGCCTCGCGGCCGGCGAGACCCTGGCGCTCGTCGGCGAGTCCGGCTGCGGCAAGTCCACCACCGGCCGCTCCATCCTGCGCCTCGTCGAGCCGCTCTCTGGGTCGGTCCTGCTCGACGGCGAGGACGTCACCGGCCTCGACCCGAAGACCCTGCGCGCCCGCCGCCAGCGCATGCAGATGATCTTCCAGGACCCGTTCGCCAGCCTCGACCCGCGCCTGAGCGTCGGCGCGGCGGTGGCGGAGCCGCTGCTGATCAACCGCCTCGCGACGCCCCGCGAGGCCCGGCGGCGCGCCGAGGACCTGCTGGCCCGGGTCGGGCTGCCCCCGGAGACCGCCGGGCGCTTCCCGCACGAGTTCTCCGGCGGCCAGCGCCAGCGCATCTGCATCGCCCGGGCGCTCGCCCTGAACCCCCGCCTGATCGTCGCCGACGAGGCGGTCTCGGCCCTCGACGTCTCGGTGAAGGCGCAGGTCGTGAACCTGATGCTCGATCTCCAGGCGGAACTCGGCCTCGCCTACCTGTTCATCTCGCACGACATGGCGGTGGTGGAGCGGGTGAGCCACCGGGTGGCGGTGATGTATCTCGGCGAGATCGTGGAGATCGGCCCCCGGGCCGCAATCTTCGGCAACCCGCAGCACCCCTACACCAAGAAGCTGCTGGCCGCCGTGCCGGTCCCGGACCCGGCCCGGCGCGGCGCGCGCCACGCCCTGCCGGACGACGAGATCCGCAGCCCGATCCGGGCCCCCGACTACGTGGCGCCGGAGCGCCTCTACCGGGAAGTCGCGCCCGGCCACGTCGTGCAGGACTGGGGCGCCGACTGGGACGCGGGCAGCCTCCGGGGCGCGGCCGCCTGAGGCCGGCGGCCCCGAAGCTCACAGGCGCGGTCGGCGACGGGATCCAGCGTAAAGCTTGCTGTCGTGCTCACTATACGAGCAATCTTGCCCAGAAACCGGTCAGTACCGGTAAGAAAGCTTTGATTATTCCCGCATTAATGTGGGCGCCACACACGCGGTGTGTTGCCGCGACGAAGCGGTCGAGAGGCTTCCTTGCGCGCGAGCGATTTCAGATCCTTCCACGAGGCGTCGAAGCGCAGCGGCGTGATCCTGTCGTTCGGCGGAGATCTGTCGGAGAACATCCTGTTCTCGCTCGGGGAAGTGCTGAAGCTGCGCATGCGGCACGAGGAGACCGACGCCGCCGTCGCCAAGCGCGTCTTCTCGATCTTCGTCGAGCAGGCCCAGAACGTGATCCGCTACTCGGCCGACAAGGTCGCGCCCGCCGAGCCGCCGGGACCCGCCCGGGTCAGCGCCGGCATGATCGCGGTCGGCACCGAGGCGGGCCGGTTCTTCGTGGTCTGCGGCAACGAGGTCGGCAAGACCGAGGTCCCGCGGCTGCGCGAGCGGCTCGACGAGATCGCCACCCTGTCGAGCGACGAACTCAAGAAGGTCTACCGCGAGAAGCTGCGCCAGCCGCCGGACGAGGGCAGCCTCGGCGGGAGCATCGGACTGATCGAGATCGCCCGCCGGTCGAGCGCCCCTGTCGAATACGACTTCCAGGATCTGGGCGCGGAGCGCAGCCTGTTCTGCCTCAAGGCCTTCATCTGAGGATCGCACGGACATGGACCGCATCACGCTGCCCCGGACCGAGCGCTCGCCCGAGGTCGATTTCGACTTCGCGTCGGGGCGGCTCGTCCTGCGCGGCGAATCCTACCCGGAGGACGCCGCCGCGTTCTTCGGCCCGCTGCTGCAGGCCCTGCGCGGCCACCTCGCGGCGACCGAGGCGAGCCCGATCACCTTCGACGTCGCGCTCGCCTACTTCAACTCGTCGAGCGCCAAGGCGCTGATGAACCTGTTCATGCCCCTGGAGGACGCCGCCGCCGAGGGGCGCCCGGTGACGATCCGCTGGATGTTCGGCGCCGACGACGACGTGATCCAGGAGGCCGGCGAGGATTTCGCGGCCGATTTCGCGCATGCCCGGTTCGAGATGATCGCGAGCGTCCCCGCGTGAGCCCGCACCGGGCGCCGGCCCACGATCTCCTGTCCGAGCCGGCGGACGCCTTCAGCCTGTTCGACACCGAGGAGGCCGTCCTCGGCCGGTCCGAGGTGATGCTGGCCCGCCTCGCCGAGGTCGGCGACGGGGTGCGGGAGCTCGCCGGCGCCTACCGGCGCAGCTACCACGAGCAGCGCCGGCTGGTGCGGCTGAGCGACCGGATGCAGCTCGACCTGCACCGGGCCAACCAGCGGCTCGCCGAGCAGCAGCGCGCCCTGCGCCACCTCAACGACGCCCTCTCGGCGGAGATCGAGCACCGGGCGCGCCTCGAGGCCGAGCTCCGCCGCCTCGCCGACACCGACCACCTCACCGACGCCCTGTCCCGCCGCCGCTTCCTGCAGATCTGCGAGGAGGTCTGGGCCCGGACCCAGTCGGGCGACACGCCCTCCAGCGTGCTGATGCTCGACCTCGACCGCTTCAAGCAGATCAACGACCGCTACGGCCACAGCGCCGGCGACACGGTCCTCAAGGCCTTCGTCGAGACCTGCCGCGACAGCCTGCGCGCGGTCGACGTGATCGGCCGCATGGGCGGCGAGGAATTCGCCATCCTCGTCACCGGCACCGTGCTGGCCGAGGCGCAGGCCATCGCGGAGCAGCTCCGCCGCGCGGTGGCGCAGCGGCCCGTGCGCCTGGAGCACGGGCCGCTGCCGATCTCGGTGAGCATCGGCCTCGCGGCGTTCGGCCCGAGCGAGTCGATGTCGGCGACGCTCCGGCGGGCCGACGCGGCGCTCTACGCCGCCAAGCACGCCGGCCGCGACTGCGTGCGCTGCGCGGCGGAGCCGGGCGCGTCCCTGACCTGAGGTGCCGCCCGGCGCATGCGCGCAACCGCTGTGACACGGAGTGACGTCGCGTGAGCGGACCTGACACGGCCCTGGACAGCCCGCGTCCCGTCGGGGGGATCCGCGGCGCGAGACCGCTGCGGACCGGCGACGCCCTGGCGCAGCTCGGCTTCGCCGACATCGACCCCGTCCCGGCCGCCGGCGGCGCCGGGCGCGCGGGCGGCCTGCGCGGGGCCGGCCCGATCCGCCGGGGCGACCCCCTGTCGAAGCGCGGCTTCGCCGACGTGCTGGCCGCGGGGGCGCCCGCGGACGAGCTGATGAAGCCCGGCGCCCTGCGCGGGGCGGCCCGGGGCCGCGACCTCGACAGCCTGTCCCACACCCTGTTCCTGCGCATCTACCCGGTGATCGGCGCCCTCCTGCTGCTGACCCAGCTCGGGATCGCCTGGGTGACCTACACCGACCAGCTCCGCCTGTACGGCGACCGGGCGCATCTCCTCGCCCGGCTCACCGCCGCGGCGATCGCGCGGCCCGACTGGGCGCGCGACCCGGACGCCTACGACGGCCCGCTCAAGGCCCTGGCCGCCGAGCCCGATTTCGCCCACGCCGTCCTGCGCGACGCCGCGGGCCACGTCGTCGGGTCAGCGGGCGCGGCGCCTCCGGCGCGGGGCTGGTCCACCCTCTCGGCCCAGGCCGACCTGTCGGTGCCCGGCCGCGCCGGCCCGGCGGGCAGCCTGACCGTCACGGTCTCCACGAAGGCGCTGCGGGACAACGCGGCGTGGCAGGTGATGCTCGCCCTCGGCGCCAGCGTCGGGCTGATGATCGCCTTCGTGATCACCCTGCACGCCACCGTGCGCCGCCACGTCATGGCGCCGCTGATGCGGCTGCTGCTCGCGATGCGGGAGATCGAGCACAAGCGCTGGACGACCGTGGACCTCGGGGGCGCCTACCGGCCGAGCAACGAGATCGACGTCATCAGCCAGGCCTTCAACCGCATGGTCGAGGGCCTGCGGAGCGGCGACGCCGCCAAGCAGCTCCTCGTCGAGCTGGAGCAGGCCCACGACAGGCTGGAGCGCGCCAACCGCCAAGTGATCGAGAGCATCGGCTACGCCCGGCGCATCCAGGATTCGGTGCTGCCGGACCGGAACGCCCTGGCGGGCGCCGGGGTCGAGGTCGCGGTGCTGTGGGAACCGCTCCACGTCGTCGGCGGCGACTATTTCTGGCTGGAGGAGATCGACGGCCTCTGCGTGATCGCCGTGGCCGACTGCACCGGCCACGGCGTGCCCGGCGCGTTCCTGACCCTGATCGTCGCGACCGCCCTCGACCGGCTGCTGCACGAGGGCGGCCTGCGCGCGCCGGCCGCGATCCTCGCCGGACTCGACGCGATGGTCCGCACGCAGCTCCGACAGGACGGCCGCGGCGCCGAATCGGATGACGGGCTCGATTGCGGCCTGTGCGTCTGGGACCGCGCGGCCGGAACCCTGCACTTCGCCGGCGCCGGCCTGTCGCTCACGGTGGTCCGGGACGGCGTGGCCGAGCGCGTCCGCGGCGGCCGCCGGGGTCTCGGCTACCCGCGCCCCGCCCGGGCGGGCCAGCGGGAGGACGTCATCGCGGACATCGCCGTTCCGGTGGCGGGCGCCACCTTCTACCTGATGACGGACGGCATCACCGATCAGATGGGCCGCGCGGCGCCGGACCGGGCGCCGCGGCTCCTCGGCCAGCGCGGCGTGGCCGACAGCCTCCTGCGCCACGCCGACCTGCCCCTCGCCGCCCAGGCCGCCGCCCTCGAGGCCGACCTCGACGCCTATCGCGGCGCCGAGACCCGGCGGGACGACATGACCCTGGTGGCGTTCCGGTTTCCCCAGAACGGAGCGGCGGCGGCCGCCTGAGGCGGCCCGTTATCCGGCGCCGTGTCCGGGACCGGCGAGCCCGGCGGCGCATCGATCGATCCAACAGCGGCGTCGGGCCGGCGATCCTCGGGCCGGCGATCCGGCCCGCGCCATGCCCGGGCCCGGGAGAGGCGTCGCGGCCGCGCGGCGGGCACCTCGATGGAGCCGTGCGGCCGGCCGCGCCGTCGCGCGATCCGCCTGCGCTGCGGACGCCGTCTGTACCAATGTCCGCCTCTCGGAATCGGCCGCGGGCGCGCGCGCGACGATCTCCGTGGCCGAACAGCGATATCGCCCGCTTTTCACCGCTGATGTCTCAAGTAAAACCGCCACCTCTCGGCGGGGTGGCGCCCGCGATCAATTGCCGTTACGCTGCCTTTCTGTCGATACCATTCTCTCATTTGAAAATTTACAAAGAACAGATCTGGAGCGATCGGTCCATGTTGTGTGCCGAAAGAGAAGGGCAGCGCGGCGTTCCGGCCGGCACCTGCGCCGGGCCCGGCGCGGCCCAGCCGGTTCCGCGGTCCGAGGTGGCGGGCGAGATCGGCTCCGCGCGCCTCCTGCAGGGGCGCCGCGAGATCGTCATCCGCCACGGCGACCACGCCTATCGCCTGCGGGTGACCGCCAGCGACAAGCTGATCCTGACCAAATGAGCGCACCCGGCCTTCTGTCGCGCCGCGCCCTCCTGGCCGCCGCCGCGGCCGGGGCGCTCGCTCCGCGCACCGCCGCCGCGCAGGCGGCCACCCGCATCGCCGCCCTGGGCGGGGCCGTCACCGAGATCCTCTACCGCCTCGGCGCCGGCGGCCGGATCGTCGCGGTCGACACGACCAGCCTCTACCCGCCCGAGGCGCTGCGCGAGAAGCCGAATGTCGGCTACCTGCGGGCGCTCTCGGCCGAGGGCCTGCTCGCGCAGCAGCCCGACCTGATCATCGCCGCCGAGGGGGCCGGGCCGCCCGCGGTCCTGACGCAGCTGCGCGAGGCCGGGCTGCGCGTCGAGACGGTGACGGAGCCGCCGAGCCCCGAGGGCGTGCTGGACAAGATCGAGACGGTCGGGCGCCTCGCGGGCCTGGAGCGGGAGGCCGAGACCCTCGAGGCCGAGGTCCGCACCCGTTTCGCCGACCTCGCGGTCCGGCGCGCCCGGATCGCCCGGACGGCCCGGGCCCTCGTCGTCCTGTCGGTCCAGGGCGGCCGGACCGTCGTCGGCGGCACCGGCTCCTCGGCGGACGGCATCCTGACCCTGGCGGGCATCGCCAACGCGGCGGCGGGCCTGGACGGCTTCAAGCCGATGACCGACGAGGCTATCGTGGCCGCCGCCCCCGACGCGGTGGTGATGATGCAGAACGGCCCCGAGCCGCCGAGGCCCGAGAGCATCTTCGCCCCCGGCACGGCCCTCGGCCAGACGCCGGCGGCGGCGCAGGGCCGGCTGGTGGCCATGGACGGCCTCTACCTCCTCGGCTTCGGGCCGCGCACGCCCGAGGCCGCCACCGACCTGATGCGGGCGCTCTACCCGGACCTGCCGCGTGACTGAGCCGCGCCGCGGCGGGCGGGGCGCGTGAGCCGCCGGTCCGCGGCGCCCTGGGTGCTGGGCATCCTGGCGGCCCTGGTGCTCGCCGCCGCCCTGCTCTCCGTGAGCCTCGGGGCGATCCGCATCCCGCCGGAGCGGGTCCTCGCGGCCCTGACCGGGGAGGGGAGCGATCCGGCCCGCGCCCGGGACGCGCTGGTGATCCTCTCGATCCGCCTGCCCCGCACCCTGCTGGGGCTGCTGGTCGGGGCCGGGCTGGCGGTCTCCGGAGCGCTGATGCAGGGGCTGTTCCGCAACCCCCTGGCCGACCCGGCGCTGGTCGGGGTCTCGTCGGGGGCGGGGCTCGCCGCCGCGGTCATCATCGTGCTCGGCGACCGGATCCTCGCCCGCCTGGGTGTCCCGGGACCGCTGCCCTACGCCGCGCTGCCGGCCGGGGCCTTCCTCGGCGGCCTGTGCGCGACCCTCATCCTCTACGCCCTCGCGACCCGGTCCGGGCGCACCGCGGTGGCGACGATGCTGCTCGCGGGGATCGCGCTGGGGGCGCTGAGCGGCGCGCTGACCGGCCTGCTGACCTTCGTCAGCGACGACCGGCAACTGCGCGATCTCGCCTTCTGGTCGCTGGGCAGCCTCGGCGGCGCCACCTGGTCCAAGGTCGCGGCCTCGGCGCCGCTGATCCTGCCGGTGCTGGCCGCGGTCCCGCTCCTGGGCCGCGGCCTGAACGCGCTCGTCCTCGGCGAGGCCGAGGCCTTCCATCTCGGCGTCCCGGTGGAGCGGCTGAAGCGCGCCTGCATCGTGCTGGTGGCGGTGGCGGTCGGCGCCAGCGTGGCGGCGGCGGGGGTGATCGGCTTCGTCGGCCTCGTGGTGCCGCACGCCCTGCGGCTGCTGATCGGCCCGGGGCACCGGCTGCTGCTGCCGGCCGCAGCGCTTCTCGGCGGCGCTTTCCTGGTGCTCGCCGACGTGGTGGCGCGCCTCGTCGCCGCGCCCGCCGAGCTGCCGATCGGGATCGTCACCGCGCTGGTCGGCGCGCCGGTCTTCCTGTGGCTGCTCCTCGGCCGGGTGCGGGTGGACGATGTCTGACGATGTCTGACGATGTCTGACGATGTCTGACCATGCCTGATCCGGCCCTGCTCGCGGCCCGCGACCTGACCGTCACGGTGGCGGGGCGCGCGCTCGTGCGCGACGTCTCCCTGGCGGTGGAGGCCGGCAGCCTGCAGGTGATCGTCGGCCCGAACGGGGCCGGCAAGTCGACCCTCGTCGGCCTGCTCAGCGGCGCCCTGCGGCCCACGAGCGGCACCGTCGCCTATGACGGCGCGCCCGTGGCGACGATCCCGCCCTGGCGGCTCGCCGCGATGCGGGCGGTGCTGCCGCAGGCGGCGCGCCTCGCCTTCCCGTTCGCGGCGGCCGAGGTCGCCCGGATCGGCCTCGACGGCATCGGCCGGGGCCTCGGGGCCCGCGACCGGGCGGCGATCCTGGCGCGGGCCCTCGCGCGGGCCGACGTGGCGCATCTCGCCGACCGGGCCTACCCGACCCTCTCGGGCGGGGAGCAGGCGCGGGTGCAGTTCGCCCGGGTGCTCTGCCAGCTGGAGGCCGGCCGCACGGTCGCGGACCGGCAGGTGCTGTTCCTCGACGAGCCGACCGCGAGCCTCGACCTCCGGCACCAGGGCGCGCTGCTCGACGCCGCCGCCGGGCTGGCGGCGACCGGCGTCGCCGTGGTGGCGATCCTCCACGACCTCAACCTCGCGGCCGCCTACGCCGACCGGCTGCTGGTCCTCGACGGCGGCCGGCTGGTCGCCGGCGGGCGGCCGGCCGAGGTCCTGACCGACGACCTGATCGCCGGGGTCTTCGGCGTCCGCTGGCCGGTCGGGCGGGTGCCCGCGGGCGGCCAGCCCTTCCTGCTGCCGCACCGGGGTGCGGCCGGTCGCGCGCGGGACTGATCGGACTTCGCGGCTCCCGGGCGGCGTCCGGCCCGCGCGGGCAGGCAATGCGCGGCGCGCGGGCCAGCAATCCCGGAAATGCCGGTTGCACATCTCTGTCGCGATCGGCGAGACAATCTTCAGCAAGCCAGCCATCCGCCAGCCAGCTCTCTGGAACGACTGTGTGCGGGCGGCTGTCATCATGCCTTATGCTTCTCACCGGGCGCTCGTCGCCCTCGGCGTCGTGCTGGCGACCCTGCCGGGCGCCCGGGCGGAGGAGGCCGGCCAGGCCGCGCTCCCCGAGCCCGCGATCGGCCTCGACACCCTGTCGGTCACCGCGACCAAGACCGCCGTCCCGGCCGTCGACGCCCTGGCGGGCACGAGCGTCGTCCCGCGGGCCGCGCTCGACCGTCTCCAGCCCGGGCGCCTGTCCGAGGTGCTGCGCGACGTGCCCGGCGTGATCACCCAGGAGAACCGGAACGACCCGGCGCAGGCGATCAACATCCGCGGCCTCCAGGATTTCGGCCGGGTGAACGTCCTGGTCGACGGGGCCCGGCAGGATTTCCAGGTCTCGGGCCACGGGGCCAACGGCGTGTTCTACCTCGATCCCGAGCTCGTCGGCGGCGTCGACGTCACCCGCGGGCCGACGGCGACGGTCTACGGCTCCGGCGCCATCGGGGGCGTCGCGGCGTTCCGCACCCGGTCGATCGACGACATCCTGGCTCCCGACGAGAGTACCGGCTTCGTGCAGAAGCAGGGCTTCGGCACGAACGGCCAGCGCTTCGTGAACAGCTCGGCGCTCGGCGCCCGCATCGGCACCGCCGCGGACGTGTTCGGGCAGTTCGTCTTCCGCGACACCGCGCCCTATCGCGACGGTGCCGGCCTGCCGGTGCCCGACACCGGCAGCGAGCTGAACGCGGGCCTCGCCAAGCTCACCCTCCGGCCGGCCGAGGGGCCCGCGCTCCACGCCACGGCGCTCCTGCAGCGATTCGCCTTCGTCAACGGCGGCGATACCGGCGCGGGGGCCCGCTTCGCCAACGCCGTGCAGGCCGACACCGTCACCTTCGGCTACCGATTCGCCCGACCGGACGTGCCGCTCGTCGACCTCAGCCTCGACGGCTACGCGACCACGACCCGCGACGCGCTGACCTTCCTGCAGGACTCGCCGCGCGGTCTCTACGGCCGGCTCGGCACCCGGGCCGGCGACCGCCTGACCTACGACCTCGCCACCGCGGGCTTCGACGCCCACAACACCGCCCGGTTCGAGACCGGCCCGGTCGCGCACGCGCTCACGCTCGGCGGCGACGGCGTGGCGAATCGCGTCCGGACCACCGACCAGGCCGGCGGCTTCGGCGCGGCCTTCACGCCGTCGGGACGGCGGGAGCTGGCCGGCGCCTTCCTCCAGGACGAGATCCGCGCCGCGCCGTGGCTGCGCATCGTCGGCGCGCTCCGGCACGACGGCTACCGGCTCGACGGCGGGGCCTATCGCGCGCGCGGCGCGCGGGTCTCGCCGAAGATCACGGTCGGCGTCGCGCCGGTCGGCGGCCTCGAACTCTACGGGACCTATGCCGAGGGCTACCGCGCGCCCACGATCACCGAGACGCTGATGGAGGGCATCCACCCGTTCCCGGCCTTCGCGATCCTGCCGAATCCGGCCCTGCGGCCGGAGGTGGCCCGCACCGTCGAGGGCGGCGCCAACCTGCGCGCCGACGGGGTGGTGGGGCCGGAGGACGCGCTGCGGGCCAAGCTCGCGCTGTTCGACACGGCGGTCGACGGCTTCATCGACATGCAGGCGGTCGGGCCGGCCTACTACGTCCCGGCGATTCCCGGCGTCCCGGCCTCGATCTGCGCCGCCCGGCCCGGGCGCTTCCCCTGCGTGATCCCGGCCCGGTCCTACCAGTACCGGAACGTCGCCCGGGCCGACCTGTCGGGCGCGGAGCTGGAGGGGACCTACGACTGGGGCCGGGGCTTCGTGTCGCTCGCCGCCACCCACGTCGACGGCCGCGACCGCGCCACCCGCGAGAGCCTGCTCACGGTGCCGCCGGACCGGATCGGCACGACGCTGGGCCTGCGCTTCCTCGCCGACCGGCTCGTCGTGGGCACGCGCCTGACCCTGGTGGAGGCCCGCACCGACCTGCCCGCCGCCGCCCGGAGCCGGGCCACCAAGGCCTACGGGCTGGTGGACCTCTTCGCCACCTGCGCGGTCACCGACCGGATCACCGCGGACGTCGCCGTCCAGAACGTCCTCGACCGGCGCTACCGCGCGTACAACGACGCGCTGGCGAGCCCGGGCCTCGTCGCCAAGGCGTCGCTCAGCATCGCGTTCGCGACCCGGTAGGCGCGGCTAGCGGTAGCGCGACGGGTGGTACTCCCGGTAGCTCAGGCCGATCACGGCCGCGAGCAGGCCGGCTCCCCGGCACAGCGTGTAGCCGCCGCCGATCAGGGTCGCCGGCCTGAGGGACAGGCCGGCGACCCCGAGCCGCAGCAGGCCGCCGGCGAGGCGCGCGAAGCCGCGGCCCGCGTTGGCGAGCCGGCCGCTCACCGTCTCCGGGCGGAGCCGGCCGAGATAGGCCTCGACGCTGCCGCTGCGGTACCAGCGGGCCAGCAGCCAGCGCACCCGCATCCGGTGCGTCGGGATGCTGTCGTAGACCAGGGCCCTCTCGGCCCAGGCGATCCGGTGCCCGGCGAGCATCAGCGTCCGGAAGAAGAACGTGTCCTCGCCGCCCATGGTGTTGAAGCGCATGTCGAAGGACAGGCCCAGCGCCCGGATCACCCGCAGGTCCAGGAGCGCGTTGGCGGTGTAGCCGTCCTCCACGAAGCCGTCGCGGACCGGCAGGCGCTTGGCGAAGAAGCCCCCGGCGGCCGCCCAGGCGGGCGGAACCCGGTCGAAGAACGGCACGACCGGCCCGACGCAGGCCGCGACGCCCGCGGCGAGGGCGGTCTCGAGCAGGTTGCGGAGCCAGTCGCGGTCGGGGAACTCGTCGTCGTCGATCAGCGCGACCCAGTCCGCGCCGGCCGCGGAGGCCTCCGCGAGGCTCCGGTTGCGGACCGCGGCGAGGCCGCGGGTCTCCTCCCGGACGTAGGTGACCGGAAAGCGGCCGGTCGCCCGGTAGGCCTCAACCACCGGGACGGCGGCGCGGCCGCGCCCGTTGTCGATGATCAGGATGCGCAGGGCGGTCTCGGCGAGGCTGCCGAGCCGCTGCTGGTCCAGGGCCTTGAGCAGGCGCGCCAGCCCGACGGGCCGCTCGCAGGTGCAGATGCAGATGCACAGGCGCATCGTCTTACCTCTGTCCGATCGGGAGGGCGTGCGGCCGCGGCCGCAGGCGCTTGCCCGCCGCCTCCAGCAGCGTCGCGGCCAGGAACCGCCAGATCGGCGGATGCCGAAGCGCCAGCACGGTGCCCGCGAGCCACCGCCCGGCCTGGGCCGCCTCGATGACCTGGGCGATCAGCCGCGTCATCGCGAGGCCGTCTCGGTAGGCGCGGCTGCCGTGGCGGACTTCGGCGGACCGCGACCGGGCCTCCGCGAGGCGGCCACGCTCGGTCCGGGCCGCGAAGGCCGCGTCGAGGCGCGCGATGTCGCCCTGGCGCAGCCGGTGCGACAGGGAGGTCGGTCCGCGCCGATAGCCGTAACCGGCATAGGTGGTGACCACGAACCGCGCCCCGGCCGCGAGGGCTTCCAGGCACAGCAGGAAATCCTCGCCGATCCGGACGCCCTCGTCGTACCGGATGCCGTGCCGGCGCAGGATCTCGGCGCGCATCATGGGCTTGAGGTAGCCCAGCTTGGTGACCCGGCTGAGTATGTGGTTGCTGGTGATGTACTTGGCGAGATCGATCTCGAACAGGTACGGCTCCCGGCCGCCATCCAGCATGCCCGGCCCCTGCGGGTCGAACATGTCGGTGAACGGGATCGGGTTGTCGGCGACGATGTCGGCATCCGCCGCGAGCGCGAGATCGAGCAGGGTCCGGGTGCGGTCGGGCAGGATCAGGTCGTCGGCGTCGAGGATCGCGATCCAGCGGCCCCGGGCGGCGTTCAGGGCCGCGTTCCGGGCGCTCGACGGGCCCCGGGGGGCGCCCGGCCCGGCCTCGGCGAGGGGAATCACGCGGACCCGCGGGTCGGCCTCCGCCAGGCGCGCCAGCACGGAGGCGGTCCCGTCCCGCGAGCCGTCATCGACCGCCACGACCTCGACGGCGACGCCGGTCTGGGCCAGGGCGGAGCGGACGGCCGTCGCGATCCACGGCGCCGCATCGTGCGCGGCCATGATGAACGAGACGTCCACGAACGTGCCCCGAGCATCGGACAAGAGTTGATCCGCCATCGCGCTTCCTGGGCCGCCGGGCGCGGCCTCCGAGACCGCCCCCGACTTTGGCCGGAAGCGATCCGGGTGCACGACGCTCAAAGGGCGTAGGGCGGCGGCCATCCCCTCCCATTGCGGGGGATGGCCCCGGCGGCCGGCCGCGGTCAGCGTTCGTCGGAGGCCGTGTCGCCGGCGGCGCGGGAATTCCGGACGGTGAGGCCCTTCGCCAGAATCGCCCGGACGTGGGCGCGCAATCTTTGTTTTCTCGCCGCCGTGGCGGGAGAATCTTTTTCGAGGCTCGAATCGCCGGAGGCTGCCATGCCGAACGCCCCTGAGGCCCGTCACCGCGCGCCGCCATCGCCGAAGCGGCCGGAAGGGTGATCGGCGATACCTATAATGGATTATTTGGCTGGAATCTCGACATTATTGCAACGCAACCAACGAAAACAGTTTTGGTGTTTGTTAAGGTTTATGTCTCCTACTGAGCATTGTCGGACGTGGGCGAACTACGTAGGTAGTATCCGAGGGCCCTCCCGAGGGCAGCATTCAGGGAGGAGATGAGTGCCCAGTCGCTTCTATTTCGACATCGAGAACGGCGAGGAGACGATCCGCGACGCCCAGGGCGTGGAAGCCGAGGACTTGTCCGAGGCGCTGGCGGAGGCCCGCAGCGTGATCGACGAAATGGCGGGTGAACTGGAGGCCGCGGGACCGGGCGGCGCGTGGACGCTCGTCGTGCGCGACGCCACCGGAGCGGAGGTCGGCCGTCTGCCGATCAAGGGCTGAGCCGGAGGGCGGTCCCGGTCGCTGCGCGACGGGATTACGGACTGACCAGGGCGGAGGCGCCGACCCGCCGGCGCGGGGCCCGCAGCAGGCGACGGGCCGGCCGCTCCAGGAGCCGCCACGACAGGTCCGCCAGCAGCAGCGTCAGCAGCAGGTCGAGCGCCATGGAGACCGAGCGCGGTCCGGCGACGTCGATGCCGACGAGGGCCAGCACCCGCTCCGCGTGGAGCGGCACGTGGAACAGGTAGGCGGCGTAGCTGATCACGCCGATCCGGCGCAGCCACGGGATCTCCAGGAGGGCGACCGCGCGGCCGTCCCGCAGCTGGATCACCTGCAGCAGCAGCAGCGCCGCCAGGACGCCGCTGAGGCGGCCGAGAATCAGCCACCAGCCGGTCGGCGCGATCAGGAGCGGCAGGGTCACGAACAGGATCAGCACGCCGGCCAGGGCGGCGTCGCGGGCGAGCCAGGCCGGGAGCGGCCGGGTGCGCAGGCCGGCGAGACCGCCCAGCGCGATCAGCCCGAGATTGGCGAGGGTGTCGACGTCGAAGCACCGCGGCGCGGCGCCCGCCCACAACAGGGCGCCGTGCATCAGGACGCTGATCCCGACCAGGAGCCAGCACAGCGCGCCGAGATGGCGCCGCGGCAGGAACAGGGCCGCCGGCGCGAACAGAAGGTAGAATTGCTGCTCGACGGCGAGACTCCAGAGATGGCCGAGCTCGGTCCCCCAGCCGTTCTGCTCGATGTAGATGTTCGTGACGTAGAACCACGTCGCGAGCTTGAACGCCTCGTCGCCGAGACTGGCCGGATCGCCGGGCCGGACCGTGTAGAGCACGAACAGGAAGACGTAGTAGACCGGCACGATCCGGGCCAGGCGGTTCCGGTAGAACAGCCCGAGGCTGCCGAGCGGCGTCGACGCGCCCGCCTCCACGGCCGTGCGGGCGGCGGCGAGGATCCGGACGATCAGGAAGCCGCTCAGGACGAAGAACAGCCACACGCCGGTCGTGCCGAGGGCCTCGGTCCTCGGGCTCGGCGCCTTGTGGCTGACGAAGACCATCAGGAACGCCAGGGCCCGCAGGCCGTCGAACCCGTTGATGCGGCGCTCTGAAGGGGCCACGGCGCGTCCCGTCCGGTGATCGACCGTGCCGGGGCAGAACGCGCCCGCGCGGTCGGGTCCGGCCGGGAGGGCCGGACACCCCGCCTTAGACCGGGCCCCGCGCGGGAGCCCCTACCTCGATCGGCGGACCGGACCTCCCCGAAAGCGGTCCGCCGCCCCGCAGGGCCGTCAGCGGCGCCGGGTGAGCAGGACGACGAGGCCGACGGCGACGGCCGCCCCAGCCTGGGCGGAGAGCACCGCGAGCAGGAAACCCTTCGGTAGAACAACCGCGAAGCCGATCGCTCCTCCAATCAGCGCAGCGAAGACCAGCACGACCAGCAACGCCTTACCTCCATTGATGGATCGGCGGCCGTCTTGTTGCCGAACCTGTCGTGGGCCCAGTGTTGTCGCAAGGGTTTTGCCTGCGATCGACGCCCCTTCGGACCGGCCGAGAGCCGCCGAAGCCGGCTGCGGCGACGCTGGCCGGACCGGCCGGCTGCGCCCGTCGCTCCGCAAGTTCCGACCCCGTCTCGCCCCGAGTCAAGGAGCCGACATGTTGCGCCCGGCTGGGACCCCGACGCCGATCGAGTCGTCGACGCCGCAGGAAATGGTCGAGACGCTGAACGACGCGTTGGTCAAGACATTGCCGGCCCCGCGGCAGGCCGGCCCCGGCCTCCGGGTGAGCTGGGCGATGAAGCGCGTCCTCGACGCGAGCATCGCGCTGACGGCGCTGTTCCTGCTGCTGCCCCTGCTGCTGTTCATCGCACTGCTGATCTGGGGCAGCGACGGCCGGTCGCCGATCTTCCGCCACAAGCGCCTCGGCCGGTACGGGCGCCCCTTCGGATGCCTGAAGTTCCGGTCCATGGTCGCGGACGGCGACGCGGTGCTGGCGCGGCATTTCGCCGAGAATCCCGAGGCCCGGGCCGAGTGGGAGGCGTCCTTCAAGCTCACCCACGATCCCCGCGTGACGGCGCTCGGCCACGTCCTGCGCAAGACCTCCCTCGACGAGCTGCCGCAGCTCTGGAACGTGCTGCGCGGCGAGATGAGCCTCGTGGGACCGCGGCCGATCGTCCAGGCCGAGGTCGTCCGCTACGGCGCCGACTTCACCGCCTGCTTCTCCGTCCCGCCGGGGCTGACCGGCCTGTGGCAGGTCTCCGGACGCAGCGATACCGGCTACGCCGAGCGCGTCGCCCTGGATTGCGCCTATGCCAGTCAGTGGAGCCTCACCCGCGACCTCGCCATCCTGTTCAAGACGGTCCCGGCCGTGTTGTGCCAGCGCGGCAGCCGCTAGCGCCATGACCGGGCGGCCACGCCGCGCCCGCCGCGGAGCGCACCGATGAAGGGCATGATGCTCAACGCCCTGCTGGGCGTGATGCTGGGCCGCTTCGGCTCGGTCTGGCGTCTGCTGGTCTTCGTCCCGATCGTGGCGGCCGAGGTCGGCTACGGCCTCGTCGTCTACAACCTGAGCGCCGGCGCGTGCCTGCGGCGCGGCACGGCGCTGCTGATCTGCGGACAGCTGGCCTTCCTGCTCGGCGCCCTGCTGCGGCCGATCGCCAACGAGCGCTGAACCGCCCCGGCCCAGCGCGGCCCGGCGCGGCGACGCGGGCACGTCAGGCCGGATCCTCCTCGGCGGCCGGCGCCTGAAGGCAGAGGCGCCAGAACTCCACGAAGCCGGCGGCGTACGCGGCGATGACGAGGCTCGACCAATGCATCGCGTGGCTCCGGGCGCGTTCGAGGGCCCAGCCTGCCGCGGAGACGTTAAGATTTAGCCCCGCCCGGTCTCGGTTCCGGTGTGCGGGGGCCTGTGCGGAGCCGTGTGCGGGGCGATGTCCGGCGCGATGTCCGGGTCGATGTCAGGGGCGGTCTCCGGTGCGGCGTCCGCCCGCCGGCGCGGCTAGCGGCAGACGATCGATTCCTTGAAGCCGCACGGATCGCCCATCCGGGTGAACGCGACCCGCTCGAACAGCGCGGTGACCGGCTGTCCCGAGTACTCCGTCGGTCCGAGCCAGGAGGCGAAGTCCGGGCCCTGTCCCGACCAGACGCTGAGCATGATCTTGCTCGGGTGCGACGGGATCGGCCGGTCGGGCGTGCCGATGACCTCGCGCAGCAGGCGCCCGTTGACGTACCAGCGCAGGCGGTCGGGCAGCCACTCGAAGGCGTAGTCCGCGGTGGTGGTCGCGGCGTCGAAGCCGAGGGCGTCGAGGCTGACATGCTCGCCGACGCCGCCGACGAAGTAGTTGAGCTGGACCTTGCTCGTGTCCTTGCCGAGCCACTCGAAATCGATCTCGTCGTTCGTCCGCCGGTCGCCGTTCTCGGGGCCGTTATAGGTGAAGAACGCCGAGACCATGCCGGACCCGGCCCCGGCCCGCATCCGGACTTCGTAGGTGCCGTAGCCGTAGCGCTCGCGGGTCTGGATCTCGGCGCAGCTGAACGGGCGCTCCTTGTAGGTGATGTCCGTCAGGGACAGCGAGAGAGCGCCGGGCGTCGCGATCCGGGCGCGGTGCTTCGACCACGTGCAGCCCTGCCAGTCGCCGTTGACCCAGCCGTCCGAGACGTACCAGCGGCGGTCGTTCAGGCTGCTGAAGAGCTCCACGAAGGATGGGCCGCCCTGGGCGGCCGGAGCGGCGGCCGGCGGCGCGGCTGTCTCGCCCGCGCTCGCGGGGTAGGCCTGCAGGAGAAGCGTCGCCGCCACGCAGAGGCGGCGGCCCGGGGCGGACCAGATCGTCATGCGCACGTCCTCAAACCAGTCGCCGCAGGATCGCGGCGGCGCGCATCGTAACGGCGGGGGCAATGCCGGCCGGCGATCATTCGGACGATCCGGCCCGGGCCGGCCCCCTCCTTTCGGACGATCTCGCGCGCCCCGCCGGGGTCGCCCTACCGTGCCGACGGACCGGCCGCGGCGCGGACCGGCCGGAGAGTCGCGGAGTCGTCCGGTGCGCAGCTTAGAGGCCTCGTCCCCCGTCCCGGAGGTCTGCGTCATCGTCGCCGCGCGGGACGCCGCGGACACGATCGGGACCGCCGTCGCCTCGGCGCTCCGGCAGCCGGAGGTCGCCGAGGTCATCGTCGTGGACGACGCCTCCTCGGACGCGACCGGCGCGGCCGCCGCGGCGGCCGACGACGGGTCGGGCCGCCTGCAGGTGATCCGGCTCGCCGAGAATGTCGGGCCCGCCGAGGCCCGGAACCGCGCCATCACGGCGGCCCGGGCCCCGCTGCTCTGCATTCTCGACGCCGACGACTACTTCCTCGACGGCCGGCTCGGCCGGCTCCTGTCCGCGCCCCGGACCTGGGATCTGATCGCCGACGACATCGTCATGGTCCGCGGCCGTGAGGCCGCCTCCGCCGCCGGCCTCGTCACCGGACCGGGACGGCCGCAGCGGCTCACCCTCGCGACCTTCGTGACCGGCAACATCGCCCGCCCCGGCGCGAGCCGGCGCGAACTCGGCTTCCTGAAGCCGATCATGCGGCGGGGTTTCCTGGACCGGCAGGGGCTGCGCTACGATCCGCGGCTGCGGCTCGGGGAGGATTACGCCCTCTACGTCGAGGCGCTGGCGGCCGGGGCGGTGTTCGCCGTGACGGCGCCCTGCGGCTACGTGGCGGTCGAGCGGTCGAACTCGCTGAGCGCGCAGCACCGGACCGACGACCTCGGGGCGATGCTGGCCTTCGACGACGCTGTGCTGGCCCGGCCGGGTCTCGGCCCGGAGGCCCGGGCGGCTCTCAGGGCCCACCGCGCCGCGACGGCGAAGCGCTGGCAGCACCGGCGCGTCCTCGACCGGCGCCGCGCCCAGGGGTACGCGGCAGCCCTGCGGGAGCTGCTCGGCACGCCCCTGGCGTGGCGCCACATCCTGTCGGTGACCCTGGCGGCCAAGCTCGGGCGCCTCGTGCCGGCGCCCGCGCCCGATCGGGAGACCGGCCCGCGCCTGCTCCTCGGGCCGGAGCGCCGCCTCGAGCCGGCGCGCTGAGCCGGCGCCTCGAGCCAGCGCCTCGAGCCGGGTCGGCGCATCGGACCGGCCCGGTCCGTCAGCGGTCGCGGTCTTCCTTGCGCGCCCGCACGGCCGCCACGTCGGACCGGACGTCGTCCAGCGCGCTGCGGACCCGCTCCAGGGCCGTCGTGAACGTCGCGTCCGGGTCCGGATCGACGGCGCCCGGCGCCGTCCCGTGACGGAAGCTGTCCAGCAGGTAGGGCATCATCTTGCCGTGGAGCGCCGCGTAGGCGCCGGGGCTGGACAACTCGTAGACGACCGCGAGGGCGTGATAGGCTCGGACGAGAACCTCGAGCGCGACATCCGCACTGCGCGCCGCTCGATCGCAATTATCGCTGCCCATCGTCGTGCTTGATAATTTATCGCTGCCCCTTTCGCCGGGTAACATGTCCACCTAACACTGTCGACGTTAGGGGGCGTTGCAATCTTCGATCCCCTATGGCGCGGGGCCGTTTATCCGAGCGGCATGGCTCGACTGCAACAGTCGATGATCAGAGGGCGTCAGTTCAAGGTTTCGTCTGGCCCCGCATGTGCCACGTCGGCCGGATCATTGTGGCGATCTTGTTCTCGACCTCGACCAGGACGCTGTTCACAAGGTGAATGGCGCCGTCAACGGTCCCGGTTGTCAGGCTCTCGTTGCGGCTTGTTTCCTGGATGATGCGGAAATTGTCCTCGACGAACGAGCGGATCTTCTGCTGGACGTCGCCGAACTCACCCGGATGGGCCGTCTCGTAGAGCAGCGCCAGGGCCAGGTAGGCGCGCCCCACCATGTCCAGCGCCAGGGTCGTGCTGACCTCAGAATGTCCGGCGTCCGGGGTCGACACGACGACTGAATTTCCTGTCGGATGTTAGTTTTCTACACTAACATGGACTTTATTCGGCGCCAACCGCGCCGAAGAACGGCGGTGTGGATTCTGCATCGGGTCCCCGCGGCCAGCGGCAGGCTCGCGGCGGCGAGGGGCGGCGTCGCGGGGACGTTGCGGGCCGGGATCGGCACGCTCCCGCCAGCGGGGCCGCGCCGCGGCAGGGGCGGCGGATCGCCGGCACGCCCACCCCGTTCGCGCCGCTCCGAGGCGCGGTCCGTCCGGTGTCGTCCGGTCCGGCCCTAGCGGCCGGCGGTGGCCCGACGCCCAGCGCTGTCCCGGCGCGGCGCCAGATCCTGCTCGATCCGCAGCTTGAGCCCGAGGATCCGGTTGTGCCGCGCCATCGCGAGGAGCGACTCGGCCGTCCCGACATCGCCGCGCATCCGCAGCGCGTGGGCGGCGAGCGCCATCTGGGCGGCCATCGCGTCCGCCTGATGGGCGGCGTTCGGGGCGTTCTGAGAGAGGGGCATTCCGGCCATGGCTGCCACGGTTCGAGGGCAGGCCCGATCCTCCGGACGATCCGTTAACGATATCTTAAGGCCCGCACCGCGGCACCGGCCGCTCCGGCCGGGCCCTCACTTCCGGATGGGCAGCCGACCGACCAGCCAGCCGTCCTCGTTGCGCACGAGGAGGGTCCAGGGCGGCTCCTGGCCGCTTCCCGTAATCTCGTCCGCCATCTCGGCGATCACGCTGCGCGCCTCGAACAGGGCTTCCTCAAGGCCGGCAGCCTCAACCCCCACAAGGTCGTGGATCGTCTCCTCGGCATTTGCGATCTCGAAGTAGAAACGCGCCGCCAACAGGGTTCTCCTCCGCCGGAACTCTTCGGGGAGTTCAGTTCTATAGATCGGTGTTAGCATCTTAGCCGGTCGCGCTCCCCGACAAAGCGCTCGGGAAAAAGCAGCCTGTCTCTGACAATTCGGGTGATGCGCCGGGGAAATGTTCGCGCGATCGTCGGCCGGCGGCGCCGTGTCAGCCGAATGGCGTAGCCGCCCGGCCGCCGCCATGGCCGGATGGCGAAGTCCGCCGCGGACCGGTCGCGCGTGCGGGCCGGGCCGCGGCGGGTTCGGGCCGGTATCGTCGAATCGCCGGCGCTACGCCGGATCGGCAGAGTCGCGTACGCCTAAGATATGATGTTGGTCGCCCCGTCGGGCCGCCGTAGACCCGAGCGTCGGTGCGCTCGCGGCGAGGACTCCATGAACATCACGATGGTCGGGTCGGGCTACGTCGGTCTGGTCTCCGGCGCGTGCTTTGCGGATTTCGGCCACAGGGTCGTGTGCGTCGACAGCAATCGCGGCCGGATCGACGCGCTGAATGCCGGCCGGATGCCGATCTACGAGCCGGGCCTCGAGGCCCTCGTCGCCGAGAACGTCCGTCAGGATCGCCTGTCCTTCATCACCGACCTGGAGGCGGCGGTCGGGCAGGCGGACGCGGTGTTCATCGCGGTGGGCACGCCCTCCCGCCGCGGCGACGGTTTCGCCGACCTGAGCTTCGTCTACGCGGCTGCCCGGAGCATCGCGCGCGCGCTGCGCGGCTTCACCGTGGTGGTGACCAAGTCGACCGTGCCGGTCGGCACCGGCGACGAGGTCGAGCGCATCATCCGCGAGACCAACCCCGGGGCGCAGTTCGCGGTCGTGTCGAACCCCGAGTTCCTGCGCGAGGGCGCGGCCATCGCCGACTTCAAGCGCCCCGACCGCATCGTCGTCGGCACCGATGAGCCGCGGGCCGTTGCGGTCATGGAGCAGATCTACCGCCCGCTCTACCTCAACGCCGCCCCGATCGTGGCGATGAGCCGCCGGACCGCCGAGCTGACCAAGTACGCGGCGAACGCGTTCCTGGCGGCGAAGATCACGTTCATCAACGAAGTCGCGGACCTGTGCGAGGCGGTGGGCGCGGACGTGCAGGCGGTCGCGCGCGGCATCGGGC